>SUVV01000005.1 GCA_015061805.1 Lentisphaerota bacterium | reverse complement strand
TCCATTAAGAATTTTTGCAAATTATTGATAATGCAAGTTTCCAATTGAGTTTCAAGATAGTCGCAGTCAGGAGACATTCCGAGAAATTCAGCGACAACGGGATTTTTTATAAATTCCAACTTGTCTGTCTGATAATCTGCTGTCAAAGTTTCCATTTCAGCCTTAACTGCATCCGGAGTTGTGGTTTGCAGCAGCCGATAATAATATTGGCTGGAGATATTACGCTGCAAAGTTTTTACAGACCATGCCTCGGTTGCGGCTTCTGCGGCATACCACTCTCTTGCGGCTTCATCATTGACTTGCAACAGCACACGAAAGTGCGTCCAGGACAACCGTTCCAATTTTGGACTTGCCGAGTCCAAAATCTGCGGGAAGCATTTGTAAAATCGGACAAATTTGTATAACGTACTGTAATCAAATCCCTTGCCATATATTGCCGTAAGTTCGTCAGCAAGAGAAAATATAACTTTAGCACCATATTCGGCACGATTTTCATTTTGAAGTTCCTCTTCGGCGATTCGTTTGCCAAGCAGCCAATTTCGTTTGACCAAAGCAAAATTCACTGCTTTGTAAGCATAATCTTGAGCCGTATCAATAATGATTTTTGCATCCTGCAAAAGATTTTCAGATTTTATGTAGTTTATTTCATTCTCGCGTGGCTTTATCAATTTTGTCATATAGTCCTCCGTACAGCCTTATACCTTCAAGAGTAATATATCACGATTTTATTTTCTTTCCAGTTGCTCATTTCCCGGACTCCAACGTTTTCAAAACTTTCCGGGCTTTGGAGTATCCGAGTTCGGCAGATTTGTGCAAGTATTTTAACGCAAGTTGACGGTTCTTGCGGACGCCGCGCCCATTGGTATAGCATTTATACAGGGCGTAGTACGCTGACGGATGATCCTGCTTCGCAGACTTACGGAAAAGTTTAACAGCCATTTTTTCATCAGGTTCGATACCGTCATATCCATTCAAATAGCGTAAGGCAAGATTGTATAATGCCATATCATCGTTCAAATCGGCGGCTTTTTTCAGCCACATAATGCGTTCTGCATCCGAAATTTCAACGCCGTAATCAACTACGGCAATGTCATTCATACCGGTAGTTTCACCGAGTTCGGCGGACTTCTTGTGCCAGTAATATGCTTGTGCCAAATCCTTTTCAACGCCTCTGCCGTTGTAATAACAACTGCCGAGATAATAAACGGCTTCCGGATAGTCATCTTCAGCGGCTTTCTGAAAACACTCAAAGGATTTTACGGGATTTTTCTTTACCCCCAAGCCATCTTCATAGCAGATGCCTAATTTATAAAATGCTTTACTGTTGCCAAGTTCGGCAGCTTTGGTGTAATACTCTACCGCTTTTTTATAACACTTCTTTACACCGTCGCCGTAGTAGTACGCTTCGCCCAGATTACAAAGTGCAATAGCGTCATCCTGTGCGGCAGCAAGTCTATACCATTTGACCGCCTGAACCGAGTCTTGTTCAACTCCGGTTCCATTTTCATAACAGACACCGAGATTGCATTGAGCTTCTGCATACCCCTGTTCAGCCGCTTTTTTATACCATTTGACCGCAAGGGCCATATTTTTTCTGACACCGGTCCCCTGATCGTAACAAAGCGCCAGATTGTACTGTCCGATGCGATAACCTTTTAACGCAGCGTTGCGGCAAAGTTGGGCTGCCATTTTCTGATCAACCTCCACACCGGTACCGTCATCATAACAACATCCCAGATTGACCATCGCAGATTCATTCCCCAATTCAGCGGCTCTGCGGTAAAAATCAACGGCTTTACCAAAATCGACCGGAACGCCTTTGCCGTCTTCATAAAAAATGCCCAATGTATTCAAGGCCTCTGCAACATTTTGTTCAGCGGCTTTGGAGTACCAGTAAGCCGCTTGGGGCAAATCGATATCGGTACCGGTTCCGCACTCGTAACAGCAGCCGAGATTATATTGAGCCGTCGCATGATTTTGTTCTGCGGCTTTGGTGTACCAATAGAAGGCTTTTTCGTGATCGACTTCCACGCCTTCGCCCTCATCATAACTCCATGCCAAGTTGCATTGAGCTGCCGCATTGCCCGTTTCGGCAGCACGGATAAGTTCTTCAATATTATTTTCAGTTTCCGGATCGAACTTTGCCATACTGTAACTCCTTGATTGACCGCAAATGTAATATACTGTCTATTGATAAGTTTTTCAATTTTGCTTTGTCCGTAAGAAGCGTCCACGAGGCGCAGGTTGAGATCACTGCCTGTGCATCTGATAAAGATTGCGCAACAGCATGACCGCCTGATCTTTGTTTTTGTTGCCGAACATCACATGGCCGCCGGAAAAACCGAAGTCGGTACTGCTGACAACCAGCGTACCCTTGCCGACTTTGGTTGAGAGCAGAAAACTGGCAAAAGTTCCGTCAACGATCTTGACCTTGCCATGATTTTTCCATGCCGCCGGATTTTGCGGATACCAGCCGGAAGCCGGGGTCAGCGTGCGGAACAATGCCGGACGCAAATCACAGGGATCAGTCTGCCATTTTCCGGGAAGGACATCATAACTTTTGCGGCTCTTATCAATCCGCCAGCCTGACCACTTGAGCTTGAGCGCCGGATCATTGAAAAATTTATCCGGGGCAAATCCGGAACCGTAACCGAAACATATCACCAGCGCGCCGTTCTTCAGTGCCGGATAAACTTTTTTACTGAAAAAATCTGCCGTTGCCGCATCGCATTTTGACAGACGGAAAACATATACTTCCCGATCCATCGCCCGGGCGGCGGCGGTTTTGACGGTGTTGCCGGTGACGGTTTGAAATCCGGCTTTTTCCATCATGGTGCGCATGACATTGATATCTTCCATTTTCGAGTTGAAGGCATACAATCCGGTCGGGATCGCCTCCTCCACAAATTGAAGCATGGCAAAAGCGTTCTGATCGTGGTAAACGGCATCCGGGAAACCGGAGTGGACTTTATCGCTGCGCTTGATGGTAAAGGGCCACACATCTCCCGGCTTGGGAGCGACAGTATCAAGTGCGGAAAACGGAATGACCAGTTTCATGCGCCATCCGTCACTGTTTTTGGTGACATTGACCTGCCAATCGGGGTTCCAACTGGTATCAAAGGTAAATCCGCCCAGTGCAATAGCATCATATTTGGCACCGGCAGTGTTGGCAACCAGATGACGATAGATGCCGCGGGTGTCGTTGGGAACGGAGATAAAGAGTTCGATGCATTTGTCGTTAAAAACTTCGGAATCGCGTTTAGTGTGAAGTGCAACCAGATTTTTCATATCCTTTTCTTTGCAGTCGATATCGAAATATATCGCTTTGGCATCGTAGTTGACTTTGACACTCCAGGCCTGGGGTTTACCGGCGCGGGCAGTCATATTTGTGATCTTGGTACTGCGTGAGAAATCCAGCGGCGCTTTGGCACGGGGAACAAGGACATTCAAATTGGACTGAGAGGCGATGTAGCTGTTGCGGGATGCTTTGAGCTGGGAGTATATCCGCAATTCTTCATCGAAGTTGGCACAAATCTGCTTGCGCCGGGCAGCATCTTTTTCCGTCTTCACCGCGGCGGCGGCTTTGAGCATCAACGCATCGATCTTTGTAATCAGTTCCGGAGAAAGCAAACTGGCAGAACCGGCGACCGGGGAGTTGTAAAAGTAGGAGTAGTGTATCTTCATGCTGTCCCACGCCTTGCCCATGAGCATGGCATATTCCGCCATAAACGGGGCGGCGGCAGCTCCATACGCGGCTTCGGAATACTCTCTTATCACGGCGTTGGGATCGACTGCAGGGTCCCACAACGCTGAAGCGTAAAGATAAAACGCCAGCTTGTGATTATTCGCCGCCGGAATGGAATCTTTGGCAGCACCATTTCTGCGCCAGTTTATCGGCGTACATTCGGTAAAGACACCGGCGATGCCGTTTTTGTAAAAATGGCGCAGTTCATCGCTTATCATGTAGTAAAAAGGAGCCGGAGCATCGGGGCTGAAGATATCAAATTCATAACCGTAAACGATCACCGGAAGTTTTTTCTTCTGCCACGCTTTGATATTCTGCATGGCACGATCATTCATCTTGCATTGACCGTGACGGTGGACATAGCAGCGGTCATACATGCAGTACATGATGTGCATGGAGCCGGCCATGGAGGTTTGGGGAACTTTGCTGTAACTCTGATAGGCAATAGTACCGAACTTGATGTGCGGCAGCTCTTTCTGCACACCGACACGGATGCGGTTGTAAAGTTCAAACCAGAGGTCATGCAGGGATTTTTTTCTGCATTTGACACAGCGGCAATAGTTCATATTGTCGGCGGCAGAAAGTCCGAGAGATTCCACTTTGGGGTACTCTTTGCAGTAGGAGATAAAGCGGTCGATAAGGATTTTATCCACTTCCGGGTTGCTCCAGCAGAGCTGATCGGGGATTCGTTTACCGTCGATTTCCGCAAAAAGTTCGGGATGCGCGGCGAAGACTTTTTTGTCGTAGATGGCAACGTTGTGAGTACCGAAGTGCATCTGGAAACCTTTGGCGATTCTGCCGTCGTTCCATGCCCGCCGCCAGGTGTGTTTGCCGATGGGGTCGCTGGACATGAAGTTTATCCTGTTGCGGGACATCCAGGTTTCCATATCCCGGTCGTAGTGCTTGCCGCAAATGTGAAAAGCACGCAGTTTGAATTTTGCAACTTCATAAATATCCAGTTCAGGAAGAACAAATTTCGCGCGCCTGGGAACAAACTCACCCTGTTCTCCGGCAAAGAACCAGCGCACGCCCAGACTCTTTTTCAAAAAAGTATAGACTGCGTACAACGCACCGCGGGGAACGTTACCGGTAAAATAAAGATTTCCGTTCAGAGATTTTATCCTTATGGAATCCTTGCCTTCATCACCTTCGCTGAAATCAGTCACTGCGGCAGGGAGTGCGGGAAAATTTTTCCGTGTACCGATGACCAGTGCGTTGGCAGAGGGGATCTTGCCGGATTTATCAATGCACAGTTTCGCGCCGGAGATTTTGTACAAAAATGTCTGCAACTCCTCTGCGGCACGCTGCTCAGTGGTGGAACTGCGCGGAGAAATCACGATTTTCCAACTGCTCTTTCCGGCATCGAAAAGCGGTGTCGAGGCAAACAGAGTGAAGGCTGTAACGGCAAAGCAAAGTGTGGCGATGAATTTTTTCATGATATCATTTCCCCCCTTTTAATTATTGTCCAACAGGCTAATATGGCTAATATATTCTCTGAAAAGTTTTTTGCAAGTATCCCGGTAAAAAAATCAAACTTTTTTCTGATTTCATGCACAGCTATCCCATAAAAGTTTTATGGGATAGCTGTGATATATTATTGAGTTTTTATCATTATTAAATTAAAAGTAATTTTTTAACAGGAGTTGCAATAAATTCTATGGTAGAGTATGTGATTTGACCTTGAATTGAATTCCATTTCAGACGAAGATTTTTGATTTTTATTGGAAGGCAGCCTGAAAATTCAGACAAGTTTGCAATGAAAACCATAAAAATAAACAGGACACCTGACTTGCTCCTGATGCGCTTATTTGCTTTTTGCAGTCTTCTTGAAACGATGAGGATTGTCAACTACTTCTTCATTTCCGGCGTGTGGCATTTTTTCTTTGAGTCTTTTGAATTGCTCCCGATATTCTTTTTTTGCCTGATCATCCGACATACTGCATTCTCTGAATGCAAAATGATACGCTTCGCCGAAAATAATTTTTTTACACCCCAGATTATTTATTTCATCGCAAATAAGATCTTTTATTTTCTTCTTAGCTATTTTGCATTTCATACATTTTTGTACGGGACCCAAAAGAACAATGTGCAGAGGTTTATTTTTTTCTATCCGACCGCAATGAATTAAGAATGCAATTTCCCGGACAAACATTTCTACTGAAGCATGGCGAAGCGTCTCATTATTTTTGAAAGCCTTCATTACTACGGAGGAGTTACCATTCGGAAAATCCTTGATTAGATCAGTAATATAAGCTCTGTCAAATACCCCTTCGCAAGCGTATTTCAAACGTTCATCTTCATCTGACGTTGAATGAAAATTTTCCCACGGTTTTCCTATGGAACTTGAAATATTCAATCCAAACAAAATCGTATTGCCTTCAATTTTATTCAAATTGTTTTGAAAATCCTCACTCCAATCTGCAAAAGAAGCGACATATTGAATTTCCTCTGGTTTATTATTGACAATACCGAGTTTTACATTTCCATCAAAACACTCCGGGAATTGTTCCGTACATGGTTTATAATTATATTCTTCCGACATAACGTTATTACACGTTTTCTCCAATTTCGTGGAGGATTCACAATTCTTTTTTACTTTTGGTTCCGCATCGGCAGATTGCGTTTCATCTGATGCAGATTGGAAACTTTGCCATTTATCAAACAGCTCATACAACAAAGAACACTGTGTTTCTGTATCTGTATTCTGATCTTTTACCGTAATACTGTACTTTTTACTGTTTTTTTTCAGAGAATAGATATCTTCACTCAAACTTTCTGCAAAACTGTTCCACTTGTCAGCATCGTCGCCGTCATAATAAAAATCAATGGCATTATTTTTTATCCGAATCTTGGCATTATTTTTTCTGAAATATTTTTCATTCTTTCTGTCGCCTTTGTTCAGATCAGATTTTTTTCCCAAAAATTCAATTGCTCTTTGATTTTTCTCTTCCATGATCTTTTCTCTTCCTTATTTTGATGCTTTCAAACAAATATAATGCTTTTTTAATTACTTGTCAAATTTCCACGGGACGAAAATATCTATCGTCCCGGCAGCGTAACAATCGATTTCAATCGGATTGTAAATGAAGTGGATACCCTTGTCATCCAAGTAAAAATTTCCGGTCATATACGGTTTGAATACATCTTTTCTGCGGACATATTCGGCAAAACTTGCCGCTTTGAAGTGTCGGGCGATCGCCTGCTGCCACTTTTCCGTCAATTCCCGCTGATCTCCCAAATCGGCAAGTTTCAGTCGTCTGCCGTTGCGGAAAGTGCCGACGGTGGTTCTGCTCATGCCGTGAGCTCCTCCGGTATAACTGGATTCAACGGCTTTGAAACTGTAATATTCCGCATTGGCAAAAATAATTTTGTACTCCCGGTGACTTTCCCATTTCAGCATTGGCGTCCGGGCAAGTTCTGCCGGGTTATCCGCCGGAAATGTTGCTGCGGCCTGCAAAAATTCTTTCAACATCGGTGAATTTTCATCCACCGCCCCAAGCGATGGCAAAACGGCAATAGCGGCAAAGACAAAGCATTTTTTCATTCCTCTTCCTCCATTTTGCTTTGCTGATACTCTTCCCAGATGATATCTTCTTCACATACCGGCAGTGGAGCAAGTTTCCAACCGAATTGCAAAATAGCAGACATTTCGATCATTTCGGCAAGAATTTGCACCTTGTTACTGCCGTAAACCCGCGATTCCAGATAGACATGGTTCAGATTTTCGATCCCCTGTTCCCGGAAGATCCGTTGGATAACCCCCGGATATTTGGTCAGATCAGGCTCCGGATCGACCGGGAAATATGCCGCTTCTTTACCATCAAACTCATCATCTTTATCCGGGAAATAGAGCATTGCTCCGGTGAAAGTGTGCCTTCCGGCAAAACAGACTTTGGTACTGGTATTTTTTTCCAGTTTATGCTTCAATTTGCCAACATAATAGTAATATCCGATTGAGCGCATGAATTTTTTGATATGCAAAAGACAAAATTGATCAAAATTGATATCATTCTCCGGATCAAAAGCTTCCAAAACTTTCCAGAAGCCGTAACACCCGGCAAAAATATGTTCATCCTGCGGATAATGCTGCATCGGTGCTTTCTGAACCATTTTTACGATTTCCGGAAACTTCGCCTGAAACATCTGCAAAGCAAGTTTTTCTTTTTCTGCAGGATCAGAACTTTTCCGGAAAAGTTCCAGCGTTTCCAGAATGTTTATGGAAACGGCTTCCGGAAAAATCTGTTTCCCCTGCCATTGATCGATCCATTCGTTGATGGTGTCCTGCGGAAAAATCACCGGCTGGATCATCTTATCCAAGAGTGCATCAATATTCATTTTGTCTCCTTTCATTTATGTCAAAGATAGAGGTATGATCAATCGTATACAGCAACGGAGTGATACTTGAAATGCCCTCTTCTTCTATTGCGGCATTCTCATTCGCCCCATTGAGAATTGCTTCGGCGGCGTTATCGACATCCAATCGGAAATTTCCATTGTCAACACCTCGAGCTTTTCTACTTTGCCCATAATATAACACCGTCGAGTGGACATTTTACGTCCCTGCTCGTAAAAAATCAGAAAATTTTTGAAAATAAAACCGATATTGCAGTGTCACGGGTTGCCATTTTTGATTTTTATTGGAAGGCAGCCTGGAAAGAGTGAGCGAGGTTGCGGAGTTTGTGTAAAAATATCAGATGGAGTGCACGACTCGGACATGAGGTTTACGTTTCAGAGCAACGAAAAGAGAATAATTTAATTGTAAATAAAAGATGGGTAGTCTCTTACATAGAATGGCGCCAATTAAATGAATACCGGGAATACTATGAATACTGATTTACAGTCTTCTTAGTCTTCTCAGTCTTCTCAGTTGTTTTTGTTCCGTTCTTTCAACCTTGCCGAAAACATTTGTTCCTTGAAACCGCCTAGAGCAAGAAATTTTTTCTCAAGAGCATTCAATTGAGCTTGCAATAAATAATCTTCCTGATGCAGAAAACATATAACCATATTGGCAACAGTTTCAGCAGGACGGCTTTTTCCCAACTCCACGAACCATTGATCAGGCACCGAGTTATCAACCGATTTTTTTCGCAGAAAAGCGACCTCCGCTGAATCTTTTTCCCATTGCCGGAAGTTGCGGACCCGCAGAAAATCTTCGTAATCTAAAAGCAGTTCCAGAAAACTTGCTTTGGCAACATTGGTCAATTTTATTGCAGTTTCCATTGAGGTCACTCCGGCGGCACTGCCTTCGGCAATATTCTGTTTGCCGCTGCGGGCAGCTTGGATCATCTGGTCGATCGTGCGATCACCTCTATTCAAGAAAGTATGTGCAAAATGAAACGTCAAATCATAAATAATCTGCGCTTTACGGAAAGTCAGCAAAGTTTTAACATCGCCATTGGGAGATGTTAAAAAGTCCCGGTCATTGCTCATTTTGAGTTTCCTCCAACTTTTTCAAAATTTTCCGGGCTTTGGGGTAGCCGAGTTCGGCGGATTTGTGCAAGTATTTTAACGCAAGTTGACGGTTCTTGCGGACTCCACGCCCATTGATATAGCATATATACAAGGCATAATATGCTGATGGCTCATTCAATTTCGCAGACTTCCGGAAAAGTTGCATTGCCATTTTTTCGTTCTTTTCAACGCCCTTGCCAAGCTGATAACGGACTCCGAGATTGCATAATGCAAAGGTGTCTCCGGCATCAGCGGCTTTGGTGTACCAATAGAAGGCTTTTTCGTGATCGACTTCCACGCCTTCGCCCTCATCATAACTCCATGCCAAGTTGCATTGAGCTGCCGCATTGCCCGCTTCGGCGGCGCGGATAAGTTCTTCAATATTATTTTCAGTTTCCGGATCGAGCTTTGCCATACTGTAACTCCTTGATAGACCGCAAATGTAATATACTGTCTATTGATAAGTTTTCCAATTCTGCAAAATAAAAAAAGCCGACTTAATGCAAAATAATGATATATTATTGAGCTTTTATCATTATTAAATTAAAAACTTAATACAAGGTTTACTTCCACTCGGTATATCCGGCGGCGGCAAGGGTCACTTCGTGAACCAGATAATCATGTTCAAAAGACCATGCTGATTTACATTCTCCCCGGATCATTCCGGCAAGTTCTGCCAACTGCACTTCGTAACGGTCGCTCTGCGGCGGGAAGCGCAGCGTGTGGTTTCCTTTGGGATAGCCGGCGGAATCCCGATTTAAGATCAATTCGATTTCAACCGCTTCCCCGTCAAATCTTTCCACCGGGCTGAATTTGATCACTCCGTAACTCCCCGCGAGCCGGATGCATCTGCCTCCGGTGTTGGCGGCATCTTTTGAACATGCCCGCAATGTCACGATGGCATTGGGGTATTCCAGTACGGCGAGACAATTGTTGCGGATGTGTTCCGGAAAACCGGGCGCTGACTTGAGAAACGCCGTAACGTTATCCGGTCTTCCCATTGCCGCTGTCACAAAGTCGATCAAGTGACAGCCCAGATTGAACATGATCCCTCCGGAAAACTTGCCCAGATATTCATTGTAAAATTCGTTCCCGTAACAATGGTTCATGTCGGCGGTTATTTCAAACACCTCTCCGATAAGTTTTTCCCGGATCGCCCGGATGCAGAAGTTGAATGCCGGATTACCCCGAAACATATATCCCATTTGAAACGGCAGCTTCTGTTCGCTGCACTTGTCCAGCAGCTTTTTATACAGATTCAAATCTTCTCCTGCCGGTTTATCCATGTGCATGGCAATTCCGCGTTCAGCGCACTGCAGCGCGATTGGGACAAGATCGTTATTCGGCACTTCAACGGTAACCGCATCCAAACCGGGATAATTCAGCGCTTCCTCCAGGCTCATTGCCTTGTATCCATCATATATTTTTTGCGGAAGCGCCCGCGGATAGTACGGTGTTTTGCAGAAATCACGTTCATCCACAAAGCCGATGATATTAAAAATATCTGACCTTTTGATCAGCGATGCGAACTTACCGGGAGCGTGTTCGTGGCAAATTCCGATTTGAATAATATTGATCTTTTCCATCGCAATATCCCTGTTTCAAAGTTCTGTCCAGTTGAAAACGACTCCCAACGGCGGATTTTTCTCCGTATGCAGCATATTGTAAACGCTTCCGGCATCCCGGGGAGACACCTCCCGGGTCAGAATGGGTTTGACATTGACTTTATTGGCGGCGAGCAGTTTGAGAAAGGTTTTGTAATCATCCATTTCGGTCCAATACACCGGACCGGACTCCAGTTGCGGCCGGGTTTTGGTGTGCGCTCCGTAGATTTCAATACCTTTCCCGTGGATGTATTTGTATATATTGATCGGCTGATCGGATATACGGGTACAGCCCAGAATCGAGATCCGTCCCATTACGGCGGTATATTCCAGCGCCTGCTGTAAACCATTCAGGAAACCGGTAACTTCCACAGTACAATCCACCCCGTTCCCTTCGGTAAGAGAGCGAACCTTTTCGATAAAACCCTCTTCTCCCGGGTCAAGCACATGATCCGCACCCAAAGCCAATGCGATTTTGCGCCGTTCTTCGCTGAAATCGCAAGCGATCACCGGATACGCTCCGGAAAGTTTGGCGAACTGTACCGCCAGCAATCCGAGCAATCCCAAGCCCGCCACCATGCAGCTCTCTCCCAGCTGGATGCGCAACTTCCGTACTCCCAGCATCGGGAAACTGGCGATATGAGTAAGTGCGGCATCTTTCAAATCAACTCCGGCAGGGACTTTGAGCAATGCGCTTTCGTTTTTGACGATATATTTGCGGTGTCCTCCCCAACCGACAATAACCTTGTCTCCTGCGGCAAGAGTTTTCACCTCCGGACCAGTGGCAATGACTTCGGCGGTGAAACTGTAGCCCACCACGCGGGGGAATTTGCCTTTGGGAGAATTATCTGCGATGCTGATATTATCGGAATCCCGGTAGTTGGCAAGTTCGGTTCCGGTACTTATAACATCGTAAATGAGTTTCAGGAGCACCTGTGAACCAGTCAGTTCGATTTCCAATTCAGAGGTGACCAGTTCCGCTTTTTCTTTCGCAGTAAAGGTGACGGTTTGTTGAGTCAGCTGCATAAGTTTTTTCCCTGTTTCAATATTTTGTGCCGGGGAATAATTTAATGCACTGTATCCGATTTTTCAACTGCAAATATAAAAAAACAGAGAAACAGGAAAATCTGGTTGCTTGCAATTCCGCTTTACGGCGGCGGAAGAATGAAGTGGAGACACGTCAGAAGTAAATCGGATTGCTCCAGGCAGATCGTCCCCGGGCATCGGTGATGTTCCATCTGGCATAGCCGCCGAAGCCGGAATTGCGGAGGCTTTCCAAATCATATTCAGCAGAAGTTCCCGGCGCATCCTGTCCGGGGATGATCAGACATTTGCCGCTGTATTTGAGGACAAGAGAACACCTGACGGCTTCTGAAAATTCAGCATAAAGTTTGTTTCCTTCCAGAGAAAGAGTATGGAATTCCGGTCCTTGCGTGGCATAAAATTCCCCTTTTTTCAGAGCCTCCAGCACCGCCGGAAGCGTGCGTTCTTTGGCGCAAATAACGGTCCATCCGCCGAAAAGGGCGCATTTCCGATGCATATCATCCACGGCAATCGCAGAAACTTTCTGACCGGCGGCAAGCAGTTCGTCCCAGGTTTGCTCGCTGTAGGCGCGGCCGTAAAACTCACATTCGGTATTGTAAACTTCCAGTGCAAAGTAATTTTTGAGATCTTTGATATCTGCAGAACTGAAAGCGCACCAATGCGGATGGGCAACCGAAGTGATGCCTCCTGCTGCCGCGACGGCATCAATAACTTCCTGGGCAGATTTTCCGGTTTCAAAAGGACGCAGGCATTTGAAGTCCAGAGGCAGATTCAGGGCAACGAGATGCCACCGGCACCGTTCCGGGCTTGAAAGCGGATGAAGTTCCGCCCCCTGAATGATGATCATGCCGCGATTATCCCATTGAGTTACATCATTGACCTGATGATGATCGGTCATTGCCAGAACATCATATCCCGCAGAAGCATAGGATTCGATGACCTGTTCCGGGGCCAATCTGCCGTCTGACAGTGTGGAATGAGTGTGGAGATTTGCACGAAGTGCCAGTCGTTGTTCACCATAATAATTCATAAATCAGATCTCTTTTATTGTTGATTTCAGATTTTCTTTACGCATTGGATAAAGTAGCACAACTTATTCTTATTTGCAACTGCGGCAGGGCAGCTCTGGTTGAATTTTTTTGATTTCAATGCGGAATGGCTGGATATTGTTCAGGCTTGGAATTCACCCGGAAATATTTGAGTTTCCTGCGGTTCGGTAACGGTGCCGTTTACAGAAAACTTTTCAAAAACGGCGCGTAATTCCGCGATGAATTCCGGGTAGTCGGGATGGTCAGGGAGGAGGGCAGAGGGGTTCCTTGAAAAAGCATTGAAAAAATTAAAAAACTTTGCTGTTTTTATTGGAAAAATTATTTTTCATGCACTATATTATATATGATGTATTGCGGGTTCGGGGGATTTTCTTTTTTTGTTTCCTCTTGAAATCCGGTAGTGTGTGTGGATCGTCAGTTAATAATAACATGGAGAAATATTTATGAAAAAGTTTTTGTTGATGCTGGTTCTTGCCGGTTGCAGTCTGCCGTTGATGGCAGCTTACCAGTACGAAAGCAAAGGTAACCGGGGATGGTTTACCTTTGACTCCACAACGACGGTGTCGCTCGATCTGGGACGGAGCGGTAAAGATAAAGACCACGAAAATTTCATCGATCGCGGCGAAGGCGTTGCCGACTACGGCTGGTACAATATTGAAACCGGAGAAACCGGTTCTTTTGCCAATGGTTCAACTGCTACTTTCAGCGAAAATGACCGTATCGGACTTTATGTCAAGGACAATGACGGTAAGGTCTTTACCTCCAGCAAGTCGATCGGTAAAGCCGATCTCGGAAGTGATGTCGTCTGGGGAAAATCCGACCTGGTCGATGGTTCGGTCGCGCTCTACGGCGGCAACAAAGGTTCCAACGGAACTCACGAATACTATGTGTTCAAAGTCAATACCGTCAACGCCAATGGTAAGAATCCGTCCGGTCAGCCGCTGCCGGGAATCATCGCCACTCTGATCGTTGGCGGTGGAGCTCTGGCTTATTTGAAAAAACGGAAAAAACTTCTTGCCTCCAAATAATTTCCGGTCATCTTTCCGGTTTTCCGTCGGATTTGAGCGGTAATGAAACGCTTGAAAAAATCTCATCTTGTTTTGATAATTGCTTCCGTCCTGATACTCCTCGGGTGTATCGGGGCGACTGCTTATTTGCTCCTGTCCAATTATCAGAATGTCCGGGTTTTCAAAAACGCCCGGAATAATTTTTTACGCGGAACTCCGGAAGCGCTCACGCTCGCTGAATCACAGCTGCTGCAGGTCGTCCGCAATGACAGCGATAATGAAGCGGCTTACATCATGCTTGCTGAAATCGCCGAAAAACGGAAAACTTATCCGGAACAGGTTTACTACTGCTACATGGCGCACCGGCTCAATCCGCTGAGTCAGGAAAACAAAGCCAGTTATATCCGGGCATTGTGGTTTGCCCGGTACTTTGACCGGTTGGAAAATTTTTTGGCGCAGCAGTATGATCTTCCGGATAAGTGGAATCAGCTTCTGCTCTACGCCGCCGGACGAAACGGCAATTTTCATAAGTACAAATCTCAACTGACGCGGCGCGATAATGATAATGCGGTGGGCGAACTTGCCTTTCTGCTTTTCAAGTATGACCATTTGAGTTATACCCGGAAACTTGCGGCGCTGAAAAATATTCCGGAAAACGAATGGACAGCGCAGGAGATCCTTGCTGCCGGAGCCGAACTCAATTTGAATTCCGGCGATATCGACAAGGCTGAACAGGCCCTGGAAGCAGCTTTCAAACTCAATCCATACGCTTTTGCTCCGGCATTGGGCAGATTTTATGCCAATTACCGCAGTTTGGGCAAGGCTCTGCTGATTTTTGAAAAACATCTGGCAACCTACCATGACCCGATGATCGCCCTGCAGGCGGCGGAACTGATGTGCATGGTGAAACGGACCGGAGATATCAGAAAACTCCGGCTGCAATATCAGGGGGATTCCGGTAAAAGTGCGATGCTTTTCTGCTATTATCTGGATGCGTTGATCGCCTTTGCCAATCAGGACATGGCGGCGCTGAAAGAGTTGCTCCAGCCGCTGCGGGACAATATCCGTACTCCGCTGGCGCGTTTTATGTTCTTTTGCGCGGACATCAGCGGAAACAATGCCGCTGCGGTGCAGGAGAGTTATCAGGCATTGCTTACCGACCGCAACTATCCGGAACTGCAACTCCGGGCGGATGAGATGCTCTCCTCATATTTGAAACACAATTTTGCAAAACGCTCCGGCAATGAAGATATTATATTGACTTTGGCCAATCTGCTTTACAGCCGCAAAAAAGAGCCGTTCACCGCCAAGATCATATTGCTCGCTCAAAAGAAGCGCAACAGTATAAACATTTCTCTGCTGCAGGATGCCTTGTCCAGATTCAAGCAGGATCAGGGTATCCTCAAGATCGCCATCGAATACTATCTCGGTCAGAATGACTTCAACGAATGCGGTAAACTCATCAGCAGTTACCGCCGGAATTTTCCGCAAAACGCCGCCGATATGGTGCGTTATGAGATCATTTCCGCATTGAAGAAACAGGATTTTGAAGTTGCTTCAAAGTTGTTCCGCAAAGCATTTGCCCCGGAGTTTCTGCCGGAATACTGGAATTTTGCCAGTGCCACCATGCGCGAAATCGATTTGCAGTTTCTCTCCCGGGCGCCGGCTTATGCACCGTTTTGCCAGGCGTTGCTTCTTATCAAAAAGGGCAATCCGGCAGGCGCCTGCGATATTCTGGAAAAAGCCGATGCCGGAGGAGATCTGACACTGCTTTTCTTCGCCGCTATGACCCTCGCTGAAAATGGCAGACATCAGGCGGCGCTCAAAAAATATGCGTTGTTCCCGGAGAATTCCTCCTATCACCTTGATGTACTGCTCAATACCGCCGAACTTTTTGCCGAAACCGGCAAACTTGATCGGGCATTGGATGCTTCGGAAAAGGCATACAAACTTGCCCCCGATCTTGCCGAAGCGCAATTCTGTTACGCTGACAAACTTGCCCGGAACGGCAATTACAGCAAAATTCCGGATATCGTGAAACTCCGCTCATCCACCCCCTTTGCCAAGCGGATGAAAGAGTTGTGGATATCCGGCATGCAGCAGAAAATCAAAGAGTGCAACTGGGAGAATCAGCGGGAAAAAGTACGGGAACTCTGCCGCAAACTTCTGGCAGTTGCCCCCGGTGATACTGTCGCGTTGGAATGTCTGAAAAAATTGAATAAGATGCCGCAATGAAGATCAGAGAACAGTTTGAACAAATCTTGAAACACCCCCCTGGGAGCGTTGTATGGAACGCTTCTGGGGATCGTTGCTTTTTTGCGGCGCTTCCGATGTTGATTTCCGGGATGTGGGATGCGGCGCTGGTCGATCTGGCAATGGCGGCGATATTGATTGCACGGATGCTGAAAAAATGCACCGGCACTCCCCGGAAAAACAGTTCTTGGCCGGAAAAGACCGCGGCGTGGGGGATTCTGATTTCTGCCGACATCCTCGCTTTACTGCCGACAAATAATTTCCCGGGCAATTTGAGTACGGCGATTGCTTTTTCGCTGGTGATATGTGCGTTTGTGCTCTACTTCGGCGGCACGATGATGGCGTTGTACAGCATGGTTCCGGCGCTGTGGTGCTGTGTATTCATGCCGTATCATGAGGAGTTCATGCTGTTGCTGAGTTTCCCGTTGCGTTTGAGTGCGACGGTGTTGAGTGCCGGAATTCTCAATCTTTGCGGTGTCGGAGTCGTCCACGCCGGAACTTCGCTGAATCTGCCCGGAATCAATATCGCCATAACCGATGCCTGCAGCGGTATCAAACAATTGGATGCTTTCATCCTGATCGCCCTGATCGCGGTGGAGATACTGCACAAAAAATCGGGATGGAAAATTCTGCATTTTTCGTTCATCATCCCTGCCATCATCATCGGAAACACTCTGCGTATCGTGATCACGGTACTGCTCTACCGGCAATGTGGAGAGGTGATTCTGGAGAATACCTGGCATACCGCATTGGGATATGTGCAGATAATTCTGGCGGTGCTGATATTTTTAGGTATCGGCAGGATTTTTCAGGCGGCGGATAAGCCGGAACCGGAGGAGCTGGAAAAATGAAAAAGATCATTTTTATGCTTTGTTCCGTAATTCCGCTGGGATTGCAGCTGCCCTATCTCCTGTCGGCGTGGCGCGGATCGCGGCTTGACCGGTTGGACTGGATATTCTGTCTGCTGGCGATCCCGGCAGCGCTTTGGGCGTGCCGCAGCGGGAAATCCGGAAAAACGCAATGGGCGGCACTTCTGCTGCTTGTCCCGATGCTGGTGTTGTCGCTATCGGCTGATTACCACCATATCAATGCGGCGGCGGCGGCGGCGGCGATGTTGTGTATCTGGGCTGCGGTATGGCTGATTTATTCGTGGAGCATGGCGTATAAAGTATTGCCGGCGGCGGTGATTTTGCTGCTTGCGACACCGAGTTCGAGTTATATTGTTTCGCTTTTGCTGATGTGTCCGGTGTGGGGTGCGTGGCTGTTGAAGTTTCTGCTTGCGGCAGGTTGTATGTTGTGGATTTGGGGAAATAAACGTCACAACTGGGAAGTTGGCAAAGGGACGCTTTTCTTTGCGGCGGCAGTGGCTGGAAGTTCTCTTTTGCTGCTGCACTCCAGAGAGATCTATTTTGAAGGCAGGAGTTTTATTCCGGAATTTTCCGGCAGGGCAGGGGATTTCTGGGGCAGACGCATTGAACCGGATGAAAATACCCGGCGCTTTTTCGTCACCAGTTCGGTCAGACAGTTCCGTTACACCCGGAATGATTGTGATATTTCGGTGTTGGCGGTGAAGTGCGGCAGTGATATTCACGAGATCCATCCGGCGAGCCACTGTCTGCGCACCAGTTTGTGGAGTGTTCATGCGGAAAAGGTTTGGTACTGGCAGGAGGATTTCGCGGTGACAGAAATTGATGCGGAAAAAAATTCCCGCCGGATACTGGTGTGGGTATGGTACAGTACGGATAGATTTTCGACGCCGGGATTTCTCGGATTCCGCCGTCACTTCCGGAGTGGAGGAAATTATTACACCTATCAGATTTCCACTCCGGTATATGAAAGTGTTGAACAAAGCAGGCATATACTTCAGCAATTCGTCCAATCGCTGAAGCACCAGACTGTTATGGAGATAAAATAATGAGTCGTTACGAAGAGATAATCGCTTTGCGGCAGGAGTTGAAACGTCCTTCCGTTTTTCACCACAACCGTATCCAGTTGCGGATGCTGCTCTGGCACATCACCATCCGGACGTCGCAGACATTCAAACGTCTGATGGATATTCTGCTGTCGATCGTTGCGGTAATCGCCGGCAGTCCGGTGTTTCTCATTACTGCGCTGCTGGTCAAAGTGACCAGTCCGGGGCCGATCATTTTCAGTCAGGTGCGGGTCGGCAAACACGGCAGACACTTCAAATTCTACAAATTCCGCAGTATGTATATCGACGCCGAGGCGCGCAAAGCGGAACTGTTGAAACTCAACGAATCCGGTGACGGCGTTATTTTCAAGATGAAGCGCGATCCCCGGATCACTCCCGTCGGCAGATTTATCCGCAAGTTCAGCATTGATGAGCTGCCGCAGTTATTCAATGTGCTGTTGGGCGATATGAGTCTGGTCGGCCCCCGGCCGCCGCTGCCGTCGGAGGTACGGACTTACACATTGGAAGAGCGCAAGCGGTTGAACATCACTCCCGGTATCACCTGTCTGTGGCAGGTTTCCGGCAGAAGCGAACTGCCCTTTTCCAAGCAGATCGCTCTGGATAAAGAGTATATCGCCAGCCGCAGTGCGTGGAAAGATTTTCTGATATTGCTTAAAACTATTCCGGCGATCCTGACCGGCAGGGGGGCGTGGTAAAATGAAACATCTGCTGATAAATCCCTATTCGCAAGCGCAGGAGTGGTGCAAGGAATATTTTCCTGACCGCAGTCTGGGCATGATGCCGGTCGGCGGCCGCTGCGCCGCAGAATATTTTATCGATCTCGCGCTGCGCTGTGAAGCCGAATCCATGTTGCTGCTGGGACCTGCCTACAACGAACATCTCGCTGAACACCTTTACAAGTATCAGCATGGAGAGTTGAAACTGGATTACCGCAAGGGCGGCGGGCATTTCACCGTACACCAACTCCTGGAAACATATCAGGAATCGTGTGAAAACGACTGCCTTATCCTGCACGGCATGGTGATGCCCAAAAGTCACACCCGGGAAGAATTGCAGAAATCATTTGTTCCCTGCGAAGATGACGGCAATGCCGATGGTATTTATTACTTCAAGGACGGCAAACTGTACCGCAGCACTGTCGAATGTTATCACATTGATTCATTGGAAAGTTATTTTGAGGTCAACTTTCAGGTCTTGAATGATGATTTCTACAATCTGCCCGGTTATTCGATGACGGATAACATCCACACCGGAACCAACGTGGTAATGAAAAGTGACTGCAATCTCGCAGGGCCGCTGGTGCTTGCGGACAATACTTTCATCGAAAGCAAAAGCAATCTCCGCAATTCCATTGTCGGAGAACGCTCGCTGGTTGACAAAGAGTGCTGTGTGGAACACTCGATCATATTTGACCGCACCTATATCGCAGGAAAACTTGAAATCAGAAACAAGATCGTCACTCCGGGGCGGATCATCGATCCGCTTTCGGGAGGAGTTTTGGAACGCAACAGTTTCAGTTATGCGTTTTCTCCGATCCAGAACCGTTCGGCGTGGATTCTGCGTTTATGGGAACACTTCATTGCGCTGGTGCTTGCGGTGGTCGGCTTGGTTCCCTATCTGCTGATACTGCCCTATTACCTGACGCATAAGAATTCCCATTGGTGCTGGAAACTTTCGATGGATCGTTATCCGGGCTACTGGGGAGTGATCTTTTTCCGGCGGGAATTGGTCAAGAGCCACCCTGCCAATGAAAATTATGTTTTCCAGATGGGAGAGATCTACGGACTTCAGAATACTCCGGAACAGCGGCGTATTTACGACTATTATTACCACTATCACTGCTCTTGTTTTCTGGTACTGCAGGTAGTTCTGCGCAGTCTGGGCAAACGGGGATTTGCAACCTATGTTGAACGGAAAAGATCATAAAAATTTTACAGCCTGCGGCGATATCGAAGCTGAAAATCTGCTGTCACGCGTTCTCAATGAAATGAGCAGCGCGCTGTCCGGCACGGGACTTTGTGTCATGTTGGGCGGCAGTTACGGCAGAGGTGACGGCGGAGTGCGGCTTGACCGGGAAAACGGCATACTTTACAACGATCTGGATTTCTTCGTTTTTGCCCGGGAAAAGTCTGCCGATGCTCAAGTGCAGCTCAAAGAAATCGCACAAAAGTATGAGCATGAACTCAAAGTTGATGTTGATTTCAGTGCGGTCATGACGGTGAATGATATCAAAAAGAATGCTTCCCGGCTGATGATGCAGGAGTTGAAGCGCGGCTGCCGTCTTGTCTGCGGCGAAGATTTGCTCGCAGAATATCTGCCGGAGATCCCGGCTGAGAGTCTGCCGTTTTCCGAAGCGTGCCGTCTGCTGGTCAACCGGGGCATGGGATTGCTGTTTGCCGGAGAGAAAATCGTCAACAATTCCGATGATACTGATTTTATTCTGCGTAATATTTACAAGGCGATCCTCGGCGCCGGAGATGCGATGCTGATCGCCGGAAATATGTACCGTTGGGAGATCGCCGGGCGGTTGGAATTGATCGAAAAATCCAAAATGCCGGATATTTACCGGGAACTTTACCGCGAAGCGGTGGAGTTCAAGCGCGCTCCGCACCGGAAACGCAAGCCGGATATGAAGTCGTTCTGGAATGTTGTCCGCGATTTCTTTCAGGCGGCGGTAGTGCGCTGTGCGCAAACCAATGATGTGCATACCGGAATCTATTGCCGCTGTGCTGAAAACGGTGAATTGTCGCTGAAAAATTATGTGAAGTATTGTATAAAAAGCCGTTCGCTGCCGATTATGGCATGGAATTACTACACCATGCCGACGGTCGCGGTACTGGCGGTGAGTGTATATATCGCATTGAACCGGATGCCGGAAAAAATCGACCGGCAGGGAGAACTTTATCGGCATTGGCTGATATTTAATTAACAGAGGAATGTTATGGATACGCTGAATAATGATTTCAATGTTCAGGAAGAGACCAGGCAGATGAAAACACTGCAGATGTATCAGAAACTGGTCATCTTCTCTTTATTCAAGTTCAAATGGAGTATTCTGCTGGTTTTTGGAATGACGATATTATTCGGGGTGGTTTTCCGCTATTTCCAGTTCAAAAACTCCCATCACAAATTTGAAGGATCGGTCACACTCTTTTACACTCCGCGTGCCAGCGAAGAGGTCAAGCCGTTGAGTATGAATCATGTGCTTGGAGTGTTTTCCCGTCAGCAGATATTTCAGCAGCTGATCGACGAATTGCACCTTTCTGAAGATCAGCGCGCCGTTTTGAAACAGAGCATCGAAGTCAAACTGCTCCGCGACCATAACGATATGTTCGTCATCAGCGGTATCGGCGAAAGTGATGAATATGTGAAATCGCTGCTCAATACCTTTGTTGCGATCGGTATCCGGAATTACGAAGAGTACCGGACGGCGGAGTTGCGCAACTTCCTGGAGAACCGCGAACAGCGCCTGCGGGAATTGCAGGTCTTTCAGCAGGAGCAGGTCGAAAAATTGCACGCTTTGCATCGCAAGTACGGCATTATCCATCCGGTCGAGGAGATGGAGAATGTCAAGAAAATCCAGGGCGAACAAAATGCCGCCATCGCTGAATTGAATGTGAAACTCGCTGATGCCCGTCACCGCTTCGCTATGGCGGAGAAAAATTATAAAACTCTCCCTGCCAATGTGATAAAATACCGGGGCGATCTGCGGAACTTTATTCTGGAAATACGCAAAGCTTCAAGAGAATACGAAAAGGCAAAATTGATGTTTGCCGAACGCAACCCCCGTTTCGTGGAGGCAAAGAGCGCCTGCGAAGTAATCCGTAATGAGTTCGAGCAATTCAAAAAAAAGCATCAGATCACCAATTTTGAAGAATACATGCTTCTGGATATTGAGGGCCACATCAATCGTTATCAGGAAGCCGAGGTCATCCTCTCTCAGCAGGAGTTGAGTATGAAATCTTTGCAGGCGGAAATCGCGCTGATCAAGGAAAAAGAGAAAAAACTTCAGCACATGATCCCGGAACATGAACAGGTGGAGCATCTGCAGAAAACGACAAATAAAAATATTACACTTCTGGTCGAGGAACTTTCCCGGGTGCGGAGCAATATCGCTCATGTGCCTAATGATATAACGATCAATGAAAGAGTGGTGAATACCAAACCTTTCTCCTGTTTCCCGGTTAAAATTCTGGCATTGATCGTCATCGCCGGCTTTTTTGTCAGCGGCTTGTATGCGGTGGTGATCGTCACTTTCGATCTCATCAATGGTAAATTCAGCGGCATTGAAGAAGCGGTGTTTCACAAGGATTTCTTTGATACGGTCGGTATCATCCCTCATGAGAGCGCCAGTTTCTCAAGTGAGCAGCGCAAGATCATCAACAATGAAATGTTTTACCGTTTCATTTTGCGTTTGAAAGATACCCGGACGATCTTTTCCTGTTCACTGGATGGTTCGTTTTTGAGTTCAGTCATGTTTGACGAACAGTTTACCAAGGCCAAGCGCAATACGATTCTGATCCGGCTCATTGATGAAGCAGATGTGGAAAAAATCTGCGGCAATATGCAGAAAATCGGCGACTTTTACTATTCAGACAAAGGTAATGTCGGCGTGAATTTTGTGGCAAAAGATGTCGCTCACGATGTTGAATATCTCCACGGATTTTCCTCCGGTGACGGTAAAGGTTACGGCTACGGTTATGGCTTCGCCTTTTTCCCGGTACGGAATATTTCGGTGCTGGAACCCGACGAGATCAGTTCGCTGTACAAAGTCGTAAATGAATTGAAAAAACATTATCAGCTTATCCGCATTTCCCGTGAAAAGCCTTTCAATGCATCCTGTATTCTGGTGCGGCAGCTGCACGATATCTGTGATGCCACACTTCTTTACATCGGTAAAAAACAGACTTCGCGCAGAGTGCTGCGGCGTGTTTTGAAACTGCATGATGACGAACACAAGATCTATGCGATCCTGACCGGAGTGACTGACGTTGACAAAATTATTTCAGGAGATTATATCTGATGAAAAAAATATGCTGTTTTTCCATTCTGCTGTTCGCCGTATGTATCCTTTCCGGATGCTACAACCGCTATACCGGAAATTTTGACCAGTTCCCGGATATCAACAATCTGCCCAGCGGCGTGGTCGATCAAGCCGGACTCACTGATGAAGACAAGCGCCGTCAGTTGGAATTTCTCAAGCAATTGGATGCTCAAAAAGAGCCGACCTACCGTATCAACGCCGGAGATAAGATCAGTATCCGGGTCTACAATCACCCCGATCTGATCATGGAATCTCTGGTGACTCCGGACGGCGCTATCGGCGTGATGTTCGCAGGACAGGTTCAGGTCGCCGGTCTCACTCTGGAAGAGGCCAGCGAAAAGATCAAAAAAATCTACGGCAAATATATCAAAAATCCGGAACTTGGAGTTTTCGCGATCGACGTGAGAAGCCAGACCGCCACCATTGCCGGAGCGGTGAACAACCCCGGAATGTTCGTGATTTCCAACGGTATGCGCCTTGCCGATCTTTTCGCCAAAGCCGGAGGTTCCGCGGTGCGCGATTTCGATGATCAGATGCTCGATGCGGCGGATTATCAGAACAGTATCATTGTCCGCAACGGAAAAATCCTGCCGGTCAATTTTTCGCTCGCCATTGAAAAGGGCGACCGCTGGCACAATGTGAAACTCAAAAAAGGTGATTACATCTATATCGCCGTCCGTTCGGAAGCCATGGTCAGTATCATCGGCAGTATCAACCGTCCGCACAAGAGATTGTGGGATCAGAATCTTGGCGTGCTGGAACTTATCTCCTCCGGTCTCGGCTTAAAGGAACAGTATTGGCAATATGGGGTGATCATTCGCGGCGGTATGGAAAATCCGCGTTTTTACCGGGTCGATATCGACGGCATCATGCAGGGCCGCTGTGCCAATGTCCGGCTCCAGCCGGGGGATGTGGTCTATATACCGCATGACAATATCTCCGAATACAACGTATTCATCCGCAAAATTCTGCCCACCGCACAATTTTTGGGAACCTTCACCGGACCTGCTTTCAACGTGCTGTTCTGAGGAAAAAGTATGAAGTATCTGATATTTTTCATCACCTTCATGGGGGTACTGCCGCTGGGGTATATGCTTACGATGAATCGTAAGTATATGCGCTGGGCGTTTTTTGCCGTATCGCTGCCGGTGATGATGTTCAATCAGGTATCGATCAACTTTTTTTCCCATGAAACCTACCGGGGAACCGCCCGGGGAATGGAGGTCTCTCTGGTCTATCTGATCGCCCTGGCAATGCTGATCGGAATGCTTATTCTGCATCGGATGAAACCGCTGTTCCCCGATGCCGGAAGCAAGATCTATCTGGTCTACTTCCTCTTGTGCATACCGTCGCTGATAAATGCGGACAACAGGCTTTTCAGCTGGTTTGAATTGTGGAAAATGATAATGATGTATATCGTCTTTCTGACGACCTATTACTATTTGTATCATTACCGCGACTTCAACAGTGTGATGATCGCTTTCGGTATCGTGGCGATAGTTACCTTCATGTCGGTGGTGATCCAGCATGTGAAAGGGATCCATCAGGCGAATGGATTTTTCCCGCATCAGAACAGTATGGGTATGTATATGAATCTGATCGCTCCGGTCTTTTTTGCCTACTATTTCAACCGGAATAAAGGATGGAAACGTTTTCTGTTTGCCGGATTTTTCCTGATGGCATCGGCGGCGTGTATGCGAACCTATTCCCGCGGTGCGATGGTATGTCTGCCATTCGGCTGTATGATCACGGCGCTTCTGTCATTGCGTTATCAGTTCCACCTGCGCAAGATCCAAATCCTGCTGCCGATCGTGCTGGTCTGCATCTTCGGTGCCTTGCTGCTTTTGCCCAATATCATCAAGCGCTTCCAGAATGCCCCCAAAGAGTCGCTGATGACCCGGCAGTACCTCGCCGCTTCCGCGT
Organism: Lentisphaerota bacterium; assembly: GCA_015061805.1. Taxonomy (GTDB): domain Bacteria; phylum Verrucomicrobiota; class Lentisphaeria; order Victivallales; family Victivallaceae; genus UBA1784. Next base: position 109,166 of record SUVV01000005.1, on the reverse strand, counting down.
GGAACATGATGAAAGACAAACCTTTTGCCGGAGTCGGCTTGAATAACTGGGGCATCAAGATCAATCCGCCTTATCCCTACTGCGAATACCGTTACGAAAACCGCCGCATTGCCAAAGATTTCAAAGAGGGTATCGTTGAAACCAGTTATCTTCTGGTGGGAGCGGAGTGCGGATTTCCGGCATTGGGAGCATTTCTTTTCTGGCTGGGCTATTACTATGTCACCGCCTGCAAACTGGTGAAATCGATGCGCCGGAGTGATTTTTTCTATATCCCAACTGGAATCGTCGGCGGCTTGACTGCGATATACTTACAGTCCACTCTGGAGTGGGTGATGAAACAGCAGGTGAATTTTATCCAGATGATGATTCTTTTTGCCGCGTTGAGTATTCTTGCCAAATACCGCAGAGAGTTTCTTTCCGGCAAGGTGGAGGCGGCAATATGAGAACTCTGTTTTTGTTAATTATGCTCTTGGTCATCGCCGGCTGCGGGCAGGAAACCAATGCTGTCGAGTATGAATTTCTCACCCCGTATGTGGTAGTGCTGAAAAAATCATGCCCCCCGGGACATATCCCTAACCTTGCCACGGTCGGAAACAATATCGTACAAAGTTCATACTGGTATAAAGAGAATGGTTTGTTGCGGGACAAAAACGGTAATATCCTGAAAAAAGCAGATGTCGATTGTTTTACCTTTCTGGTATTGGGCGAACCGATGAAGCCGGGGGAAAAACGCAATTTCAATATTTGTACTGTTCAATATGATCCTGACAAGCCAAGCAATATTTTCAAACTCAATCAGGTCGGCAACGGGGCAGAACAGCAGAAAAAGTTCGCCTATATGGGGGCATGGCTCGGCAGTGCCGGAGCGCTCCCTCTGAAGCATCTCGCCGGGAAAATTTTTGAGCTGCGGGAGAGTTCAAGCGGAAAATGTGTTTTCAAAAACAGTTTGAAACTGCGCCGCGATGACCCTGCTTATACCGGCGCAACCGTTTTTACCGGCGAGGAGGTGTTGGAATTGGATTATTCAAGTTTCAATACTCCCGGCAGCTACTATCTCTATGTTGACGGTATCGGACGGAGCATGGATTTTGTCATCGGTTCAGAAACGCTCAACGAAGTTTTTTTTATTCACGCCCGCGGCTTATATCACAAGCGGTGCGGCATTGCTAAAACTCTACCCTTTACCGCCTGGGAAGCGCCGGCGTGTCACCAGAAGGTTTTCAAAGGAAGATTCCCGGAAAATGCCGGAGAATACCGCAAAAAAACAGGTAAAGTTACCCACGGATTCACCGACCGCAAAGGCAATTATATCGAAGTCAAGCCGTTTGAATTGATCAAAAATAATATTCCGCCGCCATCCCATGCCAAAGAATATTCCGCCCCCGGCGGCTGGCACGATGCGGCTGATTATGACCGCCGCCCCTATCACTTGCGTATCGTCAGCGATTTGTCAACGGTCTATATGATGAAGCCCGGAAACTTTATCGACGGTCAACTCAATATCCCGGAAAGCGGCAACGGAATACCGGATATTCTCGATGAAGCCGCGTGGGGCGTGAAACACCTGATGGCGGTTCAGCAGGAAAACGGCGGCGTCGGTACCTGGTTTGAAACCACCGGACACCCCGGTCCCGGCGAAGGTCTGCCCCATGAAGATAAGCGTACCTATTATGTTTCTGCGCCATCATGCAACGGCACATTGGAGTATGCCGCCGCTGTAAGCACGCTGGCTCTGGCAATGAAAAAAGCCGGAGCCGATAACGGAAAATATCTCGCTTCGGCAGTTAAAGCGTGGGATTTTGCCGTAAATAAGAAAAAACGTCTGGTTACATGGTATATGCTCAACGGCAGGATGATAACTTATATCGAATCCCATCAGCTCAATGCCGAAAATCTGCTGAAAGCCGGAGTAAATCTTTACATCCTGACCAAAGAAAAAAAATATCTCGATCCGGTAGCAGCAGCAGAAAAACGCATATTGGCGGATTTTAACAGCGATTTCTGGAAATGGTCTCCGCTTTCCTGGATGAGTTTGGAACTTTTCCCGGTAAAAGAGTTGGCAAAAATCCATTCCGAATACCGCCGCGTTATTCTCCGCAATGCCGATAAGATGCTTGCAGATCAGGAAAAAGCCTATCCTTACCGGACTCTCTGGCACGCCTCCCATGCATCATGGGTTCACGCAATGGCATGGGGAAATTATCATCCGTTGCGCCGCGCGATGACTTTGATCGCCGCCCATAAACTTACCGGTGAAGAAAAATATCTGACGGGTGCATATCTGGCTAATGATTTCCACAACGGGGCGAATCCGCTGGGGCGGAGTATGACTTCCGGTTTGGGTGAGATCTATCCGGCGGTCTTTCTCGATCTGGTGAGTTACACCGGGAAATTTAAAGAATTTGTGCCGGGGATCACCCCATACGGCAACACTTTCGGTGTGGATCGCAACGCGGTGCGCATGGTATACAAAGAGCGGGCGGATAAACTGCCGATTTTCCGGCGCTATGTCAATCTGGAGTTTTTAAGCGTTCCATCAAGCGAATACAGCGTCTGGGAAACCATCGCTCCGGCGGCAGTCGTGAGCGGCTATCTTATCGAAAAGCCGACGTTGCCATCTGCGGAATTGAAAAATCGCAAACCTGCCAATGATTTCCGGCTGCTCCCCGGATACCGGGCTTTGCCATGAGGTGAAAATGAAACGTAAAACAATTGAAATATTCTTATTTATAGATGCGCTCGGGTGGAAGATCGTCAACGATCACCAATTTTTGACGGAACTTCTGCCGGAACGCAAAAAAATAAATATGCAGTTCGGCTATTCCAGTAGTGCCATTCCGACGATACTTTCCGGCAGGACTCCGGCGGAACACGGACACCTCGGTTTGTTCCGCTTTGCTCCGGAAACTTCACCATTCAAGGCGTTTTCCCGTCTTGCATGGCTTTTCAAACCGGAAAGTTTCTGGAATCGGGGGCGGGTCCGCCACCATTTATCCAAACTGCTGAAAAAAGTTTATGGTTTCACCGGATATTTTCAACTCTACCGGATGCCGCTGTGGAAATTGAAATTCATGGATTACTGCGAAAAAAAGAATCTTTTCATTGCCGGCGGCATGGATGATATCGCCAATCTGCACGATGTGTTGAGTGCAAAAGGTGTCGCTTTCCACATTTCCGACTGGCACTTGAGCGATGATGCCAACTATCTTGCTGCCGAACGCGCCATTGAAAACGGTAAAAATTTTCTTTTTGTCTATACTGCAAGTCTGGATGGTGTACTGCATGACAAGGTTTCGGATGTTCAAGCGGTCAAAGATAAACTTGATGAAATCGGGATTCGAGTCGTTTCCCTCTGTGAAAAAGCGCAGGAATACGCTGAAAATGTCCATTTTACCATTATTTCCGACCACGGTATGACTCCGCTTGCCGGAACTGTTGACATTATGAGCAAACTGGAAAATTGCGGTCTGGTATTCGGTAAAGACTACGGTGCCTGTTTTGATTCCACGATGGCAAGATTTTATTATTTGAATGAAAAAGCCGAACCGGTCATTTCCGGCTTGATGAAAGATTTCCCCGGCCGCTTCCTGAGCGAAGATGAGGAAATCAAATACGGTATTTATCGAGAAGACCGTGCCTTTGGCGATGCGATCTTCCTGCTGGATGCCGGAATCCAGATCGTCCCGTCGGACATGGGAGGAGCGGCCTTGCGCGGCATGCATGGTTTCATCCCCGAAAACGAACACTCTTACGCGGCGATCCTCTCCAATGAACCGGTGCCGCCGGTGGTGGAAAAAGTTGCAGATTATTTTAATTTGATGATAGAAAGAGCAGAAAAGTTATGAAAATTCCATTTTTCAAAAACACCGTCACCAACTATTTTTCGATGTTCGTCCGTCTGGTGCAGGGTATCCTGGTCACCCGCTGGCTCATCAGCCACCTCGGCGAAGCGCAATACGGTCTGTGGGTCATGCTGTGGAGTTTTTTCAGTTACGCATTGCTGCTTGACCTCGGTTTCGGCGTGGCGGCACAGAAGGTTACGGCAACGGAACTTTACAAAAAGGATATTGAAAAGTTCAATCATACCATTTCCAGTATCTTTTTCAGTCATGTAAGCATGGCTCTGCTGATACTGCCGCTGACCTTTGTCGGGATGTATTTCATAAGGGAATTGTTCCACTTGCCAACTGATGCCACGGCTGAATATATCTATTTCTGCCGGGAGGCGCTGCTGTTGAGCGGACTTGCGGCAACGGTGGTTTTCCCATTGGGGGTATTTCCGGAAATTCTGGTAGGTTTGCAGAAACTGTATTTGCGCAACTACATAATCATTGTTTCAAAAGTTGTGGAACTTGCCGGAGTCATCACTGTTTTTGCTCTGGGCTGGGGGCTTTTCAAACTGCTTTTTTTCGTCATGGTCATCATGGGGGGCACCCAGTTGGCGATGCTGGTTGCGGTATGGAAAAATATTCCGGGATTCCGGATCAGATTTGCCTTTGACAAAGAGGTGTTCAAAGGAATCTTCCGCTTCAGCAGCGCGGTCTATATCATCTCCATCGGGCGCATGATCTGGGAAAGGGGAATGTTTCTGCTTATCAGTATTTTCTGCGGACTTTCTCCGGTTGGTATCTTTCAATTGGGCAGCCGGATACCGTTTCTCATTCAGCAGGTATCTCTGCCCTATGTGGAAAATATCTCTCCGATATCGGCGTTACTCCACAGCCGGAATCGCACGATGCACCTCGCTAAAATTCTGATGCGCGCCATCCGCTGGGTGAATTTTTTTGCTGCCGGAGCGACGATGATGGTGCTGATCTACGCCCCGCGCATTATTATAATGCTCTTTAATGTCGACAACCCGGAAGCGGCATTCATCTGCCGGCTCATGGTGCTGTTTGTCTACTTTCTGCTGGTCTGCCGGAGTATTCCTGAAAAGTTCCTCACCATGGCGGAGGAGCATAAATTCCTTGCCAAAGTGCAGAGTTTTGAAAGCATCTTCTTCATTGTGATCTCTGTCGGCGGACTATTGATCGTCCCCAATGAACTGATCGTAGTCGGCGCGATGATTTTGACCAAACTTATCGGAACTCTCGGATTTGTCATTCCGCATCTGATCAGGCGTACCAATATGAGATTTCTCTATTTTGTACTCTATTCGCTGTTTGAACCGGCTTTGCTGGCACTGGCAACCGGAATGATCTGCTACTGGCAATATTATCTTTTGCGGGGGCAGATGCATGAATTTTTCCTGCTGGCTCTGGCGGGTATTTCCGGGGTGATCATCTACTTCCCGGCGTTGTATTTCATGATGTTCGATCACGCGGAAAAAGTACGTGTCAAAAAAATCATCAGCAAATTTACCGGCAAACAGCGGAGGGCGTGATTTATGGAAATGCGTTTTGAATATATCGATGGTGTACTGATCGCCCATGTTCAGATGTTTCTGGATCAGGTCGGTGCGGAAAATTTCAAATATGTTCTTGCCGAACGGATGAAAGAGGGCGAAAAGGTGGTGCTTGACCTGGAAAAACTGGTCAATATCGACAATTTCGGTCTGGATGCTCTCCTGGCGGTGGCGCAGAAAGCAATGGAAAACAATTCCGTGATCAAACTTGCCCGCGTGAGTGCTGATATGCAGATCGTGCTGGATATAACCCGCGTGTACCGGGTGTTCGACATTTTCCCGACGATCGAAGCGGCGGTGAAAAGTTTTCAGGAGGAGAAATAATGATTTCGGTACTGATGCGTTCCCACAATGATATCGCTTATATCCGGCAGACGGTTGAAGCGCTGCTGAATCAGGAAGTCGATGACAATGTGGAGATCATCTCCTGTGATGATCATTCGACTGACGGTACTGCTGAATATCTGGCTTCGATCCCCGGACTGCGCCGTATTGCGCCTCCTGCGGGCAGGTATGTTCCCGGCAAGACCTTGAACTATATGGTAAGTTGTGCCAACGGAGAGTATATCGTTTTCAATAACGGCGATGCCATACCGCAGCATAAGGAGTATCTGAAAAATCTGGTTGCTCCGTTGCAGGATGAAAGCGTGGATTGTGTTTTCGGCAATCAGCTTGCCCGTCCGGATGCTTTCGCGGTGGTTCGCAAAGATTATGAACGGGCGTTTGGAGATGGTTCGATATCCAAAAACTGGGGAAGATTTTTTTCGCTGGTCTCTTCTGGTTTCCGCAAAGCAGATTTGCTGCTGAAACCGTTCAACGATCAAATCCAGTATTCTGAAGATTCCGAATGGGTGAACCGCAATCGGGCCAATATCGTTTATGTGTCAGGCGCGATCGTCGAACACTCTCACAACTACACCTTGAAAGAGGTCAGAAAACGCTTTTTCAATGAAGGTGTCGCTGATACTCAAATGGGCAAGTCTCCGATTTCGCTGCTCCGGGCATTGAGAAATGTTATTGCTGAAACTTTGCGGGATTATATTTATCTGTTCAAGCACGGCAAATTCGGCGAAGTGTTCTATCCTCCCATCTACCGCTGGGTTCAGAAGATCAGTTACTACCGGGGGACGAAGCAATGAAGATCGCTCACATCGTCCGCCGCTTCAGTTTCAATGAGTGGGGCGGTACGGAAAGTGTCGTCTGGCACATCGCCCGGCAGCAGAAAGAGCAAGGGCTGTTCCCGGAAATTCTCTGTACTGCGGCGTTGGATAAGGTCGGTGTGGAAATCGTCGATGGTATCACTATTCGCCGTTTTCCCTACTTTTATCCCTATTTCCCTATGCCGGAAAAGGACAAACTTGCCTTGGACAAAAAGGGCGGAAATCCCTTCTCACCCCAACTTATGGCAGCATTGAAAAATGGAGAATATGATATCTTTCACATCCATGCCGGAGCCAGAATGGCAAATTGTGCCATCAAACTCGGCAGGAAACTTGCTGTACCGTGTGTGATGAGTTTGCATGGCGGTTCCTGTGCCATTCCGGAGCAGGAGATGGCGCTGATGCTTCAACCGCTGAAAAATAAATTCAGTTACGGCGGCATCATTGACCGGCTGTGCAATCTCCGGAAGGTCCCGGAAAGCCATGCCGATCTGCTTCTGGCGTTGAGCCGGGAAGAGGTGGCAAAACTCCGGAATCGTTTCCCGGGAACGCCGGTCGAACTTTTCCCTAACGGCATACTGCACCGGGAGTTGCCCGGAGCCGGAGATTTCAGAGAGAAATACCATATCCCATCCGACCGGAAACTGATCCTCTGTATTTCCCGGATCGATTACCAGAAAAATCAGAAAATCCTGCTCAATATCGTCAGGCACGATACCAATGCTCATTTATTGCTCATCGGTCCCGTTACCGCACAATGGTATCTTGATGAACTGTTGAACGAAGCGGAATCTGTCGGCGTTAAAAGCCGCCTGACGGTCATCCCCGGTCTGGCTCCGGACTCTGTGGAACTGCTTCAGGCGCTGAAAAGCGCTCACTGTTTTATTCTCCCGTCGCGCCATGAGCCATTCGGGATTGCCGCTCTGGAAGCGCTCGATGCTCAAGTGCCGCTGATCGCTTCAGCGGTCGGCGGTCTGCGGGATTTCCTGCGCGACGGCGAAAACGCATTGCTTTTTGAGGATAATGATGCAGATTCCCTGCTTGCCGCCTATTCCCGGCTGGATGTGTCCGCCGGAAAAATCGTTGACGGCGGCAGAGCGACTGCCGCAAATTACAACTGGCAGAGCATAGCCGCCAGATTGACCGATATTTACCGGGGGCTGTTATGAAAAATATTCTCTATATCGGTAAATACAACGGCATCATCGGCGGTATTGAACGCTACATGCAAAAGAGTGCGGAACTCTTGCGCCGCAACGCTTTTGCCGTGCATTATCTTTATACCGGAAATGGCGGGAAAGAGCAGGAAAATTTTGCCAATGCTTTTGACAGCATTGCCGAATTTTCGCAGGAAAACAATTTGATCGCTGTTGCCGACATGATAATCATCCATAACATCATTCCCGTTGAATTGTTGAAAACTCTGCCAGAAAAAAAGACCTTCTTTTTCGCCCATGACCACAATATTTACTGTCAACGTCATCACTACTATTTTCCGGTGGGCAGAATCAACTGCCACCGGAAATATAATAAATTAATCTGCAAACTCTGTTCGCTCGGGCGCAATGAAGCGCCGCCGCTCGGTGCTTACCGCAAGTTCCCGGCGTTGGTGCTTTCTGATTTCATGGCGGAGAATCTGCGTAAAAACGGTTTTGATAAGGTGGTGAAACTTCCAGCATTCATCCGGACAGCGGAACGCCGCCGCAAATTTGACGGCGTTTTGCGGATACTTTTCCTCGGACAGCTTATCCGGGGCAAGGGGGCGGATCTGATGTTGAAAAGCCTCGCCCGGCTGGATATCCCCTTTGAGTGTACCATCGCCGGAGACGGCAATGACCGGGCGATGCTGGAAAAAATGGTTTCAGATTACAAACTTCAGGAAAAAGTCCACTTTGCAGGTTTTGTCAGTACTCCGGAAACATTGTGGGAAAATTGCGATGTTTTCTTCTTTCCCATTCGCTGGCAGGAACCTTTCGGGCTGGTTTGCCTGGAAGCCATGGCGCATGGTGTGCCGGTGGTCGCCTTTGATTTGGGCGGTGTCAGGGAATATCTCACTGCCGGATGCGGCGCGCTGATCCCGGAAAAAGATACCCGCTTTGCCGCCAGTATGCTTAAACAGTTCTATTTGAATCCGGAACTGTTGAGTTCACTTGGAGAAAATGGTTTGTTTATTGCCAAAAATAAATTTTCAGAGGAAAAATTTGTGGATAAATTCAAAAGTTTACCGGAGGTGTTGAAATGAATATCCTTATTTCAGCAATTCCGTTTGATAACGGCAAATCCGGGATATCCGTCTACATCCGCGAGGTGGTCAGGGCGTTGGAAAGTGCCGGGCATAAACTTACCCTGGTCGTCGAAGATGACGGGGCAAAGGAATTTGAACGTTTTGATCTCATCCGGATAAAGAAGCGCAATGCGCTCTTTTCCATGCTTTACAGTCTGTTTATCCTGCCGTTCCGGATAAATTGGAAATCGTACGATTTCTGCATCATGCTTGCCGCCAACCGGCGGGTATTCTGCCGTTATCCGATTTTTACCATTGCCGTTGTTCACGATCTTTCGCAGTATCATGTGCCGGTGAAATATGATAAATTCCGGATGTTCTACATCAAAAAGGTATTGCCGCACTATGTCCGCAAGGCGCAGAGCGTGGTGGCAATCAGCCGGTCCACCCGGGACGATCTGGTGAAATACTGGCACATCCCGGAGGAGAAGATCACCGTCGTCTACAACGGTTTTACTCCGCCGGAGAAAGTTGATGCGGAAAAAAAGAAGCAGATCCTCTACATCTCCCGTATCGAACACCCCGGGAAAAATCATTTGAATTTGCTCAAAGCCTTTGAATTGCTTCCGGAAAATCTGCGTAACGAATACACCCTTGTCATGCCGGGCGCCCCGTGGAACGGCGCAGAAACGGTCTTTGAATATGCCAAAAATTCACCTTGTGCCGACCGTTTCGATTTCGCCGGATTCGTGGATTTTGAGAAACTTCCGGAACTCTATGCTCAAAGCACCATGTATATATTCCCGTCGCATTTTGAAGGATTCGGACTTTCTCTGCTTGAGGCGATGCACGTCGGTATCCCCTGTGCGTGTTCCAATAATTCATCCCTAGGAGAACTGGGCGAAGGAGCCGCAGAACTCTTTGACCCGGCTTCAGTACAGGAAATATCCGATGCAATGAAAAAAATCCTTACTGATCGAACCTGTCAGCAAATGTTGAGCGAAAAAGGAAAAACGAAAGCCGCCGCTTTCAGTTGGCGGAATACGGCAAACGGCTTGCTGGAACTTTACCGCAACCGGTCGGCTTCGCTTTTCGGCGTGCCGTTTTTCTCCGGGACGATGGAGGAGGCTCTGCAGAAAATCGATCTTCTGGTCAAGAGCAAAACTCCGCACCATGTCGCCTTTATCAATGCCCATTGCTTGAATATCGCTTGCAATGATCGTGCTTACAAAGAGGTGTTGAGAGAGTGTTCAGCGGTATTTGCCGACGGCATCGGTGCCAGGATCGGGGCGGCGATGCTGGGTTTCAAGGTCGAAGAGAATGTCAACGGTACTGATATGTTTCCGCTGCTTGCCCGGAGACCCCACCGCATTTACCTTTTCGGAGGCTCGCCGGAGGTGGCGAAAACCGCTCTTGCCAAATCCCGTGCCATTGGCGGCAAAGCCGAGTTCGTCGGATGTGCCGACGGATTTTTCAAGGAAAAAAGCGAAGCGGAACTTTTTGCCGAACTCGACGAGTTGAAACCTGATATCGTTTTAGTGGCAATGGGAGTGCCTAAACAGGAGATGTGGATAAGTCAGAATCTTTCCCGTCTGCCCGGCTGTGTCGCCATCGGGGTCGGGGGACTGCTTGACTTCGTGTCTGAACGGATCCCCCGCGCTCCATTGTGGATGAGAAAACTCAATATCGAATGGTGCTTCCGGCTCTATTGCGAGCCTGTCCGGTTGTTCAAACGTTACATTATTGGCAATCCGCTGTTCATTGCGCGGGTTTGCCAAAGCAAATTATGGAGGAAAAAATGATGAAGATGGTTTATGGAGTGATTGTGCTTGCCGGGATATTGCTGACCGGCGGCTGTTCGACGGCTTCTCCGTACGAATACGGAGACAACTGGCTGTTGCGGGAAAATGATATTCCGCAATATTACTCAAAATTTGATCTTTTCTATATCGGCAAGGCTCCTGCCGGATATGGAGATACTCACGACATCCAGTTCAACTGGACGAAAACTCACACCAACGATATTTTCGGCAGAGGTGTCCGGGTGTTTGCCCCGGAAATTCCGAATCCGGATGTGAAAAATGTTACAGATGCGCTGGAATATTATCTTGATCACTTTCATGAACCGGGTCATCCATTCGTCCTGCTTGCCGAAGGTAAGGCTGCTGATTTGCTTTATGCGGCAATGCAGCAAGTCAGCGGCTTGACTGTGAAAAACGGTTTTATCGCCGCCTACTTGCCGGATATGAAACCTAAAAGTGCAGAGCAGATCGCCAAAGATTTTTCCTGGGAAAAACTCAAAGCCGCCGCCAAAGCCGATGATGTCGGTGTGATCGTCAGTTGGACAAGTTGTATCAATAACGAAAAAATGGATGACTCAAATCTCAATTCCGGGACATACAATATCAATCCGCTGAATTGGAAAACTGATAACACTCCCGGAACTGCCAAAGATAATATCAAAGCGGTGTTTTACATGCCGGAACATAAAAATATTTTCTGGCGCAAGGTCGAGGTCAAAAACTTCTGCGGTGCGGTGATCGATACCGAAAAAGGTGTCCTCAATGTCGATTGTCCGTTGCCGCTTCTGCATGTTGTCAATGGCAGATTCACCAACAACTGCATCTCCATTTTTGCCGGAAACATTGCCGCTAATGCCAAACTCCGTACCGAAACGTTGATCAATTCCAGAGAATGGGGAGGTAAATGATGGGCTTTTTTGACTGTTTGCCGGCGTATGAATTGAATCGTTCACCGCGTATCATCGCGGCTTTTGAAATGGATTTTCTGCGTAATCTTGAATCTTTCAAAAAATCGATCCCGCAGGGTGAAAAATTCACCATGCTTCTGCAGCTCGGCTGGTCTGTGGAACTGCCGGAGGTGGCTGCTGAATTGAAAACCCGCCTCGCGGAAGCGAAAAATGCTTTCCCTGAAGCGAGATTCATTATCCTTGCCAACTCCGTATGCGAGGTCGCGGTCATCCGGGAATTTTCTGAAGTTTACCTTGCCCAGCACAACGCCTTCCTCGATCCCAGCCGCTATCCGCTGGCAAAAGGCAGAAAACTGTACGATGCGCTGTATATCGCCCGGATAACTCCTTTCAAACGCCATGAACTGGCGCGCCAGATCAAAAATCTGCACCTGATCGGCAGTTTTGCTGAAAAAGAACGCGCCTATTTTGAAAGCACCATCAAAAATTTTGCCCATGCCCGCTGGACACAGAAAGTCCCCTCGTTTCTGATCGGACGTGAGATCGGTAAAGCCGCCTGCGGTCTGGCGCTTTCTGCAGTCGAAGGCGCGATGTTTTCCTGCGGAGAGTATACCCTCTGCGGTGTCCCGGTGGTGAATACCCGCAATCAGGGCGGCAGGGACACGCTTCTGCCGGAATTCGCGGTCAAGGTCGCCGATGACACTCCGGAAAGCGTGGCAGAGGCGGTCGGATACTGGGTAGACCATCCCATCGCTCCGGAAGATGTCCGTCAGGGCTTCCTTGACCTCGCTCTGCCGCAGAAAGAGCTGGTTCAGGAACTGGTCAATTCCATCGCCGGAAAAGCCGTCCGTCTGCCCCATAAACTCAACATCCGGTGCCGCCTTTTGCCGCATACCAAACTTCTGCACGGCATCCGGCGGGTAAAGTGAATATTTCTGTCCGGCTCCGGTGAAAAACGGCAAGATTCGGTATTTTGAGGCAATTTCAGGGAAAAGTTGTGAAAAAAAGTGATTTTTTTCATATTTTACACTTGATTTTTTTCCCTCGGCATGTTTCATTATGTGAGAAGCAAGCCCCCCGGAGCAAAAGTGTCCGGGTAATTAATAACAGGAGTATTGAATGAAGTATTATACTGAGGACCACGAGTGGATCGAAATCGTGGGTTCAGAAGCGACCATTGGTCTGTCCGAATATGCGACAACATCCATAGGTGAAATCACCTTTGTTGAACTGCCCGAAGAGGGTGAGGACTTTATTGTCGGCGACCGCCTCGGCGGTGTCGAATCGACTGATACTTCAAGCGATATTTATGCACCTATCAGCGGCTCGGTTTCGATAGTCAACGAAATGCTGGTCGATGAACCGCAACTGCTCTCCGAATCCCCCGAAGACAAGGGATGGATCTGCCGGTTGACTGACTTCGACAGTTCTGATGTCGATGACATGATGAATGAGGAAGAGTATCTCAAGTACATCGATTCGCTCTGACGCAATCTTTGACGGAGAATATTATGCAGGAACGTTATTTTACAGTTCGCAATAAAGCGGGCATTCACTGCCGTCCATCCGGGGTGATCCTGTCCGCGATCAAAAACGAGTTTCCTGATCATTTTTTCGAGGTGGTCAATCCATCCGGGACCCGGTTGGAGATCAACAGTATGCTCGCTCTGCTTTCATTGGAACTCACCTGCAACACCCGCGCTCTGCTCCGGGTCGAGGGTATCGATGAGGAACGCGCTGTTGAACGGCTGTGTGCGTTGTTTGAACACGAGTTTGATTTTCCGCCCCGCAAATGAATAACGAAATTTCTGTATCAAAACTGTCCGGCACGGCATGGTATCGCCGTCCGGATTTTTATTTTTGGCTGATCGCCGCCGCCGGATTGTTGTTCCGCATGGAGTATCTGCGGGAATTTTCCGCTTTTGATCATTTTGACTGTGCAGTAGGGCCGGATGTGCAGGATTATCATGAGCGGACGATCGGGATACTTGCCGGAGAATTGCTGCCGGACGCACCCCATATCCATGCGCCGCTTTATTCATTTTTTCTGGCTCTGCTTTACAAACTTACCGGAAACAGTATTCCCTGGGTGCGATTTATTCAACTGGTGCTGAACTGGGGCGCGTGGGTTGGGTTTGCCCGACTGCTCAAGTGGCGGCATGCTCCGGAAAAAGTGGTGTTGTCCTTTTTGACATTGGCGATGTTTGTTCCGGCGTTGATCTTCCATCAGGGAGAATTGATTTCCGAATCTCTGCTGGCGATAATTCTCCTGCCGGCATTTTATCTGCTTTACAAAGGCGAGGATGAGAATGCTTCTTTGCACTGTTTTACCGGTGCGGGATTTCTTTCCGGTCTGGCGGTGCTGACTCACGGATTTCTCTGGGCATTTGCCGGGGCGGAAATGCTCTTTTTCCTGTGGCGGCGGCAATGGAAGTGCGCGGCATTGTTTTTCTGCGGTGCTTTGTGTGCAGTGGTCCCCGTGGTATTGGCAAAGAGTGTATACTACGAAAAATTGACACCGCTTCAAAATAACACGATGTTCAACGTCTGGTTGGGGCATTGTGAAAATGCCGACGGCGGATGCTGGATGCGTTCGGGCAGAGTGTGGCAGGAGGAACACCGCAATACTGCTGTTGAAGCCGCATCGCGCGGAGTTTCGGTCAGCCGCATCTATCTTGAGCGCATTGCCGGATTTTATTCTGAAAATCCCGGTGCGGTGATAAAACTTGCCGTGAAAAAATTGTGGAAACTGGTATTGCCGGTCGAATTTATTTCCGGCGCAGATTCTCCGGCGATGATCGGCAAGAGCGCTGTTCAGCGTTATTTCCGTATTTTTGCCGTTGCCGCCGGATTGCTGGCGGTTTCCGGCGTGATGCTGCTGCTGCTGAAAAAAGTTCCGGAACCCGCGCGTTACATCCATTTTTATCTGCTCGCGGCGGCGCTGTCCGGCGCGCAGATATTGACTGTCACCTCCGGGCGTTACCGGATGGGAATGATGCCTGGAGTAATTCTCCTTGCGGCAACGGCCGTTTCGGAATTGAAACCCCGTCAGGCGATGGTGGCAATTTGTGCGGTAATTGCCATGACCTTTATGCTGCCGCCGCTTCCGGAAAGTGACCCGGTGGAGAGAAGCATCATGGGCGAAGTTTACTACCGCAAAGGTAAATATGCCGAGGCTGAAAAGGCTTTGGCGGCGGCTTCGCTTACACTCGATGATCCCGGCAGGTTCTGCAATTTGCGCGGAATTATCGCCGAAAATCAGGGCGACTTCAAAAAAGCTGAAGTTTTCTATCTGGAAGCGATCGCGCAGCGCAATGCCGATGCTCACTTCAATCACGGTTTCATGCTGAGCAAAAATTTTCCCGACCGCTTGGAGGATGCCAATATATCTTTGTACGGCGGCTTGAAACTTTCTCCAAACCGTCCGGATGTGCTGAATCAGATCGGTGTGAATATGGTTCACCTCAATTTACTGCAGCACGCCAGAATCTGCTTCGCCGCCGCATTGGAACTTGCCCCCGATCATGCCGGTTACCGGAGAAATCTGGAGTTCGTAAATGCAAAACTTTCCCCGGAACTGCGTAAGTAAGGGGTTATCAACTTGACAAATTAAAGTTCCGGTGATATATTCTTAAGATTCTATATCTGGGAGTATTCATTATGGCTAAAATTGATCAGAAATATTTGCGTGAACATATCGGTTCCATGCGTCAACTTGCCTCGGTCCGCCGCGCTGTCCTCGACGATGACAAAGGACGGAATATGCGTATTCTGGAAGTCAATAACGGAAGCGGACTCAACTTTACTGTGTACCCGGATCGCGGGATGGATATCGGAGAAGCAAGTTTCAAAGGCGTCCCGCTTGCCTGGATCACTCCCAATGGCGCGGTTGCCCCGGAATTCTATGAGGCAGACGGTCTGAACTGGCTGCGCAGCTGGGGCGGCGGTATGCTCACCGGATGCGGACTGATGAATGTCGGCGGCCCCAATCAGGCCGGTGGTGAAGCCCATGGTCTGCATGGCAGACTTTCGCATACTCCCGCCGGACAGATCAACACCTTTTCCGGTTGGACTGCTGACGGTGATTATGAACTCAAAGTCGAAGGCGATATCCGGGTAAGCCGCGTTTTCGGCAAAAATCTGTTGATGCACCGTTCGATCCGTACTGCGATGGGTGACAATGCTGTTGAAATCGAAGATACGGTTACCAATGAGGGATTCCGTACTACGCCGTTTATGCTCCTCTATCACATGAACTTCGGTTATCCGCTGGTGAGCGAACACGCCTTCCTTGAAGCCGTTGAACACAAGGTGACTCCGCAGAATGCCATTGCCGCCGCCGGTTTCCGCGAGTGGAAAAGCGCCGAAGCGCCGTCCGGAGACTTTATTGAACAGGTCTTTTACCATGAAATCCCCGCCGATAACGACGGTATGGCTTCAATTTCTCTGATCAATCCGGAGCAGAAACTTAAACTTACCGTTTCCTACCGGGTCGCTGAACTTCCCTATCTGGTCCAATGGAAACAAATGGGATGCGGCGAATATGTCATGGGACTTGAGCCTGCCAACTGCTTCCCCGAAGGTCAGGAAAATTTTGAAAAACGCGGACTGCTCAAACTTCTTGCTCCCGGCGAGAGCGTTTCCACCAGGCTCCGTGTCGCTATAGAAGAAATCTGAAGATGAAAAAAATTCGCAAACCCGGCAAAAAAGATAAACGCTTCTTTTTTATTGAAGCCATGGGATGTCCTAAAAATCTGGTCGAAGCCGAAGTTGTCGCCGGATCGTTGATCACCTCCGGTTACGGAATAAGTTTCGATCCCGATAAGGCGGATGTTTATATCATCTGCACCTGCGGTTTTCTCCCCTCTGCCCGCAATGAAGCGGCAGAGTCCATCGCCAATGCGGTGGCGTGGAAAGCTCAGAAGCCCAAACGCACCATCGCCGTCGCCGGATGTTTG
The DNA here is from genome assembly GCA_015061805.1 of Lentisphaerota bacterium. Lineage (GTDB taxonomy): Bacteria > Verrucomicrobiota > Lentisphaeria > Victivallales > Victivallaceae > UBA1784. The sequence continues at coordinate 92,710 of SUVV01000005.1, read as the reverse complement.
CTCAATCATGCTGAAATCGGTAATTTCAAACAACATTTCCCCGAAGTCGATCTCTGGGTGCCGGTCAACGATACCGCCCGCATTCCCGGGTTGCTCAATGGCGGAGATATCTCATCGGACAGTAACGGCATCACCTTTCTTGCTGATGAAAACCATGTCCGGATGCAGTTCACGCTTCCTCATGTCGCCTATTTGAAAATATCCGACGGCTGCAATAACCGCTGTGCTTACTGCGCCATTCCCAGTTTGCGCGGCGCGCTCCGTTCCCGGAATATTGCCGGTATCGTGACTGAAGCAAAACAGCTTATCGCCAACGGTGTCAAAGAACTGGTGGTGATCGCGCAAGACCTTACCGCTTTCGGACAGGATCACCCGGAAAAGGGCGAAAATGCGGCAAAACTTCTCCGCGCACTCGATTCGATCGAAGGGGAGTTTGTTCTCCGTTTGCTCTACACTCATCCGGCACACTACACCGAAGAATTCATTGATGCGGTGGCTGAATCTTCTCATATTCTGCCCTATCTGGATATGCCGCTTCAGCATATCAGCGACCGCATCCTCAAAGCGATGAACCGTCACATCGACCGCTCCGGAATTGAAGAACTTTTGACCCGTCTCCGGAAACGGATCCCGGGCTTGACCTTGCGTACGACCTTTATCACCGGATTGCCCGGTGAAACCGACGGGGAATTTGAAGAGTTGTACCAGTTCGCCAAAAAGTGGAAGTTCGATCGCTTCGGTGTCTTTTCCTACGCTCCGGAACCGGGAACTCCTGCTGCTGAAATGCCCGATCAGATCCCGGTCGAAATCGCTGATGCCAGAGCCAAAAAACTGCTCAATGCTCAAATCAGCCGTATGAAACGGCAGCAGAAAAAACTGGTCGGCACTACGGTCAAAGCCATTTTCGATTATGTCGATGAGGAATCCGGATGGGGTATCGCCCGCAGTGCATCCGATGCCCCTGATATTGACAGCGTGATCTATTTTGAACCCGATGAAATCCATCTGCCGGGAGATTTTATAACGCTTGAAATCAACGGGGCAGCCGGAACTGATCTGACTGCAGTCATTGTCCAGTAAATTTTTATATAAAGGTGTGTGTGAAATGTCTAAACTTCGTAATCTCCCCAATATTCTTACAGTAAGCCGGATATTTGCGGTGTTGGTTTTTGTGGCAATGGCATCCATTGCCCACTTGGATGCAGTCGGCGATAAAAGTTACGTTTTCTGGCTGCGGGTCGCGGCAATGATCCTTGCTCTGCTGGCAGGGCTTACTGATCTGCTCGACGGATATCTCGCCCGTAAATATCATTGGATAAGCGACTTCGGCGCTCTGATGGACCCGCTTGCCGACAAGATCTTTGTCACCGGAACCATGCTGATCGCCGTTGAATACCGCCTTATTCCGGCATGGATCGCTATCGCGGTACTTTTCCGTGAATTCATGGTCACCGGTCTGCGCACTCTTGCTGCCAAAAAACAGGTGGTGATCTCCGCTGACCGCTGGGGTAAACTCAAAACGGCAATGCAGATGTCCATGCTCGGTATCGCCGGTATCGCCTGGATCATCGAAGGAAATAACAGCGAGCCCTATTTCTACAACACCTGCATCTGGGGAATCCGTATCTGGTACGTCTGGATCGGCTATCTGACCGTGATCGTTCTGGTCACTCTGCTCTCCGGACTGGGCTACTTCATCCGCTACCGCAAACTTTTTACAGAGCAGTTGAGCGAATAAAATTATTGCCGCGCGGTTGCCGTTGACGATAATTTTTTAACTGTTGCGGTTTGGCAGAAGGCAGAAGTTGTGATTTCAGGAAAAAATTTTTCAGCGGTTTGTAGCCGGCATCTGCCATAAGTTTGTCCCAGTTGGCGGGAAGTTCAATCTTTACCGACGTAAATGCTCCTCCGGGAACGCACATGGTTTTGTTGCGGTTGGCATCTCCGGTGATGATGATCGCTGTTTTTCCATTCTGCATGACCTGTACCGTTTCGAGCCGATCTATCCCTGTCCATTGAAGCCACGGGGGTGTAACTGTTTTACGGGAGTTTTCCTGTCGTGCAATACGGGTAGTGTGGCGGCGGAGTGAATAACTTTGCTCATTAAATGCACTTCCCGGATTGGCCCAGTAATTGGCATAACTGCGGGCATCCAGCGGCTGTCGGGCGGCGGCAACAAGAGCGTTTTCCAAACTTTCTTTTGTCGGATATTCGGCCGCCAGATCTTTTGCAACGTTACCGGTAATGAGCATTGCCCGATAGACATACGGAGTGCCGCTGCCAATGGCGAACTGTTGTTTTTCAACGGCATCCTGCGCGAGAAGTTCCATTATTTTTTGAGGATTTGCGGTGGCTGGAGCCAGATTGTTGCCCCAGCACAGAGAAGATGCTGCAGTCAAAACATTATCATTGAGTGCAAAGCCCTGCTGCATGTGGTAGGGGCGCCAATCCAATTTTACCGCAGTTGCATCATCTTCAACCAGACACCACGGCATCAAATAACCGAAAGTTCCCATGCGGTTTTCTTTTATATGATATCCTCCGAGATTGAGCATGGCGAGGTTGATAAAGCGACCGATTCTGACATTACGGATGTTGGAAATTTCACCTTGTCCGCTATCAAGTTCCAATTGACGTGCCAGCGGACCATTCAGAAAACAGTATGGAGTCCACGCATGAGTGCTGGAAAGGGTGCGGCGGAAATCTCCGTCAGTCATGGCTTTGGTAAACGCGATCAGTATCGGCATATATTCCGGCAGACATCCTGCCATGACGCCATTTACTGCAACTGATTTTGCAGTAGCCTTCCGATATGTCGGCGGAATTTCTGCAATGACATCATCCGGGGCATAATCGGTGTATTTCAAAAACTCGGCAACTTTTTCCCGAGTCGGCGGAATGATCGGCAGACCATCGCTCCAGCCATGATTGGAAAAGTAGAGATTGATTTCTTCCAAACTGCCTTTGCAGACGATTTCATCGGTAGAAACATCCAAGGCGGCATTGGCTTTCTCCTTTTTTGAGAATTCCCGGGTCAAGGCTCTGACTATCTGCGGATAAACTGTCTTTTGAGTATTTTTCAATAATTCTTCCCGGGAATGGGCCGAGAATGCGCCGGGATAAACTGCAATTCGCGGTATCATGATTCCGGCATTTCTTGCGGTTTTTGCTGCCTGAGTGGTAAAACCGGGGGCTGCGATCATGACTGCCGGAATGTTGGAATATTCTGCGGCGATACATGACCCCATTTCTTTCGGGGTACACAGTCCGCAGCCGCCGTTTCCTGAAATCACGGCATCAATTTTCAGGCGTTTCAGATTTTCAACGAACTCATCTTTCTGCCGGCGGATCACCCCGGGACCGGGCCAGGGACCTGCGGAACCGATTTCTTTGAGAACATAAATGGTGGCATCCGGATAATCTTTCTGCAGCAGGCGTTTTATTTCAGGGTGAGTTACGGAAGCCATGAAACTGCCGCCGACAATGGCGATCCTTTTACCGTTGAGAGAGGATAAGCGCGGGGCTTGTTTGATAAACTTTATACTGCGCTTGCCAATAGGAGATAGCGCAGCGTAATCGTTGCCGTGGGCCGTGCCCGGAATTTTGCATACGCCGGATTCATCACAATCTTCAGTTGCATTGAGATTTCCGAACAGCAGACCCAAAGCCAACAAAAAGCAGAAAATTTTCATTATATACCTCTGTGAAAAAATTTTTGTTTACACCGGCTATAACGGAAAAAAATACGATTTTATTTTAAGCCTTTTCTTGTTGCCGCGACAATCCGCCGTCGCCAAAGGCTATGGCGTGACAAGCGGAGCGGCAAAATACCCTGCTTTTTTTGAAAAGGGGTGAGGGAATTTAGATGTGAAGAGACGGATTTCATCCGTCGTGAAGAATTGCTTCGCAATGTGAAGTGTTTGCCTGTGGCAAACGTGAAGCGCTCACTTCGTGAGTAAGGATATGATAAATTTATAGTCTTGCCGCGATAATCCGCCGTCGCCAAAGGCTATGGCGTGACAAGCGGAGCGGCAAAATACCCTGCTTTTTTTGAAAAGGGGTGAGGGTTTGGGAGAGGGGAAAAACTTTCTTTTCTCATGAAAAAAAGTTTTTCCCCTCTCCCAAAATCTTCTCATCTCTTATCCGATAAACGGATAGAGCAGGGCGCCGAGGATGGCTGAACTGAGGATGATGTAGGTGGTACCGATTTTGAAGCGGCTGATGAATAGGCAGGCGAGTCCGGTGATTATTATTCCGGAGATGGAAACTTTGAAGTTATCGAAGCCGGAGGCAATAAACTTCCACGGCAGACCCCGGGGGAATACTGAAAGTTCCAGAAAGACGGTTACTGCATATCCGATCAATGAAACTGCCGCCAGTCTTGCGCCGTAGAGCAGACCTTTCAAAAATTTGGTTTCCTGATAGCGTTTGATCAATGAAACCGCAAATCCTGCCAGAATCAATGTGGGAAAGACCAATCCGCAGGTGGCGGTCAATGCTCCCCAAAAATGGTTCTGGATAAAGCCGATAAAGGTAGCGGCATTTATTCCGACCGGACCGGGGGTGACTTGAGAAATCGATACCAGGTTGCCGAAACGTTCCGGGGTGAGCAGTTTGCCGTCACCGACAAATTCCGCAATGAACAGCGGAATGAGCATATACCCTCCGCCGAAGCAGAGCAGCCCGAACTTTGCAAAGGTCAGAAAGAGCCAGATATTCAGCATTTTTCACCTCCGTTTACAGCCGGAGCAAGGCGGCGTTTGATGATCGAGGTGTAAATTATACCGTAGATCATGCCGCTGATGATGATCAGTGCCGGATGGATCTTGAAGAGTGCCGCCAGCAGAAATATCACTGCCATAACCGCTTCGACCACTCCTTTGATACCTTTTTTCGCCATTTTGCAGGCGGTAACGATGATCAGTCCGGTAACACCGGCTCGGACACCGGCGAAAGCGCCGAGGTAAAAACGGTTGTCCGGAGAGAGTTCCGGAAAGAGCCATGCGATGATGACGATCACCGTAAATGACGGGAATATCGCTCCGGCAAGCGCGCACAAAGCGCCCATAAATCCGGCGATTTTCATGCCGATATAGACTGCGGAGTTGGCAGCAATGATCCCCGGAACAGTCTGGGTGAGCGTTACCATGTCGAGAATTTCATCTTTGGTGAGCAGTTTCTTTTTTACGGAAAATGCTTCTTCGATCACCGGGAGCATTGCCAATCCGCCGCCGACGACCAGTGCGGCGATCCGGGCAAAAGTGAAAAACAACAGCCACAATCTGGCGGCGCAGGAAAGTTTTTTTTCTTCAGTCATGCTTCAATCCAATCTGGCGCATCTCTGGCGCAACGCACAATCTGCCAGCACCAATGCAGCCATTGCTTCCACGACCGGAACGATCCGGGGGACGATGCAGGGATCATGTCGTCCGGTGATTTCCAGATCGCGGGGGGTATTTTTATCATCAACCGTTTTTTGAAGTGCGGAAATCGAAGGTGTCGGCTTCACCGCAAGGGTGAATTCGATCACATCGCCGTTGGAGATGCCGCCGAGGATGCCGCCGGCACGATTGGTGACAAAGGGTGGAACGCCCGGTCGCATGGGATCATTGTTTTCACTGCCGCGCATGGCGGCGGTCTCAAATCCGGCTCCGAATTCAATGCCTTTCACCGCGCCAAGCGAAAGCATGGCATGTGCAAAAAGTGCATCAAGTTTATCGAATACCGGTTCACCCCATCCGGCGGGGACTCCGGTGATACGGCATCCGACTTTGCCGCCGATACTGTCATGGGCAGCGGCGCTGGCGGCAACGGCTTCTGCCATGGCGGCAGCCGCATCGGGGTCGGGGGAACGGGCAGGATTTTTTTCGATCTCTTCCGGAAAGAATTTTTCGGCTTTCACTCCGCCGATTTCGCTGGCAAATGCTGTGATATTCACACCGAGCGTTGCCAGAAACAGTTTGGCAACGGCTCCGGCGGCGACTCTGGCAGCAGTTTCTCTGCCGGAGGAACGTCCGCCGCCGCGGTAATCGCGGAATCCGTATTTGGCATTGTAGGTGTAATCGGCGTGGCCGGGGCGGAAGATGTGTTCCACATTGGAATAATCCCGGCTTCGTTGATCGGTGTTGCGGATAATGATCGCCAACGGGGTTCCGGTAGCGATGCCGTTGAGAACTCCGGAAAGAATCTCCGGAGTGTCACTTTCCCGGCGGGCGGTACTGAGAGCGGACTGCCCCGGACGGCGCCGGGAAAGTTCAGATGCGATAAATTCCATATCGATCGGCAATCCGGCAGGAACCCCGTCAATAATCACACCGAGCGCGGCTCCATGGGATTCGCCAAAGGTCGTTATCCGGAATATTTCTCCGAAAGTGTTGCCACTCATAACAGCATCTCCCCGGATAGAACGTTACTGGATGGAATCCGGACGGATGATCTGGGTTCCGACACCGCTGGTGGTGAAAATTTCCAGAAGCAGAGAGTGATGCAGTCTGCCGTCGATCAGGTGGACTTTGTTGATGCCGTGGTTCAATGCTTCGGCACAACTCTGCACCTTGGGCAGCATACCGCCGGAAAGCACGCCGTCGGCGCTGAGTTTCGGGATATCGGTGGTGCAGATGGTGGGAATGACGGAACTTTCATCGTTGCGGTCGGCAAGCACGCCGGGAACATCGCTGACAAAGACCAGTTTGCGGGCGCGGAGTGCTTTTGCGATCTCGCTGGCGGCGGTGTCGGCGTTGATGTTGTAAACCTGACCGTCACTGCCGGTACCGAGGGGAGTCACGACCGGAATGCAGTTGGCTTCCAGAGCTTCGAGAATTGGAGAAATATCGACACCGTCGACTTTGCCGACGAAACCGATATCTTCCGATTTTCCGGTGACGGGGTCGGTGGAGAAGGTTCTGGCGGCGCGTAGAACTTTTTTACCGCTGATACCGCGCATTCTGCCGCCGGCGGCTTCACCGAGGGCAAGCAGATTGGCGTTGACCTGGTTGTGCAGAACATCATCGACAATGCCGATGGTGCGTTCATCTGTATAGCGCAGACCGTTGACGAATTTTACCGGGATATTCTGTTTTTTCAGTTCAGCAGAGATCGCTTTGCCGCCGCCGTGAACGACGATGGGACGGATGCCGATGGCTTCAAGCAGGACGACGTCGCACATGGCACTTTTGACCAGTTCGGGGTCTTCCATGATACTGCCGCCGCATTTGATGACGACCAGCGATTTGCGGAATTTCTGAATAAAGGGAAGGGCTTCCACCAGAACTGAAGCCTTGGCAATAAGTTCATTCATTTTGTTTTCCATGATCGATTTACCTCCATGTTAAAATATCCTGGATCCGGATTTTTGGAACGGTGAGCGTCCCGTTTCCGTCCAGGAAGTATGCACAATTTTCTGTTTCCGGAATATCGATACTGCGCGGGGATTCCGCCGGGTATCCTACCGCTGCAACGTAGACGATCGGTCCGCAGCCGACCAGTTTGCGGATGGCTTCGCGGTCGATGGCGCCCATCCAGCAGCAGCCGAGTCCGGCATCGGCGGCGGCGAATTCCATGCTTTGCAGCGCGGCACCGGCATCAGCGCAGATCAATTCCGAAAGCCCGTTTTCGGTGGTCGTGACGATGATGAATGCTGCCGGCGAAGTAACTCCCGCTTCCGGAGTGCGGAGCGGCTGTATCAGCCCTGCCCAGCGGGTGTGTTTCAGAACTTCCAGCACCAGTTCCGGAGTCCGGACGATGGTGTAGCGCAGGCGCTGTTTGTTGTTGGCGCAGCTGGCGACGCGGGCGGCATCGACCAACTGCACCAGAGTTGCTTCTTCGACCGGGCGCTGTTGGAAAAGCCGGACTGTCCGGCGCCGTTTAAGGAGTTCCTGAAATTCCATAATTCCGCTTTACCGGGTGATGTTACGCATTTGCGGGAAGAGGATGACGTCACGAATGGATTCCGCGCCGGTGAGGATGATCACCAGACGGTCGATACCGACACCCATGCCGCCGGCGGGAGGCATGCCGTATTCCAGCGCGGTGAGGAAGTCTTCATCGACCTTGTCGGAAACCTTGTCGCCTTCGGCTTTATTCTGTTCGAACTGTTCCATGAAGCGCTGGCGCTGGATGACCGGGTCGTTGAGTTCGCTGTACGCCGGAGCGATTTCCATGCCGTTGATGCCGAGTTCAAAAACGTCGACCAGAGAGGGATCGTCGGCGCAGGGATTGGCAAGCGGCAGCAGCTGTGCAGGGAGCCGGGTGACGAAGGTCGGCTGGATGTTGTTGGGTTCGACCAGTTTTTCATAGAGTTCGTTGGTGACATCCAGATCGGACATGGAACTGTTGACGTCCAGACCGAGTTTCTGACCGCGTTCAACTCGTTCGGCAGGGGTGATGTCGAACCAGTCATCGCCGCCTTTTTCTTTGCACAATTCGTGGTAGGTCGCGCGGCGGAACGGCGGGGTGAGGTCGATGATCTTGCCGTTGCCGTGGTCGATTTTGGTGGTACCGCAGACCTTGAGGGCAATGGTGGAGATCATGGTTTCAATAAGTTCCATCATGCCGCGGCAGTCGCTGTATGCCTGATAGATTTCCAGCATGGTGAATTCGGGGTTGTGACGGCGGTCGACACCTTCGTTACGGAAAGAACGGTTGAGTTCAAAGACCTTTTCAAAACCGCCGACGAGCAGCCGTTTGAGGTAGAGTTCCGGAGCGATACGCATGTAGACGTTGCTGTTGAGCGCTTCGTAGAAAGTCGTAAAGGGAGTTGCTGAAGCGCCGCCGGCGAGCGGCTGGAGCATCGGAGTTTCGACTTCCATAAAGCCGCGGTCAGCGAGGAAGTTGCGGACTTCGCGGATGATTGCGGAACGTTTCTTGAAAACTTCCATGACTTCCGGGTTGGCGATCAGGTCGAGATAGCGCTGACGGTAGCGCTGTTCGACGTCGGTCAGACCGTGGAATTTTTCGGGCAGGGCGCGCATGGATTTGGAGAGAAGTGTGACCTCTTTGACCCGGAGGGTCTTTTCGCCCATCTTGGTGACAAAAAGATTTCCTTTGACACCGATGATATCACCGATATCCAGTTTTTTGAAGAGAGCAAAACCATCTTCGCTCATCTCATTTTTGGAAGCGAAAAGCTGCAGTTTGCCGCTGCTGTCGCGCATGTCAGCGAAGATCGATTTACCCATGCCGCGTTTGGCGACCATACGTCCGGCGGCGATGGCTTCAGGACCGATAGCGCCTTCTTCTTCGGGGATGGATTTTTCGCGGATATCGCTGATTTTTTCCACATCGTAGAAGGGGCCGCCGAAGGGATTGATGCCGTTGGCACGGTATTCGGCGACTTTTGCACAGCGCTGTTCAAAGAGTTCGTTGGTACGGACTACCGGAGTTTCGTTGACTTCTGACATAAAAATATCCTCTCAAAAGTTGTAATTTGTTTTGCATTAATGTGTCAAATATATAATATAGCACCATATCAGCACAAAATAAAGTAAAAAAAGATAAAACGCAAAGGGTTTTGCAAAAATTTATCACTATGCATACCGCTGTCAGGCAAAACTCATTGATAGCGGCATCAATGGCGGACTGTCCAATCTTTTTGCAAATCGGTCAGATCATCTTATCCAGTTGCTCGGCGCAGGTAAAAAGGCAGCGGGGCAGGTGGAACATAGTTTTCCATTTGCCGCCTTTCAGGGTGTGGGTGACTTCGCCGCGGCGGTTCAGATAACCGAACCACTCCGGATGATCCGGATCGCGGAAGTGTTCCCAGGTCCAACTGTCCAGCTCCTCAAATTTCATCAGGAAAAATTCATCTTTGGTCAACCGGTAAGCAAAAAGGCAGGCGATCAGGGCTTCGCAATGGGGCCACCAGAGTTTCATATCCCACTGCAGTTCCAGATGGGGCTTGTGCAGGGCATCCATGAAGTAGTAGATGCCGCCGAATTCACGGTCGGTGCCGAATTCCAGAATACCTTTGATCATGTCTGCGGCGCGGGTAATCAGGACGGTGTCTTTTTTCTCTTCCGCATGCTGCAGCATGAACCACATGGATTCAAGACCGTGTCCCGGGTTGATCATGCGCCCTTCGCTGGATTCAAGGTCGAATGCAGGTGTGCTGTCATTGATATTTTCAAACAGGATTCGCATCTCCGGATTCCAGAAACGCCCGGTAACGGCGGCGACCGCCTCTTCTGCGAGATCATCGTATTCGTGACTGCCGAGACAACTGCGCATTTCATAAGCCAGATTGGCCAGCATCATGAAGTGGCCGTGTGAAAGGCGGCGCGGCTTGCCGGAAAGTGATTTTTCCCAGCGCCCCTTGGGATCGTCCATGCGCCGGATGTAGTTGTGCATCGCGCTGTCCGCTTCCTTGCGGTATTTTTCCTCTCCGGTCGCCTTGAACATCGCGGCGGCTCCCATTGCGGCAAAACAATCGGAAAATATGTTGTAGGGTGCCACCGAAGGTACTCCCTGACGGTTCAAGGCAAAGTAATAACTTCCGTCTTCTGATTTGCCATGAGTCGTGAGAAAATCATAACCCTGCGCTGCAATTTCCAACCAGCGGTCATTGCCGCCTTGGGCGACGGCTAATTTGGCGAACATGTAGACGATCCGCCATTGCATCCACATATACTTTTCGGTATCATATACGCTGCCGTCACGGTCAAGAGAGGTAAAATATCCGCCGAATTGCCGGTCTGTGCAATGCTTTTCCCAGAAAGGGATTACACGTTCATAGAGTTCATTTTCATAACGTTTTTTTATCTGTAAAAAGTTCATAACTTTGTTCTTTCCCCGGTTCAAATCAGAAGCATCGGCAGTTTCAATTATTCGCTCAGGTAATATATCATTGCGCTGCGCAAAAATCAAGACGATTTCTTTGAATGAAAACCGCAGTTTGGTTAAAGTGACGACAACTCTGTTTTTTGTCAGTTCCCGCGTGCCTTGCAACTCCTGATTTTGGGAATTTGCTGTACCTGTTCCTCAGCAGAGTCAATGCGGTTACAATGTGAATTTCTTTCCGGGAGTCATGCTGAATGAATTTATGCCAAGCGCAGTACAGCCGGATATGAATTCTGCCGGATCTGCCGTGTTTTCAGCAAACAATCCGATGTGCATCGGAACTGCCGCTGCCGGACGGGTGCGTTTTACATATTCCAGAGCTTCAACATCATTCATATTGCCCAGTTTGCCGTTGATGCAGATCAGCAGCAGATCGGCGTTTTCAAGTTCCGGCACAAAAAGTCCTTCGTCAAAAACGGTGTCGCCGGTGATGACGATGCGCTTGCTTTCAACTTCGATCAGAAAACCGCAAGCAGTTGGATCGCTGTGAAACGCCGGAACCGCCGTGATCCAGAAAGGAGATGCTTCAAAGGATTCTCCGACCCGGCATTCTGTGATATTCTCCTCTTTCACCCCCAGAGTCCGGAAGTGGTCTGCCGCCCGCGTTGTCGCGGCACAACGGCAAGCCGGATATGCCGCCAGAATTTCCGGAACGGCTTCCGGATCAAAATGATCCATGTGGTCATGGGTTATCAGCAGCAGATCAGGTTTCAACTCGTCCAGCGGCAGCGGGAATGGGTGCAGCCGTGCCAGATTCTGTTTTTTGAATACGCAATCACTCATATACGGATCAAGCAGAATCCGGTACTTTTCCGTTGCAATCAGAAAACCGCCCTGTCCAAGCCAGCAAATCTCAACCATTTTGATATCTCCTACCCTATAATAAGTTTCATTTCAGAATAATTTGACAACTCCTGTGCCGCCGCTTCCAGCGTCCGGCAAATTTTTTCATGCATCGCGGCGGTATGCTGACTTCTCAACATACTCATTCCGATTGCGGTATTGAACTGACCATTGTGTTTTACCGGATAAGCATAGATCCATTGGGAACCGCGTGCCATTCCCACATATTTCTGCTGACGTATTTTATCCAGTTCGCAATTCAGAGTTTCAAAACCGGAAAATTCATCCGGGAATCTGCCTCCATACTTTTTTTGTATTTCATAACAGCGTTTTCTTTCGCTGCTGCTGCAGTATGCCGCCAGTACCAAACCCGTTGCAGTGACAAAAACATCATCATAGCAGGGAAGATTCACATTTATTTGAATGTCCGGATTGCAATTCCGGTGATAAAGGATATATCTTCTGCCATTGTAAAGTTGTGAAAGCAGCACGGAATTCTGTAATTCCATCGCACAGCGGTCGATCACCGGTATCGCGTATTCGAGCAATTTGGAACCGAAACCGCAGATCATTCCCATCGTGTGCAGTTTCGGGCCGGCGGCATATCCCTGCCGCCGGGATACTTTGATCACATAACCCATATCCAGAAGTTGTTTGAGTATCCGCGAACAGGTCGCCCGGTTCAACTGCAATTCATCGGCGATCTGCGCCGGAGGCAAAGCCGGAAGTTCTGTCGAGGCGATTTTTTCCAGAACCATGAAAGTTTTGTCTATCGCATTGCCCACGCCTGACCTCCTTCTTATTTCATATTATGAACTTTTGATTTTATTTTCAAACATATTACGATTATAATGTAACACAAATTTTTTAGAAATCAACGGAAATCCAATTTATTTTCTTGATTTATCTTTTGAGCCGTGTTATATTTCACAGGTAAATGCCAATTCTTAACTTGAAAGGGAAACCGGAAATGCAGCAATTCGACTATAAAGATCATCATCCCAGTTTTCTGCCCGACGGGAAAAAGTGGAAACTGGTCTGGAACGATGAATTTGACGGCACCGAACTTGATCGGACCAAATGGGATTACCGTTTGTCAATGATGGGCAAACGTCACCCGGCGTGGACCGATAAAGCGGTTCATCTGGACGGTAACAGCAACGCTGTTTTTACCGTTATTGAGGAGGATGGCCGTCCGGTCAGTTCCCAGTTGCAGACCGGATATAATTTCATGGACGAACCGGTTACCCAAACTAAATTTGTCAACGACCACCTCCAGTGGAACATCGGCAAACTTAAAGAGCCGCTGTTCACTCACGCCTACGGTTACTACGAGTGCCGGTGCAAACTCCAACAGATGCCGGACAACCGCTGGTGGAGTGCTTTCTGGCTGCAATCCCCCATTATCGGAGCATCTCTTGATCCCGCCGAAAGCGGTACTGAACTTGACATAATGGAATGTTTCTGGCATGGTAAAATCGCTGCCCACAATGCGTTCACCGGCGGTTATGGCCTGGATATGAAGCGCGCCAAGGTCGGAGGCGTGGACAATTTCGATATGGAACAATTCCACCGCTTCGGTATGCTCTGGGATGAAAACGGTTATACCTTTTACATCGACGGCAGGGAAGATGGGCACATCGACCAGTATGTTTCCAGGCGGCCGCAGTTTATTCTGCTCACTACCGAAGTGCGCGGCTATCGTTACGAAAATCATCAACCGACTCCGGAATCTTATGAAGTCATCGGCAAAGATGCCTTTATCGTTGATTATGTCCGGGTATTTGATCAAGTGGATTGAAAATGAAAATAACTGCTGTAAAAACTTTTGTCTGCAATGCGTTCCGTACCAATTTCGTCTTTGTGAAAGTGGAGACGGATGCCGGTATCCACGGCTGGGGCGAAGCTACTCTGGAATACAAAGAACCTACGGTAGTTGCCGCTATTCACGATCTGGAATATTATCTCATCGGCAGCGATCCGCACAATATCGAAGCATTCCGTCACGATTGCTACCGCGATGCCTACTGGCGCGGCGGTCCGGTTTTGATGAGCGCGCTTGCCGGAGTGGAAATGGCACTCTGGGACATCAAAGGTAAAGATTTGGGAGTCCCGGTTTATCAGCTGCTCGGCGGCAAGGTGCGCGATGCGGTTCCGGTCTATGTCAACGGCTGGTTCGCTCCGGCGAAAACCCCGGATGAATTTGCCGAAAAAGCCGCTTTCCTGCGCGACAAGAAATTCCCCGGCTGCAAGTGGGATCCTTTCGGCAAGGCGTGGATGCAGATCGGTAAACGCGAACTTGCGCAAGCTTTGGAATGTATCGAAAAAGTTTCTGCCGCAGTAGGGGAAGATATGCATTTGCTCATCGAAGGACACGGCAGATTCGATATTCCCACCGCTGTCAAAATCGGCAAGGCTTTAGAAGATTTCGATATTTTCTGGTTTGAAGAACCCATCCCCCCGGATGATAAATCCGGTATGCGCGAAGTCAAAGAACGGGTACGCGTCCCCATCGCCGCCGGTGAACGGCTCTACAACCGCTACGAATACCGCCAATTCTTTGAATTGAATTGCTCCGATTATATCCAGCCCGATATCTCGCATGCCGGAGGCATCATGGAAATGCGTCTTCTCGGAGGCGAAGCCGAAGCCCGCCACATCGGCTTCTGCCCGCACAACCCCTCCGGTCCGGTTGCCAATGCTGCCACTTTGCAGATCGCCGCATGTATTCCCAACTTCGTCATGTTGGAAATGATGATGAGCGACGTACCATGGCGCAAAGAGATCTGCGATGAAAAACTCACCCTCCGCAATGGACAGATGACCATTCCCAACCGTCCCGGTCTGGGTATCGAACTCAACGAAAACGAACTGCTCAAACATCCCTATATCCGTACCAATTTGCGCCATTACCGGGGCGATTTGACCAATATCCGTCCCCCCGATGCGGAACTTTATTACGAACTTATTTGTGAAAATTGAGGTGTTCTATGGGAAGATTTGACGGCAAAACTGTTCTTATTACCGGAGGCAACCGCAATACCGGACTGTTTATTACAGAAAAATTTGTCCGCGAGGGAGCGAACGTTTTCATGTGCGGTTCCACTCCGGAATCCACTGCCAAAGGTGAAGCAATGCTTCACGATATGGGAGTTGCCGGGTTCCGGGCCATTCCGTGTGATGTTTCCGATATACAGCAGGTGACAAATCTGTTCGATATCATTGAACGCGAAGCCGGTGCTCTGGATATTCTGGTCAATAACGCTGCCCATCAGGGAATTGGAAAACCATTCGTCGAAATGTCTCCGGACTATGTAAAAGAGGTCTTTGCGGTAAATGTCATCGGCGGATTCCAAGTGACCCAGATGGCGGTCAACCGCTTCTTTTTGAAACAGCAGAGCAGGGGAACGGTGGTATTCCTTTCCTCCAATACTGCCCAACGCGCCATCCGTAACCGTACCGCTTACTGCGCCAGTAAAGGGGCGATCAACTCCATGGTTCGCGCCCTTGCGCTCGATCTCGGGCCGCTGGGGATCCGGGTCAATGCCTGCGCTCCCGGTTACATCTATACGGAACGCTGGGACAAACTCTCTGAAGAGGTCAAAACACGCCGCCGGATGAACTGTCCGCTGCGCCGCGAAGCCAAAGGCAGCGACATTGCCAATGTGGTCGCCTTTCTCGCCGGGAATGACAGTTCCAATATGAGCGGCGAAATCATCACCTGCGATGCCGGTTGTTCCTGTCAGCATATGCCGGAGGATGTTGACATCTAAAACTCACTGCTGCCGTCCTCACCGGGCAGTATCCCTTGCCGCTCCGCACGTTCGTTGCGGAGGGCAAGTCGGATGGGAACGGTGTGCTCTTTACTCTTTCAGTGAAAATCAAAGAGTCTTTGATTGGTTAAATCCGGAATTTGCAACGATTGTATTTTTTCTTTAGGCAGGAATTTTGCCGCCAGGTGATAGTGTTCAATATCATCACCGTTGATTTGTTTCAAGGTCTTCCTGACCGCCATGCGGACGGCGGCTTCGGCCTGCTCAAGAATGATCCCGTTAAGAGGAAAGTTCATCGCTGCAGCCAGAGTCCATTCATTGTAAATTCCAATTACATCCGGATGAAAATTTAATTCTTTGCACCGGTCTTGATAAATCCTCATGGAATATTTGCCATATAAAATGAGTGCCGGCAGTTTTTGATCCGCCAATGATGCTGATTGATAAAAATCATCGTGTATTCTGAAATCAGGCTCAACACCATAAAGTTTACAACATTCAAAAAAAATTTTTTTGTTTCTGGCATTATCTATATCTTTGCCGCAAAAGAGGCAAAATGTGATTTTCTTATGGCCTTTTCTGCTCAAAGATTCCACGGCTTGCGGCAAGGCTTGAGAATAGTCTGCAGCAACGCTGGAAAAATTATAATTACTTTGACCGCACAGCGTAAATATTGGATATTTTTGAGATTCTAACGTATGCGTCAGCAATGACGGCAACTGATCCGAACAGCACGACGTAATTATACCGTCGGTACCCGCCGCCAGTAAATTTTTTACTGACTCCAGAGTTTGTTCTTTGTCAAATCTCACCACTTGCAAGGCAACTTTGTAATTTTGTTTGGCGGCTTCATCGATCGCAGTTTCGACAGCGGCGGAGATAAACTGATCGGTCAATATATCTGTAATAAAACCGATCGTTTGAATGCTCCCCCTGCGAAGAGCCAAGGCAAGTTCACTGGGTCTGTATCCATGAGCTTCGGCTATTTTCCGGACCCGTTCAGCCCGTTCTTTAGCATCACGTCTTTTATCTTTAGTCACTCCGGAGAGTGCCCGCTCGGCTGTTTTTGCCGAAACGCCTGCCAATCGGGCGATTTCTTTTACCGTAATCATTATTATAATTCCATTGCCTGTTTTTATAACACAGCAAAATCAAAAGAGTTTGTTTATTGATACCGGAATCCGGTATTTCATGCACAGAATAGGTGCGTCATTTACTATATCACCAACTTTTATTTTTACAAGCCGGATGCCGAACGGTTTATCATTTTGTTGCGAAATACATCATGATTTTTTGCCTTTCTTCTCTTGTTTTTTTTTCAACTTATGCTATATTAACACCGGAATAACTGTAGTACCGAGACAGTTATCGGCAATGGAGGTGAAAAATGAAGTGGCAAATCGGCTATCAATCCAACAAAGCGTTGGTTTCATACCTGATACAGCACAAAGAATCTGTTTCAGAAATATATTTTCCATGGATGGATTTTACGACCGGACGCGGTGTGATTTCTGCTGACGACCGGGACACTCTGTCAGCAAATTTGCAGGAGTTCAGATCAGCAGGGATCAACTTGACTTTACTGTTGAATGGAAATTGCTATGGCCGGCAGTCGTTATCCGGAGAATTTTATCAGAAATTAAAACAGAATATTTCTCATCTCATAAGCGAATATTCCATTTCAGGTGTGACTACCACATCACCTTTGATTGCCGGCATGATCCGGAAAAATTTTCCGGAAATAGAGATCCGTGCATCCGTAAATATGGAAATCGGCAATCCCGAAGGCATCGAATATCTGCTGGATGATTTCGACAGTTTTTATTTGAAGCGTGAGTATAACTACAACCGGGAAATCATCCTGCGGATGCGCGATTTCTGCCGCCGCAAGGGGAAAAAGTTATATATACTTGCCAACAGCGGATGTTTGAACTTCTGTTCGGCGCGCACTTTCCACGATAATCTGGTCGCTCATCAGCATGAAATCGATCATGCCGGAGAAGTCATCGCATATCAGGGACAATGTACCCGATATCTTGCTTCCGGAAATAACAGAGAGAATATTCTTGCCAAAACCAACTTCATCCGCCCGGAGGATGTTCATCTGTATGAGAATTTATGCGACGGCATGAAACTTGCCACCCGTACAAATTTTAATCCAATGGCAATCGTGCATGCTTATTTCAATGGGAGATTTCACGGCAATCTGCTCGATTTGACGGAACCTGCGCATTCCGCGCTTTATCCGGGACAAATCATTGCCAACAAATTGATTCCGGACGGTTATACCGAATTCCGGTTGAATTGCAATAAAATTTGTGAAAATTGCAACTATTGCAAAGATGTTCAGAAAAAAGCAACAATAACATTATAAAATAATTCAAGGACAAAAAATGTTGACAAGTCAAATGATCAAAGAAGCGGCACTCGCTGCCGGAGCCGATATGTGCGGTATCGGTTCGATGGATCGCTTCGAGGGTGCGCCGCGGGAAATGGATCCGCGGTTCATCTTCCCGGAAGCAAAATCCATTATCGGTATGGTCTTTCGTATCCCGCGCGGCGTTCAGCGCGGTATCGAAGAAGGCACCCAGTTTTATCAGTATCCCTCCATGGCGTACGGCGGAATTAATGAAATTTTTGCTCCGTCGGTGCTCTATCAGGTCGGACAGTTGATCGAGGATGAAGGTTACGAAGCATTCATCTACCGCAACACCGGAGCGCGCGGTAGTGTTTCCGACATGGACGGCACCCCCGGCAACACCCTTTCTCCGGAAGAGCAGATCGAAGCGATGAATCAGGCAAAACGCAAGACCAATCATCACCGTTCGGTGCAGTTCACCCGTCCGGCACGCCCGGGACAGGAGGCTCCGGATTTGCAGTTCCAGTTCCGTCTGGCGGCAGTCGCCTGCGGTCTGGGAGAGATCGGTTGGAGCAAGATGTTCCTGACCAAAGATTTCGGACCGCTTCAGCGCGTGGCGTTCATTTTTACCGATGCTGAACTTGAACCCGATCCGCTTTACGATGGCGAACCGCTTTGCCGCCGCTGTATGGCGTGCGTGCGGGAGTGTCCCGGAGGATGTTTGAGCAAAACTGAAAGCATCAAGGTCAATGTCGGCGGCAAGGTGTGTGAATGGGGCAAACTTGACGAATGGAAGTGTTACGCTTTCTACACCCACGGCGGCAGAAAGTTCAACCCCTTTGTCCCCAAAGAAGTTTGGGATAAAAATGAAAACGGCGACCTTGACGTTCTGGAAAACCCTGATTGCAAAGCCGATGAAAAAAGTGTTAAAAAAGTCTATCTTGCTCTGGAAAAATATTTCCCGACCTGGGTCGGCTACAATATGGCAAAATGCGGCGGCTGTATCCGCGCCTGTGTCAGTATGCTGGAGAAAAAAGGCGGCTGCATGGCGGGCAGATTCAACGAACCGCTGCGTACCGGCAAACCGTGGGAAATGGAGAGATAAATCATGCTTAATGCAAAACTTATAAAAGAAAAAGCCATCGAATACGGTGCCGCCGCGGTCGGTATCGGTGATATTGAATTATTCAAAGGCTGTGATCCGCAGCGCGACCCGAAAAGCATTCTGCCCAATGCCAAAACCATCATCGGTTTTCTCTTCCGGGTTCCCCGGGCGTTGTACCGCACGATGGAACAGGGCAACCAATTTATGCAGTACACTTCGGTTGGCGTTAAGTATATCGATGAAGACTTGAGCGAAATTTTCCTCTTGAAAATGGGTGCTTTGATCGAAAATGAGGGCTTCGATGCCTGCTTGCAGCGCAATGTTTCCAACTTGCGGATCAAAGGCGACAAGACCACCAACCCGGAACTTGTCGACACCTACGAACTCATCCACGCCGAACCGGTCGCTCCCGGGAAACCGGCTCCCGATGTGATCATCGACTACAATTTCGCCGCCAAAGTTTGCGGTTTAGGCGATGTCGGTATGTCCGGACACTTGATCGCTCCCAAGATGGGACCCTTTGTCCGTATGGCGTTCATCATCACCGACGCTCCGCTGGAAACGGACGCGCCTTTCGGTGAAACGCTCTGCGACAAATGTGGCAAGTGTATTCCCGCCTGTCCGGGCAATGCGGTAAGCGTTAACGGTACCGACACTTGGCAGTGTGCCGTCTATTATCGCGGCGCGCACAAGAGCAATCCGTTTATGGAAGATGAATTTCTTGCAGGTGTTCCGGAAAAAGAGGCAATTATTTCCGGAAACAAACACTTCTCACGAGAAGAGGCAAGAGAGATTTACAAAAAGATCAACTTCCTGCCGAGCAAACCGACCGGTTACATTCCGTGTATCTGCGGCAAGGCGTGTGATATGGCGTGCTACCGCCATTTGAAAGAGAAAGGGGTACTGTGATGAAAGCACTTAAAGATAAACTCATTGCCGCATTGAAAAAGAGTGCCGCCGATCTGGTGGTGTGCGGAAATATTGAACGGATGACCGATCCTGCAGTAAAAAAACTTTTCCCCGAAGCCAAAACGGTGATTTGTGTGGCGTTCCGCCAGTTGCGCGGAACCCGCCGGGGTATTGAAGATGGCACGGTTTTTTACCAGTATTCAACCAGCGTGGAAACTCTGGAAGAGGTGATGATCCCCGGTGCATTGCTCCGCGGCTGTGCGGTTCTGGAAGAGGCAGGCTTTGAAGCATTGCCGCAGAAACGCCAACTGCTTATTTCCAATGATGATTCCACCAACTTTGAGGTGGATTATAACGAAGTTTTCCTCAACAAAAAAGCTGAAGTAACTCTCGATTTTGAAAAGTGCGCCCGCGACTGCGGTCTGGGGGAAATCGGTTTGTCCGGTTCAGTTCTGACCGATGATTTCGGACCCAATCAGCGGTGGGGATTTATCATCACCGATGCGGAACTGCCCGCCGATGAAGCGGTAACTCCGCACCTTTGCGACAATTGCAAAGAGTGCATCAAAGCCTGTCCCGGTCACGCCTTGAGCGAAGATGGCAAGCGTGACAGTTGGCAGTGTGCCGCCTACTACAAAGGTGCGAACCGCACCCGCAACCCCTTCATGCCGCCCGATGCCTTTGCCGATGATCCGGAACGCTTGGCGATCATCGCAGGTGTTGCCGATTTGACTCCGGAACACGCCCGGGAAATCATTGACCAGATCAACTTCTATCCGCCCAATAAACACGCTTTTGTCGCCAGTATGTGCGGCAGAATGTGCGATACGGCGTGCTATGTCCATCTGGAAGAAAAAGGCGTTTTGAAACGCAAATTCAAAACCCCTTTCCGCAAACGTCCGGTCTGGAAACTTTCTCTGGATGGAGGAAAGGAACAATGAAACGCCCGGAAATCACCTGGAGTTTGATGCATCCGACGCCGTTGGATCCGGCTTATGTAAAAAAATTGGTTGATATCGCAGAAAAATCCAACTATCACGTTGACAGTTTTGAGATTTGCGGTCAATGCCACACTCCTTACGGCGGTCTGGACGGGCTGGTGAACTACCGGGAATTTCCGGCGGCATTTGCCAGTTGGAATCAGGCTGAAGTTGCCGAAAATCAGAAAAAACTCAATGAAATACTCTCGATCAGCCATGCCGCCGGCAAAGCGGTTTATCTCTGGCACCGTGAAGTGATGCTTCCGCCGGGAATGCTCGATGATATGCCATCTTTGCTGGATGCGGACGGTGAATTCGATCTTACCGGTAAAGCATTCGCTGATCTTATCCGCTACAAACTGGATAAGACTTTTGAAGCGGTTCCGGAACTTGACGGTCTGGTCCTGACCTTGACCGAGGCGGATTATTCTGCCATCCACAACTCCAATACGGAGAAATATCCTCCGGTAGAGGTGGTGAGTTTTATCATCAGCATTTTCGCTTCCGAGTTGGAGAAACGGGGCAAACGTTTCATTATGCGCTCATTTGGCTCCATTGCCGAAGATTACGAAACCATTCTCGCCGGGGCAGAAGCCCTGGAAGGCAGACACAAATTCGAGATCGAAACCAAAATCACCCCTTACGATTTTGTGCCGTTTCTGCCGAAAAATCCATTTTTGCGGAAAAGTACCGGGTTCACCCTCTCTGCCGAATGTGAAGTCGTCGGCGAATTTATGGGGCAGGGCAATATGCCCTTTGAACACGTTCACAATCTGGTTCGCTATGTCCGGGAGGGGCAGGAGGCGGGAGTTGACCGTTTTATCATCCGGGTCGACCGCCGGGGCAACTGCATTTTTGACCTCTATGAGATCAACTATTACGCCTACGCCCGCGCGTTGGAAGACGAAAATATCACCGCCGAAGAGATCCGTAATGAGTGGTACGAAAAACACTACCCGGCGGATAAACGCGATGCGCTTATCGAATTGGACAAACTCGGCTGGGAGATGGTGTGCAAAACTTATTATATTGACGGTCATGTGCTGTTTCACGGCAACTATTCAATGAAGTACATCAAAGCCGCATTTATTTTCGGACTCTTTGCCGAAGGCAAAAGGACTCTGGTCAACGGCAGAGGCATCTGGTCGATATTAAGTGACCGCCAAAGCCCGGGCAGATGCGCGATCTTTGAAGAAAAAAATCAGGCAGTCATCCTTGCGGATAAGGGGCTTGCACTTTTGAAAAGTCTGGATCTCCCCCCGGATGATTTCCGCCACCGCCTCTGGGAAAATGCTCCCGTCGTGACCCGGGCGGTCAGAGAGATGATTTTGTGCTTCATCAGTTACTTTGATGATATGGAGTGGGAAAAGGAGGCGTATCCGCACCTCAAAGCGCGGGTTGCTTCTGCGATGCGTGAATTTGACCGCCTTGCCGGACACAAGGTCGAATTGATCAAACGCGAAGTCATCAACGGTTTGGAACACCGCACCAAAGAGTTGAACCGCACTATTGAAGAGCTGGTCATTGAACCATTGGCAACGATCTGTCAGGAACTTTTGCAGGAGTTCCCCGCTGAATTTGCGGCAAAGAAAAAACTTTACGGCTGCGTTGATGCCATTGTCACCGGCGGAATAACCGATGACTGGCGCATTTACCGCTATATGCACGCATCTCACAGCGTTCTGCACAATGGGAAACCTTCCCGCTGGGCAGGCAACCGGGTCTTTCCCAACGGCTTCATGGAGATGGAGTTGAAACGGGGCAAAGAGTTGATCATCTGCGGAGCGCCGGAGGTGACGGATAAATTCACCCTGACTTGCGACGGCAGAAAGTTTACGGCATCGTTCGATGAAAACGGCTGTTTCACCATGCCTTTGCCGGAATCGGATGAACCGGTAAAGATCCGGCTGGAAAAATCAGGCGAAAAGTATCCGGTATTTTATTCCGTTGCCACGTGCAACCCCGGCTGGGAGAAAAAGCCGCGCGTTCCGCTTGACCAATCGACATTTCCATAGTAATTTTATCACGCATCTGATCTTTCCTTTATTTTTTATTGTGGTTATTAAAAAGTAAAGGTCAGATGCACTTTTGTCAAACAACTCGTCCCATCACAAAATTTGGGACATTAACTGAAATTTTCATAATTTTCCTTGACAAATACATCATATTGTGCTAACATAGAGTTGAGTTTGTAATAAAAAGGCTGCTTGTAATACCAGATAAACAATGCAAAGGTTTTGTTTACAATAAAATGCTTGATAAAAGAAAAGGGGTAACAAAGTGTTAAACGGTAAAAAATTTTTAACTGTCATTTCCGCCGGAGCGTTTCTTTTCAGCATCAATGCAGCTGAAAAAAAGCAAACTCCAAAAAACAATTATACCCATAGGATAAAATGCGTATCTCATTCCGGAGAATCTGCTTATGCCCCGGGATATTCGAAAGCGGCGTATAGTTTGGCGATGCAGCGTAAAGCCGACGTGGTCAAACTTAACATCCGTTACACCAAGGATGGTATCCCGGTGATAGCCCATGACGGGAACATGGCAAAAGCAATGAAGTGGAACGTTTTTCTTTCACAAAAGACTCTTGCCGAACTCAAGGAAAAAACTCTGGTGCCGCGCGGCGGATACGATTCGGAGAAAATTCTGTCTTTACAGGAGGCGTTGGAAATAGTTAAAGAGTGCCCGGAATTCTGGTACGATACCAAAGGTACTTTCAATGCGAAAAGATTCAAAGCAACTCTGGCGATATTTGAAAAAGCCGGAATCAGCCTCGACCGGATAATGGTTGCCACCTGGAGCACCAGAGCACTGCGGGAGGTTATGCGTGATTTTCCGCAAATACGCCGGGTGAGGCACATTCAACTGTGCTACAGTACAAAGAAAAAAGGTACGATTATCAGTAACTTCGGCTTTCCGGAGACAGGCGGCAATCAGAAAGATATTGTGAAAATGCTGCTCAAAGTGCGGGACGAATACAAACTTTACGGTCTCAATCTGCCGCTGAAAGCTTTCAGAGAAGGACTGCTGACGGCAGAAGATGTCAAAACTTTGCGCGATGCCGGAGTCTGGTGTGCTATGTGGAAACCCCAAACCGCTGAAGATGCAAAACTTGCCGCGAAACTTGGTGCCGATGCCTTTGTGACCGGAAACTTGAAGGAAGTCCGCCCATTCTGCCGCATACCGGAATTTAATAACAACAAAAAATAAAGGGGGGTATTATGTTAAACTGTAAAAAAATCTTAACATCTGTTGCCGCAGGAGCTCTTCTCTTCAGCATCAATGCATCTGAAAAAAAGCAAACTCCGAAATACCATTACACCCATCCGATAAAGTGCATTTCTGATTCCGGAGAGGCAAGACACGCTCCGTCACGTTCGCTGGCGGCATTCCGGCTGGCAATGGAGCGCAAAGCCGATGCGTTCAAACTTGATATCCGTTATACAAAGGATCAAATTCCGGTATTGACTCATAACGATAATCTGAAAAGTGCGATGAATTGGAATGTTTCATTGGGAAGCAAGACTCTCGCAGAACTCAAAGAAAGAAATCTCAAACCGAGTTTCGGCTATAATAATGAAAAAATCGTTTCTTTGCCGGAAGTCCTTGAAATAATCAAAGATGCTCCGGAATTCGAGTTGGATCACAAAGGTTACTTCCGGGAAGAAAGATTCAGGAAAACCCTTGAAGAGTTCGGGAAAGCCGGTATCAGTCTTGACCGGGTGACGATCGCCTCCTGGAGCGATAAAGTGCTGCGCTTCATGATGCGTGAATATCCCAATGTACGCCGGGTAAAACATATCCAACTGTGTTACAGCACAAAGAAAAAAGGTACGGTTTTCAACACCTTCGGCTATCCGGAAACAGGCGGCAATCCGAAAGATATCGTAAAACTGCTGCTCAAAGTACGGGATGAATACAAACTTTACGGTCTTAATCTGCCGTTGCGGGCATTCAAACAGGGATTGCTGAATGCAGATCATGTTAAAGCGTTGCGCGATGCCGGAGTCTGGGTTTCATTGTGGAACCCCCAGAACGCGGAAGAGGCAAAATTTGCCGCCGAAATCGGGGTGGATGCCGTCGTTACCGGAAACTTGAAGGAAGTCCGCCCGTTCTGCCGCATACCGGAAAACAAGGACAATAACGACAAACAGAATGAGGTGAAGAAATGATCGGTATTTGCAACTTTTGTGCCGTTGAGAAAAAGAATTCTGCCCATGGGCAGGGTAAAGCATCGTGCTTTACCCTTATAGAACTCCTCGTGAGCAAAACTTGTCAAAAATGTGTTTCGTTGTTGTTTTACCTGAAAACTTTGTCAAATTTTGCGACCACCCTCCTTCGCCCGGCGGGCTATGGAGGGCAAGACTGGAGCAAAATCACCCCGCTTTTTTTGAAAGAGAAAGGGGGGGCGGGGGAAAGAGGAAACTTTTTTTCCCGTGAAAAAAAGTTTCCTTTGTCCCCCGCACACGCCCGTTTCACTTTAATAGAATTGCTGGTAGTAATTGCTATCATAGCCATATTGGCGGCGATGCTGCTTCCGGCTCTGGGATCGGCACGTGCGCGCGGCAAATCAGCAAGCTGCATCAACAATCTCAAACAATTCAACCTTTACATGAATCAGTATTCCAATGACTATGATTCCTGGTGTATGACCGCCAGATATGAGAAATATTTCGGCAGAAGTATCAGATTGCCATGGTCGGGATTGCTTCAGGAATTGCGCTACATCTCCCCGAAATCTAAATCATCCATATTCTCCTGTCCCGCCAACCGTTCATATTGCGACGGAAGATATCCTGATGACGGCGGTGCGCTTTATCGTGCGGCAACCTACGGCATTCCCATTGGAACTTTCGGTTCGACCAATGATCAAGCAGTCAAGCAGACTCAACTTCTGAAAGACAGACAGGCATCCAATACAGTCATTCTCGGCGATACTGCCAATGTCAATACCTCTGAACCGGAAAACTCCTCATTCTCATTCAGCAAAAAAATCGAAGGTTATCGTATGCGTAATGATAAAGGTTGGACCGCGGAGATGATTTTCAATGAAGCCGGTCTTACCGACGGCAAAGCCCACGGTTTGTATATGCTTCACAGCAGAAAGGGCAATGTTGCCACCTTCGGCGGTGCAGTCAAAACTCTGGATTATGTCGAAGGTCCGATAAAAAATATGGATTGCTTCAAACCCCGTTTTTATTGAAAGGTCGCAAATGTTGAAAAAATATTTATCCGCGCTGTTTCTACTGCCGCTTATGGTTTTGGCAGAAGGATTCACCATCGATCCGTCAAACGCGGTCATCCGCGTTACTGACAAGAAGTTGGTTGATGAAGCAAAAGATCTGCAGCTCAATTTGAAAAAACTTACCGGCAAAAAAATACCGATAGCCAACAAAGGTACTGCGGTCAAAGGAAAATTTGTCTTTGAAGCAGGCAAAATTCCTGCCGGTGCTGACACCCGATTCAAACCGGAAGAGGGCATTTGGAAAAAGGTCGGCAATGCGCTCTATTTTTACGGTCACGAAAGAAACGGCGTCAGCAACGCCATTTCCATCTTCCTCGAAGATGAACTCGGCATCCGCTGGCCCGCCGAAGGTGTCATTCTGGCAACCCCCGCCAAAGAGATCAAAGTAAAAAATGATTCCGGCAGCTGGGCGCCGAAACTCGGTATGCGGGTATTGCGCCGCTTTTCCAAAATCAGCAAGGAGTCTGCACTCTGGAAAAAACGTATGCGCATGGGCAGCCATGCCGGTATTCCCGGTACCCACGCTTTCACCAACTACTGGAAACGCTTCGGCAAAACCAATCCGGAATTTTTCGCTCTGAATTCCAACGGAGAACGTGCGCCGCTCAGAACAGCGTATAAGAAAACGGATAATCAAATCGCCTCCTTCGGAGCCAAAGACAAAAAAATCAAAATGTGTGTCAGTTCAACCGGACTGCACGAACAGATCATCAAAGACTGGCAGAAAAAGGGTGGCAAATTTATCTGTGTCAGCGAAAATGACTACTCCCCCTACGAATATTGCGGCTGTGAAAAGTGCCGCGCTCTGGACACGATTCCAGCCAAACTCGGCAATCAGGGCAACGACATTCTGACTGACCGCTATGTCTACTTTGCCAACGCAATAAATAAACTCGCCCTTGCCAAAGACCCGAATGTAAAAATCACCTTTTACGCCTACAAACCCTACCTCGTCGCTCCCACACGGGAAAAAATCGCCGAAAACTTCGTCATCGGTATAGTTCCGGTCGACTTTATCACCCCGAAGCAGATAACAGACCTGATCTACTCCTGGAAAAAAGCCGGTATGAAAGAGTTCTACTGGCGCCCCAATCAGCACCACTGTTACAACACCGGACTCTTTTTCTGCGGCTTTGAAAAACACTTCTGGGAGTTGCAGAAAATAGCGATCGATGCCGGTTCCATCGGCTTCAAATATGATAATCCGGAAGCCGGTCACCTTGCCCTTGCCTTTGCCGACTATGTCCTGATGCGCGGCATGACCAATCCGGAGGAGAGTTACGAAGATATTCTCAATCACTACTGCGCCGGATTCGGTGCGGCTGCTGAAGATATCAAACAATTCTATGAGTACTGGCGCAAAAACTGGGAAAATCGCATCACTCCGCAGCTGCCCAAAGTCCTCGAAGTCGGACGCTTCAAAAACTTTGCCCGCGGTCTGATGTGGGGCGAAGCGGTCAATTGTTTCAAAGATTCCGACTTTGACAACACCGACAAAATACTCGATGCCGCTCTGGCAAAAGATCTTCCTCCTGAAACAAGAGCCTTTGTTTCACGACTGAAAACCGCCAATACTGAAGGCCGTCTGGTACTCGACATCCTCCGCAATAAAACTCCGGAAAAATCCCGCAAACTGTACGATTTCCGCAAAGCAAACAAACTCCCCCCCGTCCCGTATGGCGAACAGAGATGGGGCGACCCGTGCGGAGTAAAAAACCTCGGTCTTTTAGGAGAATATGATGCTCCCTACCGCAAGATGCCGGCGCTGTGGAACTTCAAACTCGACCCCGCAGATGTTGGTTTGAAGGAAAAATGGTACGCCGCAAAATCTTTCCGCAAATGGGATGCCAAAATCAAGATCGGTATGAATTGGGAAAAAACAACTCCGGGAAAATACGCTTCAAAAGAGTTGTGCAAAACATTGAGCAGCTACGACGGTATCGGCTGGTATGCCACATCTTTTCAGATTCCCGCCGACTGGAAAGAGCGCGAGGTCTATCTCCTCTTTGAAGCAGTCGATGAAAGCTGTCAGGTCTTTGTCAACGGCAAAAAAGCCGGTGAACACCTCCTTCTCAAAACGAATGATTGGCAGACCCCCTTTCCCATCCGCATTGACCAGTGCATAAAAGTTTGGAGCAACGGTCATTGGAATACCGTCTGTGTCCGGGTCGAAGACAAAGGCGGCAACGGCGGTATCTGGAAAAATGTCCATCTGGTCTCCCGCAAAAAGAAATAAAAGGTTCAGCAAGTGAAAAAATTTCTGACTCTGTGTATTGCCGGTTTTTTGTTTATATCAGCGGAGGCAAAAATGTTGAAAAATATGGTCAATGTTAAAGATTTCGGAGCGATCGGGGACGGTTTGTATATGGATACACTCTATATTCAGGCGGCACTCGACAGCGGTAAAACAGTCTATTTCCCGGCAGGAGTCTATCGTACCGGGACTCTCTATCTGCGCAGCGGCGGCGGTATTCATCTTGCTGCCAACGCCGTTATTCTCGGCAGCCGCTATCCGGAAGATTACAATGCCAATGACTTCGACAAGCGCAACACCTTTTCTGTAAAAGAACGTTCCTCCGGAGCCCATCTGATCATCGCCAGAGATTGTGAAAACATCTCCATTTCCGGCAGCGGAACCATCAATGGAAACCGCAACGGCATCTTCAATACCGATATCATCCACACTCCCAACAGCAAACATCCGCGTTATGTGCTTCCCCGCTGGCGCCCCGGATCCATGCTCTACTTTGTCGGATGCCGCAATGTAAAATTGAATGGTATCAGACTCAACGACCCGACCTACTGGACGGCGCTTTTCCACGACTGCGAAGATTTGACGATCGACCGGGTGACGATCCAGACTGACCGCCACACTCTGAATTCAGACGGCTTGGACATCGACTGCTGCCGCCGGGTGACGATCTCCAACTGCAATATTTTCAGCGGTGATGATTCCATCGCCATCCGGGGAAATCAGCGCCCGTTGGGAAAAACCGCAGTCTGTTCAGATATCACCGTTTCCAATTGCGTTTTAAGTTCAGCTGCTTGCGGAGTGAGAGTCGGAGTCGGTAACGGAACTATCAAAAACTGCAAACTTTCCAATCTGAAAATGGTCAATACCAATATCGGTATCTGTATCAGTCCGAGTTACGCCATCGGCAAATGCACCGCTATCGACAATGTTTTGTTTGAAAACATCTCCATTGATGCAGATCAAAGTCTGCTGATACTTCCCAATTGGGGCAGCGATATCGATGATCCGGCAATACAAAAGGTGAGCCGCCTCACCTTCCGCAAAATCGATGCAGTATCAGACAAAGCAAATCTGATCGTTTTTCCCATTAAGAAAGGGATGTTTGAGAATATCTCCATTGCAGATTCCACATTCACACTCCGGCCCGATGCTGCCGATCCCGGCAGAAAACATTGGACACAAGCCGGTTTCGGTATTATCTGCCAACTCGACGGCGAAGATCTTTCCATTACCAACTGCAAAGGATTTTCTGAAAATAACACCCCTTTGTTGCTGAAACGCAACCGCTGAAAATTATTTGCAGAAACCACCGCTGCATCTGGGTGCCATTTCAAACGGCACCGGGAATATCTCCGGTATGATTTTTTTACTTTGTTGACAAACTAATATCTTGTGATATATTTAGTACAGTATTATTTGACTGATATATCTTTGGCAGGAGACAGGGCAATGGCGGCGATTGACTTGAAGACCAATTTGTACAACGGGGCATCGGAAGCGGTTTTTGTCGGCGATAAGGACGGCAATGAGGTAAAGACGATTTCTTTAGAGGAACTTTACCGGCTGTATTACAGTTTCAGCAGTGTCGCTGACACCGGCGGTTTTTCATTTGATGTGGCTCTTTTTATCAACGGCAATCTGTTTTCAGTTAATTCGATTGAGTCAGTCAATCCCGGGAATTGGTGGTGGTATTATTGCTGGGATGTCTCCTTTCAGCCCGGGACTTACACCGCCACCATGGTCATCGACCCGGAAAACAAAATCGCCGAAACCAATGAAGCCAATAACACCTGTACCGTGACGATCACCGTTGACGGCTGTTCCGATTATCTTATGGATACCTTCTGGAGTCAGAACGGAACTTTCCTCGGTGATAGTGAGGTCGAACTTAACGCCTATTGCCCCATTGAACCGGGAGCAGTCAATCACAGCGTCACCGGGTGCTGTAATACCGCTGCGGCGCAGATATTCTATTACTTCGCTCAGAATGGCAATTTGTTTACGCTGCAGCTGAATGAAACTGATTCCAATACCGCCAATCCCAATATCACGATCGATGCTTCTGCAGCAAACGCTCAACGCTATGGCTACCTCGAATTCAGCGAAGTAAATGAAAAACTGTATGAATTTGATGTCAATTCAGCCGAAGATACAGCCGCTTTGGTCTTCGCTTCCGGAGTCATTGCGAATTCGTGTTACAGCGAATATCTGACTTCAACTTATACCAGCGGAATAAAAGAGGTTTTTGAACGTGCCGGGTTCCACGGTCTGAAAATGGATGGAGTCGGTTCTGATCTGATCGACCGCAACAGCATCCTTACCGATCTCGGATGGGCGATGATCAAAGAGAATATCGCCGCCGGAAAGCCGGTCTATACCTCCATTCCGAATCCCGCTCATGCGGTGGTCATTGACGGTTATGATGCTGAAACTGACTCGGTTCACATCAACTTCGGCTGGGGATTTTGGGGCAACAAGGAGTACAGCGAAGAATATGACTGCTACAACGGAAGCGGATGGTACACCCGCGCTGAATGTGCCGAAATGAAAATCAACGGTCTGCTCTACAATATCACCCCGGATACGGTCGCTCCGGAAATTACCATTACTGTCGCAGAACCGGTTGATAACAGCGTGACGGTCAGTGCTGATTTTTCGGATGATGTCGGCGTTTTTGAGACCTGGTATAAAATCATTGGTACTTTCGATGAGTGGCAGGAATACACCGGCGCCTTTTCAGTTACGGAGAATTGCACCATATATTTCAAAGCATCCGATAAGGGAAAAAACAGTACGACACAAACTGTCAGGATCGATTCTTTGTTTGAATTGATCGAAAATAAAATTGTGGGCGATGGTGAAACCTTCTCCGTCAACAATAAAAAACGTGCCCGAAATACCACCGTAAACGCAGGCGGCATAATGGTGATCGAGGGTAACAAGACAACAGCAGCCAATACGATTGTCAATGTCGGAGGTGAATTGAGGATAAAAGGTCTTGCCACCGCTGACGGTGTGGTTGAAAATGGCGGCTGGGTGGAACTCGGAGATCAGGCAACGGTAATTTTTACTGCCAATTCGTTCAATGATCTTACTGTTACCGGCAAATGTTCCGTCCACGAAAATACCGTTGCCAACGGGACAACGCTTGAATCAGGCAGTTCACTTTATGTTTATGATGGCGGTATCGCTAATAACACCACCATCATTCACGGTTACGTGAATGTTTTTTCCGGCGGCCTGGTTGATGGATTGACCTTGAGTGATGCCGGTTATTTGAATCTCTATTCCGGCGGTACGGTTGAAAATGTAATTGCCGGAG
This sequence comes from Lentisphaerota bacterium, assembly GCA_015061805.1. Taxonomy (GTDB): domain Bacteria; phylum Verrucomicrobiota; class Lentisphaeria; order Victivallales; family Victivallaceae; genus UBA1784. The sequence continues at coordinate 61,087 of SUVV01000005.1, read as the reverse complement.
GCTATGCTTATTTGGGACTTGAAAGCGGCAGTTATATCAACGGACTTACTTTCAATGGCAAAGATGGAAATTGTGTTTCTGTCTATCACGATGTTACTGTTGAAAATGTTGTTGTCAACAGCGGCGGATTGCTTGTCAATGGCGGTTCGGTTGACTCCGTCATTGTCAATCAGGGAGGAACGGTTGAAATATCCGGTTACGATAGCGAGGTTGCCGGTATCAGAGAAAATGGCGGTTTTGTTAAGATTCACGAGGAAACCCCGAACGTAACTTTTACTGCCAATAAATTCCGTGATTTGACGATTACGGATAAATGTTCCGTCCACTCCGGAACTGTTGCCGAAAATATTACCGTTGCCGAAAATGGTGAGTTGCATATTTACTCAGGCGGTGAAGTCTGGAATACGGAAATCTGCAAAGGATCACTTACGATCCACAGTGGGGCAGTGCATTACGGCACGCTGCTGATTACTCAAGGAAGTGTTGATTGTGAAGCCGGCGGTATAATTAACCTCAACCTTACCGGACGAAGCGCCGATGACGGATATTGTGTCACCAGAGTAGGGGGATCTCCGACCTATGCTGTGACTGTTTCTGCTGATCAGTCGTTCGGTGAATACAAACTCGTTGAACGCGCCGGGGCGGCTCCGGTCAGTACATTCATCATCGGAGACGGTACGACCGATTTCGGCACGATCACCATTGATAGTGATAACCGTAATTCTCTGAATAAAGTCTGTTACAATGGGATCAATTATATTGTAGTTTACAATGACAACCATTTCGACTTGAAAGTTGTCGAAGTCGCTCCGCCGGAGAAGCCGATCGCAGTAGTCAGTACCACCGAGCCAACGAATAAATCGGTCACGGTAACTCCGGAATTTGCGGAGGATTCCGTGAAAAACGAGTATTCGTATGATGGTCAGTACTGGATGAGTTATTCGGACGGATATGTTTTCGAATTTTCTGAAAATAAAACCATATATTTCCGTTCAACCAATGCCGTCGGTGATGTTTCGGAAGTGACCGGATGTGCGATCAGCAACATTGATACTCAAGCGCCGGTCGGTTCCGGATATGTCAAAGTGACTGGAAGCGGAAATTCGTTAAGTTTGGACTGGACGGAGGTTTTCAGCGACTCCGGAAGCGGAATTGAAAATTATATCGTTCAAATCATCGACGGCAGCGATTTGAAAAGTGTTGTTCAGGAATTTTCAACCACTGGAACAACCTGTTCCACCACTCTTGTTGACGGCAAATATTATTGTTACGTCAGGGCATTGGATCATGCCGGAAATTTGAGTGACAAGGTCAGCGGAAATAATGCTGTCGCTATCGAAACCGGGGCACCGGGGATTCCAAAGGATTTTTCAGCAGAATGTTCCAAAAGCAAGGTCACTCTTGTTTGGGGAGAGCGGGAGGTGTTTGATATTTCCCTCTATGAGTTCCAGGTTTCCACCGATGCTGCATTTACCGATATTGTCAAAACAGATACAGTCAGTTACAGCAAAACATCTGCCGTATTCGATCTGGCCGACGGCAAATATTACATCCGGCTCAGGGCGAATGACCGGAGTCACAATTCAAGCGCATGGAGTGAAACGGTGACCGTCACCGTCGATACCATTGCTCCGATACTTGAAATCAGCGGTAATCCGGAAACATGGACTTGCAACGATGTTGTTTTGACCGCTTCTGCCAACGAGGGAACGATCGAGTATTTCGACGGCGCAAATTGGGTTGTCGGCAACACCATGACCGTTTATGAGAATGGAGAATACACATTCCGGGCAACTGATGACGCCGGCAACCAAAGCGAAAAAACGGTAGTCGTCAACAGAATAGACCGCAATACCGTGCCGCAGAATCTTGCAGTTTCCGGAAATATCTTGAGTTGGAGCGGAACGGTTTATACGGACAAATATTTCCTGGAATTGATTTCCGGAGAGTCGGATGGTGTGCTGCGGATCGATGTGGACGGCACTCAGGCAGCGCTTTATTCTTCCGCGCGGAAAGCGCTGGGATGGCAGCTGTCGGCAGATGGTGAAAACTGGATGTCCGGAGGAAATTTTACTGTGACTGCTTCAGAATCAGCACGTTTGGTTTCCGATGGAGACGGCAGTATGGATGTTTTCTTCGCCAGCGTCAGCGGCTTATGGAATTCGTTTTTTAATGCAGTATATCAGGGCGGCAACGGCATTGAAAACACCGTTGCTCTTACCGGAAAGAATAAGATCGCCGATATTTTCTCCGGTTCAGAAGATGCTGATATTCTGCTGCTGACCGACGATGCTTGCGGAGATGCGCTCTTTTTGGATGATATCTATTCCGCCTTTGGCGAGCAGGCGCGTTTGTCGCAGATCGATGAGATCCGTGCCGGGGCAGGGGATGATGTCGTTGATTTGACAAGTGCAATATTTACTTTTGAATCTGACGGCGTGACTGTTTACGGCGGTGCCGGAAACGATGTCATCTGGGCAAATTCCGGCAGCAACCTCATCTTCGGTGATGGTGGAAACGACAACATCATCGGCGGCATGGATGACGATATTATTTCCGGCGGCATTGGCAATGATACTTTGCATGGCGGCGGCGGAGCGGATATTTTTTGCTTCGGTGGAGATTGGGGAATTGATGTTGTCGAACAATCGGCTGATGGTTCCGTTACTCTTTGTTTTGAAGAAAATAATGGCGTCTGGGATGAAGGCTCTTTTACCTACACTTGCGGTGAAAACCGCCTTACAGTGAGCGGAACGACCGATGTTACCATTATTTACGGTGTTTCTTCCGGTATGGATGAACGCATTTTTGCCAACGCTGCCAGCGAAGATATCTTTGAAAAAAATAAAGGTACGCTTGCCTGAACGGAGCAGACTGGAGCTTTTTGCAGATAACTTGGAAAGAGAATCTGCTTTTTGACTTGATATTTCCCGAAATGAGAGATATATTATCAGAGTGTATTTGTGAGTAAGTTTGGAATCTTTCCAAAGTAAAATGAAAAATCGTTAAGGAGACCCTGTAATGGAAGTCAAACTCAATGGTAAAGTCGCCGTCGTTACCGGTGGCGGCGGTGTGTTGTGCGGCATCATGGCAAAAGCTCTTGCCAAAGCCGGTGCCAAAGTTGCTGTTCTCGACCTGCGCGCGGAAGCCGCTGAAGCGGTCGCTGAAGAAATCCGCGCCGAAGGCGGCGTCGCTATGGGGCTTTCTGCCAACGTGCTGGAACTCGCCAGTCTGCAGGCTGCTGAAGCCAAGATTTCCGCAGAATACGGTCCCTGCGATATCCTCATCAACGGTGCCGGCGGCAACAACCCCAAGGGTACCACCAGCAAAGAATTTTTGACCAAAGAAGACCTCGCTGCCAAAGTCGAAGGCGTTACCACTTTCTTTGATCTCGATCCCGCCGGTGTCGGATTTGTCTTCAATCTTAACTTCCTCGGAACTTTGCTCCCGACCCAGGTCTTCGCCCGCAAGATGGCTGAAGGCAAAGGCGGTAACATCCTCAATATCTCCAGCATGAATGCGTTCTGCCCGCTGACCAAGATCCCCGCCTACTCCGGCGCCAAGGCTGCTATCAGCAACTTCACCCAGTGGCTGGCGGTTCACTTCTCCAAGGTCAACATCCGCGTCAATGCGATTGCTCCGGGCTTCTTCCTGACCAATCAGAACCGCGCTCTTCTGACCAATCCCGATGGTTCTCTTACCGCCCGCGGCAACACCATCCTGACCCACACCCCGATGGGCAAATTCGGTTCTCCCGAAGACCTCGTCGGCGCGATGCTGTTCCTGCTGGATGATGAAGCTGCCGGTTTCGTCAACGGTGTTGTGCTGCCGATCGATGGCGGTTTCGCTGCGTTCAGCGGAGTTTAATCTTCAGATCAACCAATTTCAAAAGGAATAAATAAAATGGACAAAAAAGCTGATATCGGTCTTATCGGTCTTGCTGTAATGGGCGAAAACCTCGTCCTCAATATGGAAAGCCACGGCTTCAGCGCCGCCGTCTACAACCGTACCGTCGAAAAAGTTGACAACTTCGTCAACGGCCGCGGCAAAGGCAAAAACTTCATCGGATGCCACTCCCTTGAAGAACTTTGCAACAGTCTCAAGAGCCCCCGTAAAATCATGATGATGGTCAAAGCCGGTAAGCCGGTCGACGATCTTATGGAACAGCTCATCCCCTACCTCGATAAAGGCGATATCCTTATCGACGGCGGCAACAGCCACTTCCCCGACACCATCCGCCGCACCAAATATCTCGCTGAAAAAGGTCTGCGTTTCGTCGGTTCCGGTGTTTCCGGCGGTGAAGAAGGCGCTCTGCTCGGCCCCTCCCTCATGCCTGGCGGTGACCCGGCTGCCTGGGAAGAGATCAAACCGATCTTCCAGTCCATCGCTGCCAAAGTCGCCGGCGGCCGTCCCTGCTGCGAATGGGTCGGTTCTGACGGTGCCGGTCACTATGTCAAAATGGTTCACAACGGTATCGAATACGGTGATATGCAGATGATCTGCGAAGCCTACTGGATCATGAAGAACGTTCTCGGTCTCACCGCTGAAGAATTCCACGAAGTCTTCACCGAATGGAACAAAGGCGAACTCGACAGCTACCTGATCGAAATCACCAAAAACATCTTCGCCAAGAAAGATCCCGAAACCGGCAAGCCCGTCGTTGACATCATCCTCGACACCGCCGGTCAGAAAGGTACCGGTAAATGGACCAGCCAGAGCGCGCTCGATCTCGGTGCCCCCGCTCCGACCGTCGCCGAAGCTGTGTTCGCCCGCTGCCTCTCCGCGATCAAAGAAGAACGCGTTGCCGCTTCCAAGATCCTCACCGGCCCCAAAGTCAACTTCACCGGCGACAAAAAAGCCTTCATTGAATCTGTCCGCAAAGCTCTCTATGCTTCCAAGATCTGCTCCTACGCTCAGGGCTATCAGTTGATGAAACTCGCCGCCAAGGAATACGGTTGGGATCTCAAATACGGCGAAATCGCTCTGATGTGGCGCGGCGGATGCATCATCCGTGCCCAGTTCCTCGAACGCATCAAAGAAGCCTACGACAAGAACCCGGCTCTGGAAAACCTGCTGCTCGACGACTTCTTCCACGGCGTCATCGACAATTGCCAGGCTGCCTGGCGCGAAGTTGTCGCCACCGCAGTTATGAACGGCGTGCCGGTTCCGGCATTCAGCAGCGCGCTTGCCTACTATGACGGCTACCGTTCCGGTAATCTGCCCGCCAATCTGCTGCAGGCCCAGCGCGACTACTTCGGCGCCCACACCTACGAACGTGTCGATGCCGAACGCGGTAAATTCTTCCACACGGCGTGGACCGAAAACAGCGGTACCACCGTTGCCGGAACTTACATCGCGTAAGTTATTGGTGTAAAACTCAAACGGCGGGAACATCTTTTGCTGGTGTTTCCGCCGTTTTGTCAACAATAAGGATAATTTCTGATGGCTATGTATACTCAAATGGGCGGTGCTGCGGTTGCCGTTTCCGATGCCGAATTGCAGGAAATGGTGCTGAGCGCCATCGAAAAAAGCGGCAAAACTCTGAAACGTATGCTGCTGCTCCCTCCGGATCACACCCGGCTCAATTCCTGCGCCGGACGTATTACCGAGATCATTTATGAAAAATATGCCGCAAATTGTCACATCGACATTATGCCGGCTCTCGGAACTCACAGCGCGATGAATGATGCCCAGCTGGAAATGATGTTCGGCAAGAATATTCCCAAGAGTGCATTCAAGGTTCATGACTGGCGCAACGATGTGGTTTCTCTGGGCAAGGCTTCCAGCGAATTCATCAAGGAACTTTCCGGCGGCAATCTGGATTACGAAGTCAACGTTCAGGTCAACAAGATCGTCTATGACAACTATGACCTTATCGTTTCCATCGGTCAGGTCGTCCCCCACGAAGTGGTCGGCATGGCGAACTATACCAAAAACATCATGGTCGGTATCGGCGGATCTGATATGATCAACAAATCCCACTTCCTCGGAGCGGTCGCCAATCTGGAGAAGATCATGGGACACGCGGACAGCCCGGTACGCCGTCTTTTCAACTACGGCGTTGACACCTACTTGTCCGATCTGCCTTTCCTCTTTATGCAGACGGTCATGGCGCGTGATGAAAATACCGGTAAGATGGCGATGCGCGGTTTCTTCGCCGGTACCGGAGAAGACCCCTTCCTCGCCGCTGCCAAATTGAGCGTCGAAACCAACTTGCAGCTGTTGGACAAGCCGCTGAAAAAGGTGGTTGTCTACCTTGATCCGGAAGAATTCAAAAGCACCTGGCTCGGCAATAAGTCGGTTTACCGTACCCGTATGGCGATCGCTGATGACGGTGATCTGATCGTGCTGGCTCCCGGTCTGGTCGAATTCGGCGAAGACCCGGAAAACGACCGCCTTATCCGCAAATACGGCTATAAAGGCACCCCCAACACCCTCAAGATGGTCGCTGAAAATCAGGAACTCCGGGATAATCTCGGTGCTGCGGCTCACTTGATCCACGGTTCCAGCGAAGGCCGTTTCCGTATTACCTACTGTCCGGGCAAAGGCGTCACCGCCGATGAGATCCGTTCCGTCGGTTTTGAATACGGCGACCTGGATGAAATGATGGCAAAATATGACTTCGCCAACCTCAAGGACGGTATCAATATCGTCAACGGCGAAGAAATTTTCTACATCAGCAATCCGGCTCTCGGACTCTGGGCGTTGAAATCCAACTTCTGATTTCGCTTCGCCGCATAAACTGCTGCTGCAAACCCCGCGTTTTGCAGCGGCTTTTTTATTTTACTTTTTCTTGAAAAATGGCGTTCCCGTGGTATATTATCCGGGAAATAAAATGTCAATTACTGTCAGAAAGAGGTCGATCATGTGGATAAAAGGTGACTTGCATGTGCATTCCAACTGCTGCGGCGATGGAACATTGCCGGTGGCGGAGATAGTGGAGCGTTCCAAAGAATATTGTGATTTTATTGCAATTTCCGGTCACAGCCGCAATCCGCAGTTTTTCCGTACGGAAAATCAGTACGCTGATGTGGTCGCCGCCCGCAAAAAGTTCGATATGCCGATCTTCTGCACCGGAGAGATCGAATTCCCGGTTCCCCGGCACGCGATGGTGCTGACCACTCCGGATGACCGGGAGATGGAACTGCTCCGGGAACTGGTCGGAAGATTTTGCCGCTACGACGGTATTGAAGGTGTTGACAATGCGATGAAACTGCTGGATTTTGTCGACAGAAACTGGCACGAAAACTGCTTTATGATCTTCAATCATCCCAACGCCCCCGATGTGGCGCTGGATGATCTGATGAAACTTGCCGAATCTCCGGTTTTCCGGGTGCTCGCCTGTGTCGATCGCGGTGAACGCCGCGCGCCCCAGACTTGGGATGTCGGCGCGGAGTGGGATAAGTTGCTGATGGCAGGTTTCCGGATATTCACCAGGTGCGGCTCGGACTTCCATTGTCACTTCACCGATGGCGGTCACGACTACTATCCCGGCGAATTTGTTCAGGATTGTCTGCAGGTGGATAAAAATGATTATTCTGACATCATCCGCGCCTACCGTCAGGGTAATTTCTACACGATGTGCGGAAATCTGATCGATGATCCGGAATTCACGCTGCGTGCCGACGGTGATTCGCGCCGGATTCATCTGGCGTTTGACCTCAATGGAGAAATGGAAAAGGTCGAAGTGATTTCCGAAGGCAGAGTAATTGAGGAATTCACCGGTTTCTCCGACCGTTTTGATCGTACTTTCACAGTTCCGGAAGGCAAATATTACCGGGTGCGCGGTATGGGCAAGTTGCAGAAGCGTAAATATTCCGAAGGTGAATTTGAACCGCTGTTCCTGCTCAATCCGGTCTTTGCGTGAGGTGAAATATGCTGTTGGTGCGCCCGATTCACGATCCGGATTTTCTTTCACGTTACTCGCTCGGAGTGGAAACTCATATCACCCGTGACGATGTGCTGGATGGATATGATAGATATATTCCTTTTGTCCACGGCGTCCATTTGCCCTATAAAGGGGTGAATTTTGCTTCTCTTGATGAAACTGAACGGCAGAAAGGCCTGGAATTGGTCAAACGTGCCGCCGATGTTGCCGTCCGTTATCCGGTCGATCGGGTGGTGATGCACCCCTGCGGCATTATGAGCATCAATGGCGAAAAATGCGGCGAATACGGCAAACTTATCGATTCATTGGGCGAAATCGCCGACTATCTGGCACAGAAAGGGTTGATCGTCTGTCTGGAGAACCAGTTGTATAAACCTGCCGATGTCCGGGAGGTTTTTGCCTGCCGCAGCAGTGAGTGGTTTCAACTTTATACCGATTTGAACCGTTCCAATGTGAAACTCACCTTTGACAGCAGTCACGCCGCCAGTTGTGCCGCTGAAGAATCTACTGATGAAAAGCGGATCGCCGCTTTGTGGAAATATCTGGAGCATCCGGATTATATCGGACGCTTCCATTGGTCGGATTCGCGTATCAGCGGCGGCGAATCGCTGTTCCGGGATATGCATCTGGTGCCGGGGCAGGGGGATTTGCCGAGGGAATTCCATCAGGCGATCTGGCGTCATCCGGCGAGGAAACTTCTGGAGCAGCGTTGCACCAAAGAGGAGGTTGCTTCCGGATTGGTCTTTATTTCCGGACTGTGAAACTGATCTTTCCATTGCCGGTTTCCGAAATCACCTTTTCCAATTCGCCGATCTGCGCGCTTTTTATGGAAAGTGTAAGCGAGATTTCGCTGTTGAATTCTTCTTTTATAACCTCTGCTCCCAGCGCGGAGGTTTTGCTTATCAGCGTATTGTAGAGATTGTAGGGCAGGGTGAGATCGAGTTCCGCCATCGGCACCAGTTCGGTGAATTCCGCATTGGCAAGCGCCGCTTTGGCGGCATCGCTGTAGGCGTGTACCAATCCGCCGGTACCGAGTTTGGTGCCTCCGAACCAGCGGGCAATGGTGATCATGGCGTTGGTGAGACCGCTTCCGGTCAGGACGGCGAGTACCGGTTTTCCGGCGGTGCCGGATGGTTCGCCATCGTCGGAACATCCGGAAATATTCTGTTGATTCCCGATGGTGAACGCATAGACGATATGTCCGCCGTTGTCGTAGTTTTCCTTGCGGAAACGCCACGCCGCTTTGGCTTCTTCCGGAGATGATACCGGAAATACCTCCGCCAGAAAGCGGGAATTTTTTACTCTGGTTTCTGCTGAGGCAGCCTGCTTGAGAATAAACATGGCAAATTACAGATCAAGTGTTGCTTGCGGCGGCAGATATTTGTTGAGGATCTCCCCCGCCAGATAGAGCGAACCGGAAATGATGACCCGGCGGTCGGAAGCATCCAGCGCCCGTTGGACCGCTTCCAGAGGATCAGCACACTCCTGCGCCGGAATATTGCACGCTTTTGCCCACGCGCTCAATTCGTCCGCACCAAAGGATTTTCTGCTCCATGAACCGGGACGGGTGAATATGAAATCATTGGTGAATTCCGCGAGATTTTTGATGCATTTTTCCGCATCTTTGTTGGCAAAGGCTGCATAAACCGTGGTGAATTTCTCCTGCGGATAAAGTTCAGCCAGTGCTTCGGCAAGGGCGGCGGTACCGTCCGGATTGTGTCCTCCGTCGAGGATCATCCGGTCGCCGATCTTTTGAAATCTGCCGGGCCAACGGACAAGTTTCAAGGCATTGAGTGCCTGCTCGGGATCAAAGCTGAATTTGTCTGCAAGAATATTCAATGCTTCATAGACCAGACGGAAGTTTTCTCTCTGCATCCTGCCGGGAAGTGCAAGAGATATCTTTTTGCCGTCATAGATGAATTCCTGAAGCGGAATAGCGTTTTCTCCGGCAACGATCCGGTAATCATCCTGAATTTCCGCCCGGCAGGCGGTGACTTTGACATTGAGTTCAGCGGCGCGGGCGTAGATCACCTCTCTGGCATCGTCAGGCAGTTTGCCATGAACCAGCGGAACTCCCGGTTTGAGGATACCGGCTTTTTCTGCGGCGATTTTGGCAGTGGTATCTCCCAGCAGATCGGTGTGGTCGAGGGCGATATTGGTGATGATGCAAAGTTCCGGGGTGACGATATTGGTGGCATCGAGTCTGCCGCCGAGTCCGGTTTCCCAGATGACGGCATCGCACTTCGCCGCTTTGAATATCAGCATGGCGAGGACGGTGGCATATTCAAAATAACTGAAATCTTTGCCGCCGGCATCTGCCAGAATTTTTCCGTAATGATCAAACATATCCCGGTCGACCGTTTTGCCGTTGATGCGGAATCGTTCCCGGACATCGATCAGGTGGGGGGAGGTGTAAAATCCGGTGGTGAGTCCCGATTCGCGCAAACATCTTTCGAGCATGGCGCCGGTTGAACCTTTGCCGTTGGTTCCGGCAAGGTGGATGAAACGCAGATCGCGTTCCGGATTGCCGACCCGCCGGGCAAGTTCCCGGGTGGAGTCCAGTCCGAGCCGGATGGAGAACATGTTCAGTGTATCGATGAATTCAGCAGTGTCGAATGCCATGACCGTAAATCCTTTTTTTATTTTGCCGCGCAGGGTGACCATGCCGGATCAAAGAGTTTGGAATTTGTCCGCAGCAGGATGCGCTGTTTCCCGGTCTGGGTGTCGATCACATAGAGCGCCGGAGTTGCGCCGTAGGTGCGTTTGCAGACCACCTGACGGTTGTCTGCCGCCCATTCCGGGGATTCCCAGTTGCCGGGGAGTTCGACTACCCGGCGGTTTTCTCCGGTTGCCGGGTTGTAGACGGCAATGGTATAGTTCCCGGCGACCCGGGTGGCATAGGCGATCTTACCGTCTTTTGACCACGCGGGGGTGACGGCATCGTTGCCGATGGTCGGGATCATTTTCTGATTGCCGCCGTTGAGGTCGCTGATGAATATGCGCGGATTGCCGCGGCGGTCGCTGACAAAGGCGAGTGATTTGCCGTCCGGGCTCCAGCAGGGAGAGGCTTCAACGGCGATGCCGCGGGTGAGGCGGCGGCGGAAGCGCTTATTGAGTCCGAGGATATAGAGGTCGACCTGATGATCCGGACTGAGAATGACCGCCAGCATGGAACCGTCCGGGCTTACGGCGGCGCCGGTGTTGATGCCGCGTGAACTTGAAATTATCCGGCTGCGGCGCGGAGTTGCAACGGTCGTTTCGATGACCGATATTCCGGAACGGCTGTATTTGGAGAAAAAGATATTTTTGCCGTTGGGACTCCAGCCCGGTTCAACATTGAGCGAACGGTAATTGGTGATCTGCTGAACATTGCCGCCGTCGATATCACAGATGAACACATTGCGTACTCCGGGGGCGCTTTCGGCGGTGAAAGCGATCTTTGAACGGCAGAATCCCCGCACTTTCAACTGGGAAAATGCTTTTTCAATGACGGTATCGACCGCACTTTTTGCCAATTCTCTGGTGTTGGCATTCGCCGGAAAACTCCAGGCGGCAACCGGGGTTTTGCCGTGAATGAGCCGGACGATGAGTTTGCCGGAGTTGATCGCGGCATTTACTGTGTAATCAGCGTTGTCGGAATTTCCGGTAAGATCGAACCAGCCGCAAACTCCGAGAAACCTTTGCAAATCAGCAGAGAGTTTTTCATTGCCGGGGACACCGGAAAAATATACGGTAGGGTTGAGCTGTGATTTTTTGCGGATCTCGATGATGCGGCCGTCGGCTGACGGTAAACATAAGAGACTTGCCAGCAGAATTGCGGCGGAAACGATTCTTTTCAACATTTGCTTTTGCCCTCCGGTATGGTATTATGTTTTATAGAAATGTGTTCAGGGCAAAAGATAATATCAAATCAGTAATTTTTCAATGCCTTTTTCAGTTCAAAAGCCAAAAAAGTTACATCATTTTCTGTCGAGAAGCGGTCAAAGCTTATCCGCAGACCGCTGTAGGCATCATTTTTGCTTTTACCAATGGCAAGTAATGCCGGACTGGGGCCTCCGGCTTCAGCGGCGCAGGCACTGCCGCTTGCACAGTGGATGCCCCGGCCGGAAAGCATCCGGACGATCACAGCCGATTGGATCCCCGGCAGAAAAAAATTGATGATATAAGGTGACTGCGGCGCGGAATCCGGCAATAGCGGACGAACCGCGAATTCCGCCAGAAGTGATTTCAAAAGAGTGTTTAATTCCGAAACCTTTTTCAAGCATAGTTCCCGCTCTTTTGCACATCTTCCGGCGGCAAAAGCCATGGCGCGGCAGAGCGGCACGCTGATCCGGGAGAGCAGATAATCGGATGAACGCATCTGTGCGGAGAATCGTTCCAGTTTGGCAGTGTGCGGTGAATCATTGCGGCAGATCATGGCGGCACCGCCGGGAGAACCGAATTTTATTCCGGAAACGATGTGGATATCGGCGTTTTCTGCAAGCGGCAGTTTTCCGGCGCTTTGCACCGAGTCGGATATTGTCAAAGCATCGGGAAAGGCGGCAAAGAGTTTCCGCTGATCCTGCAATGCTCCGATTTCGCTTTGCACATGGTGAAGTATCACCGCATCCGGTGCAAGCGGAGTTCCCGGTAAAACGATTTGCCCGCAACTGTCACACTCCAACCGGTGCAAAAGGGTTTCTTTTTTGAAGTTTGCGGTCAATGCCGGGTGTTCCAAAGTGCTGGAAATCACCGCTTTACCTTTCAGGAATCCGGCGAGGATACGGAAACATTCGGTCGCGCTGGCCGCCCAGATCACCCGGTATTTTCCCGGAGTGCCGGTAAGCGCTTCAAGCAGTTCAGTTGAGGCGGAGGAAAGATGCTTTCTTGCCCGGTATGCCAGAGTGTGGACACCCTCCTGATTGGCATAGTCTTCAAGTATCGCATTTGAATAAAAGTCGACCACCTCTTTTTCGGGGCGGCCGGCTGCGGCGCAGTCAAGATAAACGCTCATGGTTCTCCGTGGTGATGTCGAATTTGGAATCTGACATAAAATAACAGTTTTAATGGAAAATTCAAGATAATCAGGTTGAAATTTTCAAAAATTGTGATATTCTATAAGAATGACGTTTTCAACTTCAGGAATAGTGCTGTAATTATGGAAAATAAAGTAATCTATCTGGACAATAATGCCACCACATGTGTCGCTCCGGAAGTCTTTGAGGCGATGACTCCCTACCTTTGTGAACAATACGGAAATCCTTCCAGTATCCACCGCTTCGGCGGCAATGTCGCCGCAGTTGTCGAAACTGCCCGGCGGCAGGTCGCAGAGCTCATCGGAGCCAAGTGGCGCGACCGGGATGGAAATGCTTCAGAGATCATTTTTACCTCCTGCGGTACCGAAGGTGACAATGCCGCGCTCAATGCCGCAGTCTGCGCCCGTCCCGGCCGGAAAAAGGTGGTGACCTCCATCGTGGAACACCCGGCGGTGCTCCACTATTGCGATGAACTTGAACGCCGCGGTTATACCGTGGTGAAACTTCCGGTGAATAATCTCGGCCAGCTGGATATGGATGCCCTCAATAAAGAGGTCGATGAAAATACTGCCGTTGTGTCCATTATGTGGGCAAATAATGAAACCGGAACCATTTTCCCGATAAAGGAAGCATGTGCCGCAGCTCATGCCAAAGGCGCTCTCTTTCATACTGATGCGGTTCAGGCGGCAGGCAAGGTGAAAATCGATGTCGATGCTCTGGATATTGACTTCCTCACGGTTTCCGGTCATAAACTGCATGCTCCCAAAGGTGTCGGCGCGCTGTTCGTCCGGCGCGGAATCCGTTTCACCCCGCTGATTTTCGGTGGTCATCAGGAGCGTTCCCGCCGCGGAGGTACTGAAAATGTGGCATCGATCGCCGGATTCGGCAAGGCGTGCGAAATGAGCCTCGCTCAGCTTGATAAGGAATATGCTGAATTGTCTGCTATGCGCGATGAACTTGAACGTCGGGTTTGTGCCGCCATTCCGCAAATCCGGATAAATGGCGATACCGCCAACCGATTGCCGGGAACCTCGTCGATCAGTTTTGAATGTATCGAGGGTGAAAGTATTCTCATGCTGCTGGATATGTTCGGCATTTGCGCTTCCAGCGGTTCGGCATGCACGACCGGCAGTCTGGAGCCGTCACATGTTCTCCGGGCGATGGGGATCCCGTACAGCGCTGCCCATGGTACGGTGCGTTTCAGTTTTTCGCGTTACAACACGATGGACGATGTGAAATATACTGTGGAAAAATTGGTTCCGGTCATCGCCCGGCTTCGTGAAATTTCTCCTTATTGGAAAGGATAAGCACAAAATGGATGAGAAAAAGGCTGAAATCACTTTCCCGCGCGACTGGGAATACCGGATATTCTGCGAAAATGCCAAGTTCGAAATTGCAGAAAAAGCCGTGCGTTCCTGTGTTGCTGAAATGGGGCTTGACGGCTTGGATCTGGTCTCCGGAGGTGTTTCCGGAAGCGGGACTTACCGTTCTTTGCGTTTGACTGTTGCCGTTGCATCAAAAGACGAGGCAAACAGTTTGGGTGAGGCGATAAAAAAAATTGACGGAGTGCGTTTTATTCTTTGAAAAAGATGTTTTTTTCAAAAAAAATGCAAAAAAATCGGTTAATGATTTGACAATATCTATCTTTGGTGCTAAATTTTCAAGGTGCGATTATTTTGTGTCGTGCTGTTCGTGTGGTTTATTATAACAATTAAAAATATAAGGCGTTAAAACGGTATGAAAATTCTTAACATCATCCTCAGTATCTTCATCTTTATCTTTGCAGCAGCCAGCGCAGTTTTTTCGTATTTTCTCTTCGAAAAGCGTGCACAGTTTGTCAGCGGTCATGAAAAAATGGCAAATGCTATTTATGAAAGTTCCAAGGCCCTCGATGCCGGAAGCGGTACTGCTGATTCCAAGAAGTTGACTCCTGAAATTCTGGCGCATGATAAATACGCCGATTTGGACAGCGCTCTTCCCGCGCTCTCCAGCCAGAGTAAAAAAATCGTTGCCCAGCGTAACGCTTTGGCTCAGTCCCTCTGGAATATCGCTGAAGCGATCCGTATGAAAGATGCCGGTGAAGTTGAGTCCTACCGTCAGATCGATTCTTACTCCGGACGGATGGATGCCGTCGTCGCCGGTGTCGCCGATACTGTAAAGCACCGTGACAACGCCTATCAGGCTATTTCCGATGTTGCCAAACCCTACCGGGTGAACATCCGCAAGGAAGCGTTGGTCAACGCCTCCGATCTCCGCGCTTCCCGCGCGGTTCTGAAACCGCTCGCTGATTACATCAAAAATACCCTCAACAACAGCAATGCTTATCGCAGCGCGTTGGTTGAAGTTTCCCGTATCGCCGGAAAAAAAGTCAATGTCGCTGACAACCGTCGCGATGCCGGTATCAAAGAGGTCAAGGCTGTGGTCACTGCCAAGGTCGGCGAAGTCAATACTCTGCTCGGTGAGTTGAGTAAGGTCAAACGCGACAACAGCCGTCTGAACAGCGCGGTCCGCAGTCGTGACGCTCAGATCAAGGCCGCCGAAAAGAAATACAAAGATGTTTCCAACGCCTTGAGCGAACTTAAAGAATCCATCGGTGTTGCCAAAGATTACCGTCCGTGGCGCGCCGGTTCCGAAGAGGCCCGTTCCCGTATGTTCGGTAAGGTCACTGCGGTTTCCAAAGAATACGGCTACTTCGTCATCGATCTCGGTGAACGCAGCGTGGTTTACCAGGAAAGCAACGGTAAAAAAGTTCCGATCGCTCTCAAACTCACCAGCGGAGTCGAAGTCGCGGTTGTCCGCAAGCCGGTTGCTGCCGAGGCCAAAAAAGATGCTCCTGCATCTGACATCGTCAAGGGCGCGGCTGAAATCAAGAATGAAAGCGTTGTTTTCATCGCTTCCAGCAGTATCGTCCGGGTTGGTGAAACTGAATCAGTGGTCGATCTGCCCGCCGGTTCCGATGTTAAAGTCGGCGATATCGTGCTTTACAAGAACAAGGTCAAGTAAGGCAATAGAGCCGCTGGAGGTGAATCATGTGGAAGTCTAAATTCTTTACTGTAATGATCGTTCTCACTTTTGTCGCGGTTGCGGCAGCGGTTGTGTTGCAGTTTTTGGAAATGCGTGATTACGGATTGCTTGAATCTCTGCCCAAAAGATTTTTCAAGTAATTTGCGGTGGAGTATGATCAGAAGTCTCCTGTTTGCAGGATTGGTTGCAATGGCACTTGCCGCTGCCGGTTGTACTGAACTTGAAAGAAAAGGGTACAGCCCCATCCCGCAGAACTCTCCCGGCGCATGGGAGATCAATCCTTATAACTGATGATACCGAGCCGTGTTCCACGGCAAGTCATCGGCGAAGTGTGATACAAATCCCGGAAGATTTAATACTTTCGGGATTTTTTGTGCCGTTACCATTTGTTTCTTTACTGCCGGAGCGAGAAAAAACGGTTTGAACTTATAAGGTGCAGAGTGTATATTATCTGCGGAGAAAATTAAAAATTTTCGGAGGTCGCAGTATGAAAAAATTTCTTTGGCTGGTGATTGCAGTCAGTATCTTTTTGCCGTTCAGAGCGGCGGCATGGAAATCTCTGAATTACAGCAGTCCTGCAAACTGGGTGATTTGTGAAAAGAATATCCGGGAAAATTGCGAAGTCGATATCTTTTATGTGCTTCCCACGATTTATTCAGATAAAAACAATGCCTATATGCTTTGGCACGATAATAAATCGCTTCAGAAAAAAGCGCAGATGATCGCCGCGCAGCATACCGGAATATTTTCCGGATACTGCCGGGTGTTTGCACCGTATTACCGGCAGGCGGAGTTCCGCAGGTCTTTGAAAGAGATCGATCTGCCGGTGGATAAGCAGACCTTTATCCGGAATGGCATCTACGATGTCCAGAATGCGTTCCGCTATTATATGAAACATTTGAATAAAGGGCGTCCCTTTATCCTGCTCAGTTTCAGTCAGGGATCGGTTGCGCTGCTTGAGGTGATGAAACGTGAATTTGCCGACCGCAAGATCAATTCCAAACTGGTGGCGGCGTATTTGATCGGTTATCCCAATATGCCGGAAAGTTTCCCGCAATATCCATATTTGCGTACTGCTCAAAGAGCCGATGATACCGGGGTTATCATCACTTATAATTCACAGGCTCCAGGCAAGATCAAATCGCCTTTTACCGGCAAAGCCGGAACGTATTGCATTAATCCGGTGAACTGGCGTACTGACAGTAAGACAGCCGGTAAGAGCGAACACAAAGGCAGTCGTTTCTTTGATTTCAAAAGTGGCAAAGCGACCGATAAAAAGGCATTTGTTTCAGCAAAGATCGACCCGGCAAGCGGCGGACTTGTGGTCGAACCTGCCGAAGCTGGTAAATTTGACAGCCGCAGTTTGGGGTCAGGGGTCTATCACATGTTTGATCTGAACTTTTTCTACTACGATCTGCGTGCCAATGGACAACTCCGAATCAATGCGTTTTGGAAGTAAATTCAGCGAAGTATTTTGCCGTTCTGATGGTCCCGCCATAGTTCGTTGAGCGGCGGCGGGCGGTTGCAAACTTACTTACTCCAATAACAACGCTTCTATTGCAACCGGCAACAAGGTGCATAGTTCTGTTCAAAACCGGATTCGACGTCGGGCTATGCCCGACGAGCCGGAGCATCGCGACGGCAACCGGCAACAAGGTGCATCGTTCTGTTCAAAACCGGATTCGACGTCGGGCTATGCCCGACGAGCCGGAGCATCGCGACGGCAACCGGCAACAAGGTACATAGTTCTGTTCAAAACCGGATTCGACGTCGGGCTATGCCCGACGAGCCGGAGCATCGCGACGGCAACCGGCAATAAGGCGCATCGTTCTGTTCAAAACCGGATTCGACGTCGGGCTATGCCCGACGAGCCGGAGCATCGCGACGGCAACCGGCAACAAGGTGCATAGTTCTGTTCAAAACCGGATTCGACGTCGGGCTATGCCCGACGAGCCGGAGCGCTCCTCCTTCGCACGAAGTGCTATGGAGGACAAAGCGACGGCAACCGGCAGCAAGGTGCATAGTTCTGTTCAAAAACGGATTCGACGTCGGGCTATGCCCGACGAGCCGGAGCATCGCGACGGCAACCGGCAGCAAGGTGCATAGTTCTGTTCAAAAACGGATTCGACGTCGGGCTATGCCCGACGAGCCGGAGCATCGCGACGGCAACCGGCAGCAAGAGAGTAATCCCATTTTTTGCTTTTGCAAAAAATATCAGCAAAAAGAAAAATCCTCTGCCGGAAAATTTATTTTCCGGCAGAGGATTTTTCTTTTTGCAGGGATTACTCTCGATTCTTGGAAAAAAGGCAAAAAAAAATGGAGCGAGTGACCGGATTCGAACCGGCGACAGTCACGTTGGCAACGTGATACTCTACCAGCTGAGTTACACTCGCTCAAGCAATGAACATAATATACCACTGCATTGGTATATTGTCAAGGTTGTTTGTGAAAAAAGGATAAATTTTTTCGTGAATTTCCGGATAAAATGGTTTAATTCCCGGAAAACCGGATGACCATGTAGAGTTTTGCTTCAGTTTCAGAGGGATTTTCGATCGTGTGTCCGATATCGGCCTGAAATGCGATGACGTCGCCGTTGTTGAGGGTGGTGCGGTTTTCTCCGGCGGTGACATTTACGGAACCTGCAAGAATGGTGAGGTATTCTTCAGTACCGGGCAGGTGCGCCTGCGAAGTGTGGATGCAATGCGGCGGCAGGGTCATCAGATGGAGTTCAAGAGAATCTGCCATGCTCAAAGAAGAGAGTACCCGGAATTCGGCGTTGGATTGACCGGTTTTCAAACAGGTGATGTTTTCCGCACGGGTCACGTCGAATTTTTTATTCTGGGAGTGTTCACCGCGGAGCAGGGAGTCAAAGTCAATATTGAGGGCGCTGACGATCTTCCAGAGGGTGCCGATGGTGGGGTTGACCTTGTTGGCTTCGATCTGGGAAAGCATCGCTTTGGATACTCCGCTTGCCACAGCCAGAGCATCCAAAGTCAAGTGTTGCTTGCGCCGTTCCCGTTTGAGATTGTTCCCGACGATCGGGAAGTCCGGAAAAAGTTCTTTTTTGTTCATAATGTTGAAAAAATGTTAAAATATATTGAATTTTTTGTTTGACATATTTCATGACCGGTTGTATAATATAATGAACTGTATTCAAAATATCAAACAGCGCGGAGGAAATTATGTTGAAATTTTTGATGTTGAGCATACATATATTGATTTTGTTGAATCCGACGGCGGTATTGTCGACCTTTCTTGCGTTGACCGGGGATGAAAGTGAGAGAAACCGTCGGCAGATCGCTTTGCGCAGCTCGGCGGCGGTGGCGGTGACCGGAATAATGCTCTATTTTTCCGGAACCGTGATTTTCCATATTTTCGGAATAAACATCGATGTTTTTCGCATCGGCGGCGGTGTGATATTGATGGTCTGCGCTATTCAACTGGTCTTGGGAACAACGCAGAAGAAGCGGCGAATGCAAGAGGATGGCGGTCCCGGAGATATAGCGGTGGTGCCGATAGCGATTCCGATGGCGGTCGGACCGGGAACCAGCGCCGGATTGATCATGATCGGTATGGGGGAACGGAGTTTGCCGGTGACGGCCGGTCATCTCGGAGCGATTTTCCTTGCAGCGCTGCTGCTGTGCGGGGTGCTGATGCTTGGAACCCGTGTGGAAAAGGTTCTGGGCAAAAGAGGAATTTCGATCATCACCAAGTTGGCCGGGCTGTTCCTCTCTGCGATCGCCGCCGGGATGATTCTCGAGGGAATAAAAAATTTCTTTGCAGCCGGCTGATCCGGTATCTCAGTGCAGTTTTTTCACCAGAGCCGGCTGGTTTGAATCGTTGTTGTAGAATTCAATTTCAACTGAACCGCTGTCGCTTACTTTCATTACGCAGAAACCCTGAACCTGGGCATTATACAGGGTGAATTCTTCTATATTCAGAGAATCCAGATACTTCTTTGCGTCAAGCGTTTTTGGCGCATTGACAAAACGACCGGTAAATTTGCTGTAAAATTCATCCTTGTTTTTTGCCAGAGGCTCAAATTTTTTTCCGCGGTTCCAGAAGCGGCCGATACTGCTGGAAACGAATTGGGTCAGGGTGTTGCTGCCGATTTTGACTTTAACCAGAGAAATCTGGTGCGTATGGGCGGCAAGGATGATCGCGTTGCGGCTGGCGAGCAGTTTCGCGATTTCCGCGTGATTTGACAGAAGTGCGCCCGGCTGGTAGGTCGAACAGGGCAGTACCGGGGTATGGGTAATGAAAAATATCTTGCGGACATCCGGATAGGCAGCAAGGGTCTTTTGCAGGAAATTAAAAGAACTTTTTCTGTAGATGAAGTTGTCATAAAAGATGTAGAGATCGTTGTTGTGCAGAACCGAATAATTGGATTTGATCTCCTGATGACCCAATTCTTTCGCCAATAACGGCAGGAAATTTTTCTTATAGGTTTCATTATCCCTGCCGTTAGATTTTTTCACTTTGCCGTTTACAGTTATGTCCACATCGCACCTGATGTCGTGGTTGCCTTTGACTGCCAGAAGTTTGTGGTTCGGAAAATGTGACTTTACCGCATTGAATCCATCCCGCATCATCTGCGCCCGGAGATCGGGGGTCGCACCGCAACCTTCGATAAAATCTCCCAATTGGAGGACAAAGGGAACATCTTTATCCAACTGCCGGGCTGCGGCTGTGAACAATGCGGACGGTTGTTTTTTCTGCCACATTGCGACATGAACTTTTGAGTACCGGCTTATGATTTTTCCCTCCGCAGAGGTGTGGTATTTCAGATGATCATAGTGGATGTCACCCAACAGCAACACCCGGTAATCTGCGGCAGAAAGCTGCAGCGCGAATAACGAACAGAAAATCAGTATGATAATTTTTTGCATTTTTCACAGTATCCTTTGGCCTTTTCAAAATTGGTTTCAACTTCAACAGAGGGGGCCTCGCTTACTTTTGAAACGATGAAAAGCATTATTGCTCCGGCGGCAAAACCGGGGATGATTTCGTAGATATTGGTCCACTGCATGAAAATATACCAGATGATGTCAACGGCAAACCCGGCAATGATACCGGCAAGGGCACCGGCGTAGGTGAGGCGTTTCCAGAAGATCGCCGCCAGCATCGCTGGCCCGAATGCCGCTCCGAATGCACCCCAGGCACAGGAGACCAGCCCCATCAGCCCTTTGCATTCCGGGCTTGCTGCGATGAAGTACGCAACGATGGCGATGAAAAGCACTACGAATCTGCCGGCCCAGAGCATTTCCCGGTCAGAAGCATTCTTGCGTAAGAATGGTTTGTAGAGGTCAGAGGCAAATGCCGATGCCGCCGCCAGAAGCTGGGAGTCGGCAGTACTCATCGCCGCCGCCAGAATCGCAGAAAGCAAAATCCCGGAGCAGAAAATCGCAATTGCAATCAGTCCGCTGATATCACCGAGCCAGCCGAAAATCGTCCGTACCATGTTGATAAAGACCAGCGTGCTTTCATCATTACTGGCGGTCAGCGTATCACCGAGCAGCCGTCGTCCGACCAGTCCGGTCGCGGTGGTGGCGATGATGATGAGCAGGAACCAGGTGCAGCCGATGATTTGGGATTTACGCATCTCTTTTTCATTTTTGATGGAGAAATAGCGGATCAGGATGTGGGGCATACCGAAGTAACCGAGTCCCCAGCCCATGCCGCTGATGATATCGGAAATGCTTTTCCAGTCAGCTTTTCCGCTTGAGAGCATATTGAAGTAGGTGTCGGGAGTATTCACTGCCGGCTGGACGAATCCGGCGCCGTTCATCATGATCACCGCTATAATCGGTACCAGCATCAGCGCTCCCAGCATGAGAAGTCCCTGAAAAAAGTCCGTCCAGCATACTGCATTGTATCCGCCGAGGAAGGTGTAAACCACAATGACGATACTGGCGATGATCATTGCGGTTTTGGGATTCATGCCGAGGACGGTGTTGAAAAGTGTTCCGCAGGCGTAGAGACTTGAGGCGGTATAAATACAGTAGGTCAGCACAAAGACGATCGCCGAGATCACCAGAATACCTTTGCGTTCAGTGCAGAAACGGCGGGTGAGGAACTGGGGGACGGTGATCGCATCTCCGGCGATGATCGAATAACGGCGAAGCCGCGGCGCGACCGCAAGCCATGCGGTAAAGGTTCCCAGAAGCAATCCGATGGCGATCCAGACCTGACCCACGCCGTAGAGGTAGATCGAACCCGGCAGTCCCATCAACACCCATGCGCTCATATCGGAGGCTCCGGCGGAGAGGGCTGACACCCAGCCATTCATCGCTCTGCCGCCCAGGAAGTACTCTTTTTCGTTCCCGTCTTTGCCGCGGGCTTTGAAGAAAAAGTAGATACCGATACCCAGTACCAGTGCGAAGTAGCAGAGCAGTGCTGCGATTTCCATAGTTTTCATAGTAATTTCTCCTTATGATATTTACACAAAATAAATCACGGTAATATACATCGTAAATGGATTTTTTTCAAGTTTTGCTTAAAAACAGCTCGGTCTTTTGTCACGGTTGAAGATGATCCCGCTTGAAAAAAGTTATGCCGGGGTGTATATTTTACACGATTATTTATTTCTTAAAATCAAGGACTTTTGTTTATGGCATCCAAAGTATACTTCAAGAAACTGGAATCCTGCTGCGCCGAAGCCGATATTTCAGCTGCCGCCCGGCAGGCGCTGGAATGTTTGCTCGAAAAGGAGAATCCCGGTCTGCTGCCGGAAATTCCGCTCAAACTGCATTTCGGCGAAAGAGGCAACCGCACCTATATCCCGCAGAGTTGCTATACCGGGGTCATCGATCTTTTGGAGAGCCGGGGCAGTAAACTCTGTTACGCGGAAACTACCGTCCTCTACGGCGGCAGCCGCGCCAACGGAGAAAATCACCGCAAACTTGCCGCCGATCACGGTTTTGACCGTCTGCCGGTGGTCATCGCGGACGGCAATTCCGGTGAAGATGCGGTGTCGGTGAAAGTTCCCAATGGCAGACACTTCCAGAGTGCCAGTCTTGCCACGCTGCTTGCCAAATCGGAACAGACGGTGGTGCTTTCCCACTTCAAAGGTCATATGCTCGCCGGATTCGGTGGCGCGATGAAGCAGTTGTCCATGGGATTTGCTTCCAAGGGGGGCAAGATGGCGATGCATCTCGGGGTCAAGCCGCGTATCCGCACCTGGCTGTGCAAAAGTTGCGGTCTGTGTGCCAAACGCTGTAACGAAAATGCGATCACCAAAGGTGAAAAAAGTTATATCATCGATCCGGAAAAGTGTATCGGTTGCGGTGCCTGTTATTCAATTTGTCCGCACCATTCGGTGTCCATCCTTTCTCTGGGCGGTTTGTGGAATGCGCTGACCGGCGGCAGAGTTTTCCGGGAAAAACTGATCGAATACGCGCTCGCCGCTCATACCGGCAAAAAGAATATCTATATAAACTTCTGTATCAATATCACCAACGGCTGTGATTGCGAACCCCATCCCATGCGCCGCTGTATCGATGATATCGGTATCTTTGTTTCACTTGACCCGCTGGCAGTCGATCAGGCGTGTTATGATGCGGTTGCCGCCAAAGGGAAAAAATTCCGGGGCAAGGAGCAGCTGCACTATGCCGAAAAGATCGGTGTCGGTACCACGGAGTATGAAATCGTTGAACTGTAATGCCTGATTCAGAAGAATTCATCGTCTGGCGTACCGCCCGGCCGCGGGAATTGCTCTACAACGGCAAGGTTGTTCCGCTGCCGGATAACTGGGTGCTGGTCAAATCCGGAGATGCCGGGTTGACGAGGCGTTTGAAAAACAGCGGAGCGCCTTTCTGGGTGCTGGTGCATAAACGGCGTAACCGCATCGAAAAGATCGGTCTGTTTATGGATAAAGAGTGCGTTGAAGCGGTAAAAACTGAACTCGATGCCGAAAGAGCCACTCCGGAATATCAGAAACAATTGGAGTCTTCCCGGCGCGCCCGGGAGAAAAAACAGAAACTTTACGAAGCCGATTTTCACGAAGCTGTGTTGAATTATCTGAATTTCGCTCCATGCTATCACGACATCGCAGAGAAAATGGCAAATCTGGTCTGTGCCCGAGCGGTTCCGGTCGGCAGTGGTACGGTCGCCCGGACGGCAACCATTCCCATCGAGCAGCGCGCCGAGGCTGCCGTTATCGCCTGGATGCGCCATCAAACGACTTCGTACGATTCGATCACGATCGCCCGGGTCAAGGGCGAGCGCCGGGCGGTACGGAAACAGCTTGCCGCCTTGTCCCGGCAGATACTTGCGGTCTACCGCAAAGGCGAACCGGTGATGCCGGGATGTCCATTGTATAAAGCGGTGATGGAATCTGCCGCAGAATATGCGGAATAACCTTGACATTTACCGCATTAACATTATATTAAGCGAAATACATTTTTTCAGGGATAATTTATGAATTTGAAAAGCAATACCGAATTGAACCGGAGCGGCAGTTTCCGGGAAGTGCTGACGGTCGCTCTGCCGTTGATACTTTCCAGTTCCTGTCATGCGATCAATATGTTTGTTGACCGGTTGATGCTGACCCGTTATTCGCCGGAGGCAAGTGCCGCAAGTTTCACCGGAGGATTGACCCACTTCACCATCTCCTGTCTTTTCTTCGGAACGGTTGCCTACACCGGAACTTTTGTTGCTCAGTATGCCGGAGCGAACCGGCTTCACCGGATCGGAATCACCGTGTGGCAGGGAATATTTCTTTCGCTGGCAGGCGGATTGCTGCTGTCGACCGGAATATGGTGGGGACCGAGGCTTTTTTCGCTGTTCAATCATGATCCCGGTGTAACGATACAGGAATCGATTTACTTTCAGGTACTCTCCGGCGGAACTGTGGTATTTTTGCTCAATGCGGCGCTCAGCAGTTTCTGGTCAGGGCGCGGCAGGACGGTCGTGGTGCTGGTGATATCGGTCGTTATCACATTATTCAATCTCCCGCTGAACTATATGCTGATTTTCGGCAGGTATGCTCCGGAAATGGGTGCCGCCGGAGCGGCATTGGGAACTGTTCTTGCTGAATTGATCGGCGTGCTGATCTATTTTGTGATGTTCATGCGCCGCACGGCACGGAAACGGTATTTCACCTGGAGTTGCCGTTTGGATTGGGGATTGCTGCGCCGGATGCTGCGTTTCGGGCTGCCCAACGGGGTGCAGTTGGCGCTGGATCTGGTAGCATTCAATTTGTTCAGTATCCTGCTCGGATGTTACGGGGTCACCGTGCATGAAGCCTCAAGTATAACCTTCGGCATCAACAATATTGCATTCTGCCCGATCATGGGCATCGGTCAGACGGCGGCGATCCTGGTGGGGCAGTCGCTGGGTGCCAATGATGTTCCGCTTGCCCGGAAGTCGGTGCGTAATGCCTATATTCTGGTGTTGATCTATTCGGTGCTGATGATAATTCTTTTCAGCGGCTTGCAGGAACTGGTGCTTTCGCCGTTTGTGCGTCCGGGAGATGCCGGACAGGTGGAAACGATGAGGATTTCCCGTATCATGCTTCACTTTTTGAGTGCCTATTTGCTGTTTGACGGAACCAATATCACTTTCAGCAATGTTCTGCGCGGGGCAGGGGATACAAAATTCACCATGTGGACACTGGCGGTGGTCGGAATCGTTTTCTTTGGAATCCCCTGTCTGGTGATGTTCTTTTTGAAGTTTCCCTGGTGGGTACTCTGGAGTCTGCTCTGCTGGGAAATCCTGCTGTTGTGCGTGGTCTATTCACTGCGCTACCGGCAGGGAAAATGGGCGAATATGCGGGTAATTGAAAATAATTGATAAATTTTAATAATTGAAAAGGGTGTGAAAATGGGAAATTCATCACGGTTGACCGGCTATTGGAAAATTTTTGTCAACGGCATTATGGCAGGTGTATTCATCGGTATCGCCGGAACGGTTTATCTTGCCATGCCGATTCCGGCGCTGGGGGCATTTCTCTTCGGGTTCGGTTTGCTGACGATTTTGTGCAATAACTTCAAACTTTTCACCGGAGCCGTCGGATATCTCGCCAGTCAGGGAAAAAACACTCCATCGTATTTGTTCACTCTGCTGCTGATCTGGGGCGGCAATCTGACCGGATGCTTTGCGGTCGGCAGCGCGATCCGCTTCAGCCGGGTGGCAGAACTGTCCGGTATCGTTCAGCGGGCGGCGGGATTGTGTGCGGTAAAGGCGGCTGATTCACTGCCGAGCCTGCTGATACTGGCGTTTTTCTGCGGAATTCTGATGTATCTGGCGGTCGACACCTTTAAGCGGGAGCTGCCTCCGGTCATCCGGATGGTGAATGTTTTCCTCTGTGTGATGGTGTTTATCATCAGCGGATTTGAACACTGTATCGCCAATATGTACTATTTTTCCGTCGCCGGGATGTGGAGTTGGAATAATCTTGCCCTTGTGCTGTGGATGACTCTGGGCAATGCCCTCGGCGGAATGTTCCCGGTTATCGCGGATAAACTCCGTAATTGAGGATAAATATCGGATTCCCTGAATAAAAAATATTTTTACACTTGATAATCTCCGGTTGCGGGGTTATTTTATCAGGATGAAGTATTTTTGAAACTGTTGGGATTTTGTTATGAGTGTGTTGAAAAAGATTTTTGAAAAAAATTCCGGTGTCAAAGCCCGGCTGGCGCTCTTTTTGAGTGGTGGTGGAAGCAATGCCAGTAAGATCATCGAATATGCCCGGAATGCAGATTGTGCCTATGAGATCGCGGTTCTGGTGACCGATAAGCCGGAAAGCAGTGCGGCAGAAACTCTCGGTAAAGAGAATAATATTCCGGTGGTATCGCTGGATATCGCAAAATTCTATATGGAGCATGGCGAAAGTTCCATCATGCTGAATACCCCGCACCGCCGCGAACTGCGCGATTTGTGGTCGGATGAACTCTATAATAAGATTGCCGGATTCAAGGTCGATGCCGGAATTCTTGCCGGATTTATGCCGCTGTCCAATATCGTTGGCAAAATGCCCTGTCTGAATGTCCACCCCGGAGATCTCACTGTTACTGAAAACGGCGTGCGGATCCTGGCGGGGCTCCATTACCGTCCGGTGGAAAACGCCATTCTGCGCGGACACAAAGCGTTGCGCAGCAGTGTTATCCTTGCTCAGAATTATTGCGGTGACGGCAAAAAAGAACAGGATACCGGACCGATATTGGGCGTTTCCGCTCCGGTGGAGATCGATTTGGAAGGACACTCGCTTCAGGAGCTGAAACTTATCGACAGCCAACGGACTGCGCCGCCTTATTCTGATGTGTTGCGGCAGCTTGCCGATCATAATGTGGAGAAACTGAAAGTTCAGGGCGATCATGTGGTGTTCCCGGTCGTGATCGATCACTTTGTCCGGGGGGATTACGCGTTGGACGATGAAGGCAGACTCTTTTTCAATCAAAACGGCAAGTGGCAGAATGTGGAAACTGTGGAATTCCGCGCAGATAATAGTTGCTGTCTGATGCCTTCCAAAGTGAATGATCCGCAAAAAAACAGAACACAGAACCGGTTCCTGCGTTTTGTCAAATATTATTACACCAAGATCGTCCGCACGCCGGGAACTCCGGAATTTGTCGCCAGAGGCTGGGCGCTGGGGGTTGCGGTCGGCTGTATCGTGCCGGTCTTCTGTCAGATAATTGTGGCGATACCGTTGTCATTTTTATTCCGCTGTTCCAAAATCGGCGCGATCGCCGGAACTTTCGTTACCACGCCGCCTACTGCAATATTCATCTATCCGGTGTTGATCTGGGTCGGCAATAAGGTGATCAACGGGGATCTCTCGTCAGAATCCGCCGGACAATTAGTGGAAATATTCAATAATGAAAGTTTAACTTTTGCTCAAAAGTGGCAGGCATTTGCCGATTTGGGCGGTGATTTGGTCGCGGCATTCTTTGCCGGAGGTGCGCTTTGGGCGGCGATCATGGTTCCTCTGACCTATTTCGGAGTTAAAAAATTGGTTGTTTCATACCGTAAACTCCGTGAGGCCCGACGGACAAAACAAGATCAGAGAGATTGATTATGAAGCAGATAAGAGTTGAACTCGGAGAACGCAGTTACGATATCGTGATCGATTCCGGGGTTTCCGGAACGTTGGATGCCGGCGGCAAGGGAAAATTGCTGGTCTTTGATGACCGGACATTTGAACTTTTCAGTTCCAAATTTGAAACTGCACCGGAATTCAAATTTTCCTTCGGTCATGGGGAAAAAGATAAAACTTGCGAAAAAATGGTGTCGATCTGCCGTGCCGCCGTCAATGCCGGATTGAACCGTTCCGGAGAAATGATTGCCGTCGGCGGCGGTGTTACCGGCGATATGACCGGTTTTGCCGCAGCGATCTATCTGCGCGGGATAAAGTTTATTCAAATGCCGACCTCGCTTCTGGCGATGGTGGATTCGAGTGTCGGAGGAAAAACTGCGGTTGATTTGCCGGAAGGTAAAAATTTGATCGGCGTTTTTCACCAGCCGCAGGCAGTTCTTATCGACCCTGATTTTCTGCAAACCCTGCCGGAGCGCGAATTGCACTGCGGCATGGCGGAAGTGATCAAAATGGCAGCCGGATTCGATGAGGAATTTTTCTCTTTCCTTGAGAAACACGCCGCTGATCTTGCTCAATACAAAACATTTTCTGCGATTGCCGAAACAGTTATCGGCCGCAGTTGTGAACTCAAAGCCGATGTGGTACGGCAGGATGAGAAAGAATCTGTTTCCGGAGTACGGGAATTGCTCAACTTCGGGCATACTTTCGGTCATGCCATTGAAACTTTGAGCGGATTTTCACTTTTACACGGTGAATGTGTGGCAATCGGAATGGTCATCGCCGGCAGAGCCGCTTTGAGCCGTAACCTTTGGAGTGCCGAAGCCCAGAAACGGATGATTTCTTTGCTGGAAAAGGCGGGACTTCCGGTCAATCCACCCACTGATATCACATTTGATGATGTCCTGCAGCTTATGCGCCGGGATAAGAAAAACCGCGACGGCAGGATCGCAGTGATCATTCCGGAAAAATTGGGCAAACTTACCGTCATCCGGGATTTTACCGACATTGAACTTCAAAAGATCTGGGAATCTGCTTATGAATGATCGCGAAGCGTGCATCGGCTGTAATCTGATCTCCGGTATCGGCAACGCCCGGTTTGTCAAATTGTGCGAATTTGCCGGTTCACCCGCAAGGATCCCGGAGTTGGATCGCTCTGATCTGATGCAGATACCCGGCATCGGTGCGATGCTCGCTGAAAAGATCGTCAGTTTTGACTGGGATGCGGAAGTTTCCCGTGAACTGGCTGTCGCTGAACGCGGCGGCGTGCGGATATTCACCCGCTATGATGCCGGATATCCGGAAATCCTGCGCCATATTTACGATCCGCCTCTGGTGCTGTATGTCCGGGGCAATCTTCCTGAATTCGGTGATAAAAGTGTCGCCGTTGTCGGTTCCCGCCGGGTTTCCCGTTACGGTGAAGAGATGACCGCGATGCTGGCACGGGAAGCGGCGGCTGCCGGATTTACCGTTGTTTCCGGATTGGCGCTCGGAGTGGATTCCATCGCGCATAAGGCGGTGGTTCAGGCATCCGGGATCACGGTCGGTGTTATCGGAGCCGGTCTGCTTCACCTGCATCCCAAAGAAAATATTCCTCTGGCGCGGGAGATCATTGAAACCGGCGGCGCGGTGATTTCAGAATTTCCCTTCGATTTTCCGGTATCCCGTCAGAATTTCCCCCGCCGCAACCGCATCGTCGCCGGATTGTGCCGGGGTACGATAGTTGTCGAAGCCGGTGTCGAAAGCGGTGCATTGATAACCGCCCGTTTAGCTCTTGAAAGCGGCCGGGATGTTTTCGCGGTTCCGGGCCGGGTGGATAATCCGCAGGCGCGCGGCTGTCATAAACTTATCAAAGAGGGCGCGGCATTGATCGAAAGTTTCGATGATGTTTTGGGCGCATGGGATTTTGATCTGCTGCCGGGAATGAGATGCCGGGCGGATGAACCGGCGGAAAATGTGCCGGAATTTTCCGACTTGAGCGAAAATGAAATGGCGGTGTGCCGGATGCTTAAAAACGGTGAAGCCAGTTTCGACCTGCTTTGCACCACCTTGAATATCGACCCCGGAAGGCTCTCTTCGGTGTTGACCAAACTTGAACTCAAACTCATTGTTGCTCAAGACAGTAACAAGTGTTATCGATTAAATAAAAAAGGAAGTGTCTTATGAATAATTTCTTGCTTATGGCGGATACTGCTGCAAATTGTGTGGATTGTACCGGAACTTTCAGCAGAATGATCTGCTCTTTTATACAAAAGAATCAGGTTGGGCTTCTGATGCTGGCGGTGAGCGTTGCGGTATCGATCCCGGTATCGATAGTCGTTTCCTGGATCGTTCGCGGTTCAATCAAAATCATGCTCAAAAAGAGCAAGAGAGAGGAAGATAAAATTTCCGATTCAATCAATAAACCGATAATTTTTGCCGGTATCCTCACCGGAATCGTCTACGGCTTGCGGACAATCACCATGCCGGAAGCGGTCATAAACATTGTGAACCGGGTCTATTTTGTGGTGATCATTTTTATTGTGGCATGGGCTCTGCTCCGGATGTTGAGCGTGATGCGGCTGCTGTTGCAGGAAATTGCCAAAAAGACCGAAAATGTTTACGATGATCTGCTGGTGAGTTTGATATATCCGGTATTGAAATGCGTGATCTGGGTGGTGGCAGTGCTGTTTGTTGCGGAAAATGTTTTCAACTTCAAGGTGACTGCTCTCATTGCCGGTGCCGGTGTCGCGGCAATGGCGATCGCCTTTGCCGCCCAGAATACCATTGCCAATATTTTCGGTGCGCTGGCGCTGATTTCCGATCGTCCTTTTACTATCGGAGATATGATATCTTTCAACGGAAAACGCGGCTCGGTAGTCGCCATCGGGCTTCGCAGTACCACGCTCCGCACGCTGGATGGTACGCTATGGTGCGTTCCCAACAAAGAGGTGGCTGAAGCAAGTATTGAAAATATTTCCAAACGTCCCAATATCAAGTGGGCATTTGCGATCGATCTGGTCTACGATACCCCCCCGGCGCAGATCGTGCGGGCAAAAGAAATCATCACCGGGGTACTGCTTTCCTCTCCGCTGACCGACCCGGAAAAGAATGCGCCTGCCGTCTGGTTCGCGGAATATGCCGAATCGTCATTGCGTATCAGTGCCATCAACTGGTTCCAGACTACCAACTGGGGGGAATTCTGTGAACAGCGCGAGAAACTTCAGCTGCAGATATTGGAAAAACTTGCTGCTGAAAATCTGGAACTGGCCTTCAATACCCATACGGTCCACCTTATCAACGATTGATAAGATAAGCGTTATCGATGTGAAATGTTTGCCTGCGGCAAACGTGAAGCGCTCACTCTGTGAGTAAGGATATGATTGTGTTGGTTTGCGCATGCAAACCAACGTGAAGCGCAGGATAAATCCTGCGTGAAGCATTGCTTTGCAATGTGAAGCGTTTGCCTTTGGCAAACATGAAGCGCTCGCTTCGTGAGTAAGGATATGATGATTTTATATCTCCTGTTTGCGACCAACGGGAGCAAACATACCCCGCTTTTCTTGAAAAGGGTTGGGGGTGTGGGGGAAGGGAAAAACTTCTTTTCACGGGAAAAGAAGTTTTTCCCTTCCCCCACAATTCCATTTTATTTTACAGGAAAGATGATACGAGCGAAGCGATCTGACTCGTAAAGGTTGAAGATGGTCATCTGCGGGAAAGAACTGATTTCCCGTGCTTTCAAATGCACACCGTAATTATAACGGCGCACCAGGATCGTCCAATTTTCTTCCGGGGTGAATTTCAAATTGCGGTTCTTGAATATCGTTCGGGGGATGGTAACTACTGCCCGCCACGCGGTGTCGCGGTCGTCCATTTTATTCAATGTCCCGAAACAACTGACTTCCGCTTTGAAACCTTTGATTTTTGGCGAACTTGCCGGGATCACCGCGCCTGAACTGTAATGAAAAAATCCGTTGACAATATTATTGGCGGTGACGTTGAATTCCCAGATGCCGGGATCTTTTTCCGATTTGAGGAGAATCTGTACTGTATCGCCGGCATTTCCGGGGGTGGCAACGGATGAGGATTTGACTTCACTTACGATATCGTGGTCGATACATTCGACTTTGATATAGAAATTTTCGCGGTCGCAGTATCCCCGCGCCGCCGCTTTTTCGGTCGGGACAACATTAAAATCCGGCATTTTGTCAGCGATGATGAGAAAGGTTTCTCCGCAGGGCTGTTTGCAGCTTGAAATACATCTTGCCGGGGGCGGGAAAAGTTTGAATTCCGGGCGATAGATCTCTCCATAAACTGAACACCACACAAAACTGCATAAAATCAGAGTAAAAAACTTTTTCACGATCATTTTTCCTTATGGTCAAGGTCAAAAAATTCAACATCGGCGAAGTGCTGGTTGGCGTGATAGCCGTTGGCGACTTGCGGATAGGCGGAGCGTTCATTGTAAGAGATGTAGCGGCCGTAATTGTATCTGGCGGTCAGCAGCGTCCAGCGTTGCGGGGCGGAAAATAAACAGCCGTTCTTCTCCAATTCCGATCTTGGGATTACGATGATGACCTGCCAGAGTTTATCCCGGTCGGAGTGGTTATTCAATGTGCCGTCGATCTTATTGATCACCCCGATTTTTACTTCGCCGGGGGTGAAACTGGAGGGCAGATTGAGCGTACCTTTGGACTTGAAATAAAAGCAGGTATAATAACCGTTGGGGGTGCCGTAGATCTCCCAGTACCAGGGGTGATCTTTGGGTTTGGCAAAGAGTTCGACAAGATCCCCCATTTTGTAGTGAAATTGATTGTTCTTTGAAGCACAGGTCATGATATCGCTGTCCCGGGCATCGACCCGGACGAAGAGATGTTCCGGATCGCAGAGGTAGCGGACAACCGCCCTTTCCGAAGGGAGCAGATTGATGTGTCGGGCATCGGTGACATTGTGCATGAGATTGTATGCCGGGATATTTTCCCACAAGGGAGAAGTTGAAATATCTTTGATCACCGATTTTGACACTCCGACTTTCACCCGGCGCCGCAATACGGGGCCGGTATTATCTGCAGTTTCCGGGTGAGGAGAAACGTTCCCGGCGGACAACAGCGCGGAGAAGATCATAATGATGTAGAAAGAGATATTTTTCATGAAAAGCAAACTTTTTATTGAAGATCGGTCTCACGGTAACTGATTGCTTCGAGGATGTGATCATCGGAAATCTGTTCGCATCCGGCGAGGTCGGCGATACTGCGGGAAACTTTCATCAGCCGGGTGTAGGCGCGCGGGCTGAGTTTGAGCCGGGAAACCGCTTCGCGCAGTAAAGTTTCTCCGGAAGACGACGGTACGCAGAACTTCTGGATAAGAGCTGATTCCAGTTGGGAATTGCTGTAAATGCCGTATTGACGGTAGCGGTGCTGCTGCCGTTCCCGGGCGGCGATCACCCGTTGGCGGATAACCGCGCTGGATTCGCCGGTGGGAGCCTTGAGCAGTTCATCCTGCGACAATTGACGGACTGCTACCCGCAGATCGATACGGTCGAGCAGGGGACCGGAAAGTTTTTTGAGATAGCGCCGTTTTTCTTCGGCGGTACATTTGCAGCCCAGATCGACTTCGCCTCTGCCGCAGGGGCAGGGGTTGAGCGCGGCGCAGAGAATGAACCGGGCAGGGAAGGTACAACTGCCGGCGGCGCGGGAAACGGTGACAATACCGGTTTCCAGCGGCTGGCGGAGAACTTCGAGGACATTGCGTTTGAATTCCGGCAATTCATCGAGAAACAGTACTCCGTTGTGGGCAAGACTGATTTCGCCCGGACGGGGATCTCTGCCGCCGCCGATCAGACCGGCATCGGAGATCGTGTGGTGCGGCGCCCGGAAGGGGCGGGCATTGACCAGCGGTTGATCTTTGGAGAGCATGCCGAGAACGCTGTGGATCCGGCTGGTTTCGAGCATTTCTTCCAATGTCATTGGCGGTAGAATGGTGCTTAAACGCATGGCAAGCATACTCTTGCCGGTTCCCGGCGGTCCGGTCAGGAGCGAATTATGTCCTCCGGCAGCAGCGATTTCCAATGCCCGGCGGGCGGCGAACTGCCCCTTGACTTCGGAAAAATCCGGGCCGTTCTCCGGGTAGGAAAATGTATCCATTTTGGCGCGGCAGGGGGTGCCGTGTCCCCGGTTGACCAATTCGACTGCTTCCCGGAGCGATTTCACCGGGAAAACCGGGAACTTGTCTCCGGCGGCGAGTGCCGCTTCTCTGGCGTTGGCTTCCGGAACCAGCAGCGCGGAAACCCGGGATTCTTTGGCGAACATAGCCGCTGCCGGCAATGCTCCTTTCACCGGACGGGTCGATCCATCCAGTCCGAGTTCACCGAGAACTGCGATCCTGCTCAAACGTTCCGGAACAACGGCTCCCGTTGCTCCGAGAATACCCAGCGCGATACCCAAATCAAAGGCACTACCCTCTTTTTTCAGGTCGGCAGGTGCAAGGTTCACCACCGTGAATCCCTGTGGCGGAACAAAGTTTGAACTGATGAATGCTGAATGGATCCGGTCACGGCTCTCCCGGACAGCCGCATCCGGTAATCCGACAATGGAGATGGCGCTGTCCTTGGCGCTGATGGCGGCAGAGCCGGTCGGATTGACTTCGATCTCAATTAAAAAGGCATCGATGCCGATGATGGTCGCTGAAAAAAGTTTTGCAAGCATAAGTAGTTACAATTCCTCAGTTTACCCGTATCGTTCCAGTCAGGAACATGGTGTTTGCATAGCGGCGCAGATTGAATTTATCCAGCAGTTTGGCATTTTGCAGAAATTCTCCGGCAGCTCCCGGATGATCGGGGATTTCCCAGTATATCCGTGCTCCGGCAAGGGTTTTGCAGAAATATCGATTGGTCACGATTTTGCCGAAACATTCGGCGCTGATCGGGTAGGGCGGGTCGGCGAAAATCAACGTCGGAAGATTTTTCAACCGGGCAAGATAACTTTCCGGCCGGGTGGCATCGGCGTTGATGATCATTGCCGGGGCGGAGACTCCGGTGTTGCGGATGCTTTGCAGATTGGATTCGATGCAGGAAATATGCATGGCAGAGGATTCTACCATCGCCGCAGAAAGCGCTCCCCGGCTCAAACTTTCCAATGCCAGCGCACCGGAACCGGAAAAGAGATCAAGTACATGTTCATTTTCAAAATCGCCCAGACTGTCAAAGAGTGCTTTGCGTACTCTGCCGGTCGTTGGACGCACCGGGATTCCGGGAGGCACATTCAGGAGAACTCCCCGGGCAAATCCTGCAATAATATTCATCGTTTCCGCATCCTGTATTAAAAATTTATCATCATTATAAAATAGCACACATTCTGCAGTTTTGCGACCATCGGGAGCAAACATATATCGTTTTTCTCGAAAAGGGGTGAGGCGTGGGGAGGGGAAAAACCTCTTTTCTCGAGAAAAGAGGTTTTTCCCCTCCCCACAATGCCATCTCCCCTTATCGGGAATAGAGCGATTATTTTTCGCAACGGATGTATCTGGCAGTTTTGAAATATGCTCCGCCTGCCGGAGTACCGGTGCCGCCTCTGGAACCTGCCGCGTGGCGGTTGCGGATGACGGTGAAACCGAAACCGTTTTTGGCGTTGACATCTTTGTACGGAACTTTTACATCCAGCACCCAGCGGTCGGTAAGCCGGGCGGCTTTGACCGTTGTATCGTGCTGCCATGACCAGTTCCAGCGGCGTCCTTCGCTTTCACTGGCGCGGATATTGCCGTTGGGGTCAAAGATGTAGTGATAGCACTTCTGCGGATTTTTACCGTCATCGACAAAGAGTTCGATGCAGTCGCCGCCATAAACCCCGGGGCTGATGGAGAGCGCATCCATGCGTTTTTCCATGCAGTTGATGATGAAGCGGGCGTGGTCTCCGCCGTCGAAAACCTTGACCGAAGTCGGATTTTCTTTGTCCGGAAGTTGCGACGAGGAGTTGACAAAATAGAACGGCTGTTCCGGAGCATCGGCGGAATATCCGGAAAGTTTCCACTTCATTGTGCTGGTATATTTTTTCCGTTCCTGATAGTTGACGTTCCAGTAATCGAGCAGCGTGCGTTCGGATTTTGCGGCGCCGGGAGCGAGTTTTTCGGCCTGACGGAGCAGGGCATCAAGTTCCTTATACAGGGCAGGGGAGAAAAGCGCGGTGAAGTCTTCCGGATTTTTTTCCATACATCCGGGCATATCCATCATCGCTTTTTCCAACGCTTTCCAGTATTTGAACATCACCTTTGCCGCCTTGCCGTAGCGGATAGTGCAAATCTCTTCAAGGGCGGCATCCGGGGTGGTGGCGGTGCTCCAGAGCAGTTTTGCCGCCAGATAGAAGTTCATCCATTGGGATTCCCAGGAGACTGCTGTGTAGGCGGAAGCTTCCGAGAGCCAGCCGTCCAGTTTGAGAGCCTTGTAAAGTTTGAAGTCTTCCACCACGCTCCGGAAAAACGGTCCGGGCATTCTGCCGATCTTGTAGGAGAAATAGTCGTAGATATAAACGTGTTCAACCTTGCTGCGGATGTATTTCAACCTGGCATGATTCCTGGCATTTTTGGGACATGCCGGGTCGGCGATACCGTGTTTGTGACAATGGAACTGGGTTACTGAAACCAGCAGATTTTTTGGAGGTGCCGGCAGCAGTTCGATAAAGTCTGCAAAGTTGCTGTAGCTGTAGTGTCCGAGCATTACGCCGGGGGCAGTTTTATCCATCCTGGCACAGATATCTTTGACAAAATCGGCGATTCTGCCGTTGACCAGACCTTCCTTGCGATCCTGCGGACGGTCGAGCGCGAGACATTTTTCACATTCGCAATGGCCGTAGCCGTCTTTGGGAGGAAATCCGAAAACACCGATGTGGGGACGTTGTTTGATCTGGGCGAGCAGTTCTTTGGCAAAGGCTTTGCGCATGTCCATATTGGAAAGGCACAATTGGGCGCCCCGGTGAGAGCGTTTGCCGCCGAGCAGCGCGAAGTATTCCGGATGGGAATCAAAATATTTTTCCACCGGGATCAGCAGATCATAGGCGTGGACGGTGGTATCCGGGCGCAGACCGAGTTCTTGCAGCCGGGCGCCCACGATATCATCTTCGGGCAGATGGGTGAGTTTGTGATTCATCCGGTTGAAACTCATCCACCGGGCGATGCGGTCGTCAAAATGATGTTTCCCGGCGCAGATGTGCAGACTGCGGTATGTGAAATCGGGAGTGTGGACTCCGGCGAACTTCTTTGCATCGAATTTGACGGCACTCCGGGGCAGAAAGGGTTCTTCTGCCGGGTTGAGCCAATGGATGCCGAAGCGGTTGAGCAGGGTGTAGATGCCGCAGCGCAGAGCTTCGTCGTCACCGGAGATGATGATTTTATTTGCGGCGGGAGTTTCCACTTTGAAAACTCCGTGATCGCCGATCTTTTTGAGTTTGAGTTCAACATCGAGCGCCGGAAGGAACTTCTCACACTTTGCGAGCAGTTCCCCGGCGGTCTTCAGCGCCACGCTCACCTGGAGCGAAGCGATATCTCCGGAAAAGTTCACTTTACTTTTTTTTTTAGCCTCAAAGGCTGCCGGGTCATAAACTTTTTCCAATTTTACATCATCAAAGGCGGTGTATACTCCTTCACTTTGACGGGGCGCACCGTGTATCAGCAGTGCCGTCGCCGGAACATCCGGGGCACTGAACATGGTACTGACCTGCACCCACTGGTTTTCACACTCCGGCGGGTAGGGGATGGAAACTGAACCGCCGCGGTCGAGCCAGCCTTTTTTACCCTGCAGCCGCACTCCGGCGCTTCCGTAACCGAAGCCCTCTTCGCCGCGGTTGCGTTTGACGTAGAATGACCATTTGTAACGGCAGCCCGGCGTGAGTTTGACGTAACTGATAAGTGAACCGCCGATCTGACGTTCTCCGATGGCACCGGCATGTTTGCCGGAGTGGACTCCCTCTTTGAGAAGGAAAAATTCGGTTTTGGAGTTCGGGAACTTCCAGGTGTGCCAGAAACTTACTCCCTTGAAGTCATTGTGGTCGGAAACCAGATGTTTGTCCCGGACATTTTTGATATCTTCAAAACCGGAATTGCGGACGAGGTTTACCGGGGTGTGTTCCCGCATGTATGCCTGAGTGAGCAGTGCGGCGCGGGCAGCGCGGAATTTGCTTTTTGCCGCAGCAGCCCGGTAGAATTCACCGATATTGCGTTTTTGGGCTTTAAGATAGGCAGTGAGGCGGTCGAGAACCGGATCGACACTGCGTTCCAGATAGGATATCGGATTGAGGGTGGAAACGTTTTTGATGTTCTTCAAACCGAATTTTGCCGGATTGATGAAAATCGCCGCCTCTTCCTCTTTGGTGATTTGGTAGTTTTTGAAAGCATCGATGGCGCTGTAGCCTTTTTCAATAAGTTCGAGGATACGTTTGATATCCTTTTCGGAACTGATTTTGGTAATGGTAGCCAGTTCCTGCGCGCAAAGAGCATTTTCAAGGTTTAACCGGAGCAGACCATAGAATTTGGCAACGATGCCGACCTTGTATTTGGCATAAGGTGTCTTGGCGGCCTTGACCGCTTCAGCGATGGCGGCATCGGCGCTTTTGAGATCGTCCCAGGTGTAGAATTTGTACTGGGTGAAGCGTTTGCGGTGTTTGATCGGAATGTCAAAATTGGGATCACGGGCGCAGACCTTTTCAAAGATGTCAAAGAAGCGTTTGACCGCAGGGCCGGCTTCTCCGTACATGCTGCTGAAGTAGTCATCCAGAAGCGCTTCGATATCAGCATTGGGATTCCAGACGATGTTGTCGAGGACATACTGGCGGGGGGCGGAGAAAACCAGCGTGGCAGGGAAGTATTCGACCCACATGCTTTCGAGATTATATTTTTTCATGGCATCCAGCCAGAGTTTTCCCATGAGGCGCGGATAGTAGCGGGGGGTGAGGAAATTGCCGCCGATGGAGTAGATGTAGTCATAAAGACCGAAGTGTTTGGCACCGATTGCCTGCCATTTTTTCATTTCGCGGAAAGCGCTGACATTCATGCCGGTTGCTTCCACGAGGACGTTGGGTTCCATGCGGACACCTTTGGGGACAGCGTAACTGCAGCGGCTGTAAGCAATGAAACTTACCACCTTGTCCGGATATTTTTTGGCAATTACTTTGCCTGCGGTGTTGTAGAAGCGGGCATACTGGTTGCCGGTGGATTTGAATTCATGGAGACACTTTTCGCATTGGCAATCGCCGCCGCCGTCATTGACACCCAGTGGCAGCCCAAGGCGTTCGGGATGTTTTCTGAAGTATTCATCCGCATATTCCGCTACCAGTTTGGGAATATCCGGGTTGCTGATGCAGGGATTCCACGGACCGTTACCTTTTTTGGGATTCATCTTTTTGCGTTTACCGTTGATGACCGGGAAATATTCCGGATGGGTCGCGTGATATTTTTTGACCGGCACCAGACTGCTCAAGGCGTGGGTCGCCATGCAGTTGAGGCGGTTGTTTCTGCCGAAATAACTGTTGGGGGATTTGGCAAGATAGTAACTGTTGAGGGCGGGTTCTTCGCGGATATCGATTTTTTCAGGCAGTTCAATGGAGGCGCGCCGGGGGATGACTTCAAAATAATCTCCGGTTCCGAACTGGCGGTATCCTGCGAAACGTTTGAGGAAGTCATTGACAGCAAACATCAAACCGGAATGTTTCCTGGCTTTGATGACCAGATTTTTGCCGTCGCGGCAGAAGATAACATAGCCGTACGGATGCAGTTGTGCAAGGTCGATATTCAGTGACTTCACATACGGTGTGTCGCCGAAATGAACGATGTATTCATCCTTGTTGCCGGGGATGCTGTAAAAGTTTTTCTGCCCGGTGGTGCGTTCCATTATCTTGCGAAAAAAAGCGCCTGCAGCGGCATCACCTCCCTGCGCGATGGCAAGATGAAGTTTCCTGCCGTTGATGGAAACAGCCTGATTGTTTTTGGCGGAGGGAAAATATTTTTCCATTTCTTCGGGGATAAGCAGCAGTTCGAGCAGTTTGACCAGTGCTTCAGAGTACTCTTTGTCATTGGGGAAAGCGCTGGTGTAGACCACCGCACCTTTGCCCAGGCGGTTAACTCCGAGTTCGATAAAGTTTTTGCCGCCGAAAAGCCGGACGAGAGTGGTGGCTTTATTCAATGCCGGGTGATTGCCTTTGGTACGGGCATAGACATTGTAAACATCGGTTTTCTCTCCAAAGATCTTGCGGGCAAGTTCGGAGGGAACTTCCTTCGTTCTGCCGTAGACGTAGACCGAAGCGCCGAGAACTTCGGCTCCGGCAGCAAGGGTGCGGTTTTTGCTGTAGAGTTCATTCTGGGTCGCGCCCATGAAGATCACGATACCGCCGTCGAGGATGAATTTCTGAAGTTTTGCCCGTTCGGCATCATCGGCTTTTTTGCCGTTGTATTTTGCCCGGTGGGCGTAGACCAGCACATCAACCGGTTTGTCCGGCATGATGAGATTGGAACTGCTGCCGCCATTTTTGACGCTGTTGGCGAAAATGGTACGGAAACTTCCTGCGGTGTTGCCGAGGTAGTAGGCGGTTTTGGTCAGTTTTTTGGGAGTCGGAAAATATTTATCGAGAAGCGCCTGATCATTCAGCGTTTCCATAAGTTTGACCAGCGCCGCCGTGTAGACCGGATTCGTCCCTGCCGGGAATGAGGTGTAGACCAACGCACCTTTGCCGACCCGGTTGACACCGAGGACAATCCCCTTGTCGTTGCCGAAAAGCCGGGTCATTTTGGTGACTTTGCCCATGGCGGGGTAATTGGATTTCTGGGTGTTGACAAATTCGGCGATCGCCTGGGTTTTTTCTCCGAAGATCGCCTTGGCGATATCGGTCGGTTCGCCTTTGAATTTTCCGTATTCATAATAGTCCGCGCCGAGGATCTCGCCGCCGGAAGCCAGACTGCGCTTTTCTCCGAACATGATCGATGGAACTGCGCTGAACATCAGCACGATGCCGCCTTTTTCCATATAGGCAAGCAATTTATCTTTGTCGACTTTGGGGCCTTTGTATTTGCCCAGATGGGAAAATACAATGACATCCGCGCTTTCATTCAGGACGAAATTAGTGGTATCTCCGGTTCTGCCATAGGTGTTGGCAAACGCTCTGGAGAAAACTCCGGTATAGTTACCGCAATAGAATGCGAGTTTTTTCGGTGCCTCCGAACCGGTAAGCGCCAGTGCCGACAAGGCAACTGCTAAAATTGATTTGAACTTCATGTTTTACCCTTTCTATAGAATATATTATATGTTGACTTGAATTGCAATTATTTTGAAGCGCTCCAGACTCTCTGGGCAAATGTTGCATTGTTGTTGGGAGGATTCTTGTCTGCCT
Organism: Lentisphaerota bacterium; assembly: GCA_015061805.1. Taxonomy (GTDB): domain Bacteria; phylum Verrucomicrobiota; class Lentisphaeria; order Victivallales; family Victivallaceae; genus UBA1784. Next base: position 19,783 of record SUVV01000005.1, on the reverse strand, counting down.
GACAATAGGCGCTGTTGTTGTCTGCCCAGATCGCATTTCCGGCTGCCGCCAGGAAGTGAGCGCCTTTTCCGTGTTTGGCATAGCGGATACTGGCATAACCGTAAAAGTAGGTTGTCGAGGTCGCCTGAATATTGGAAAAGGGATTGAGGCGTCTGGCATCAAACGCCAGAACTTTGATCGTTGGTTTTTTTATCTCTCTGACTTTGGTCTTGCCGCCGTTCATCAAGCCGGAGTTGCCCACCATACTGCACTCGGTGGCAGTCACGCCTCCGTCGTTTTCAATTTTTGCCATGTTGCGGTAGGGAATCAAATTGGTCGGACACATCCAGACTTTGGCTGCCAAAACGTTGGCGGTACGGCGTTCCGGTGACAGGTAGTGGTCGTAGGCGGTTTTCCAGGAAAATCCGCGGGTCGTGTCTCCGGATGAGTTGGCGTAAGTCGGCGAACAGACATAATCATCGTAATCGCTCTGGTACATCCCGGCGGCTTTACCGATCTGAGCGATATTGTTGAAGCATGCGGTAGTTCTGGCGCGTTCACGGGATTGCTGCAATGCCGGAAGCAGAAGCGCCGCAAGAATTGCAATAATCGCGATAACCACAAGTAATTCTATTAAAGTAAAACGGGCGTGTGCGGGTGACAAAGGAAACTTTTTTTCACGGGAAAAAAAGTTTCCTCTTTCCCCCGCGCCCCCTTTCTCTTTCAAAAAAAGCGGAGTATTTTGCACCTCCAGTTTGTCGCCGCGCTTGAAAAAACGCAGAGATGAGATAACAGTATCCACAAGAAGTTCTATTAAGGTGAAGCTGTACAGCTTCACCTGCCCAAGGGCAGGTGAAAGACCTTCTTCTTTGCCATAAACACGATCACAGCAGAGATGTGATCTTTCCCCCGCGCCCCCTTTCTCTTTCAAAAAAAGCGGAGTATTTTTAAGAGATTCGATCAAGCCCGACCAACGGGATGGGCGCGACACCTCCGAAGCGGCACGTTTGCCGCTCAAAAAAAGCGGAGTATTTTGCACCTCCTGTTTGTCGCCGCGCTTGAAAAAACGCATTGTTGAGATGAAAGTATCCACGAGTAATTCGATCAGAGTGAATTTGTTCTGTTCGACATCCATGTCAGACCCCCTTTGTTTTTCAGTATGGTATTTATGACTTGCTATAAGTATAGTTCAAAATTTTGAAAAAAGCAATACCCTGATCGAAAAAAAATTAAATTTTTCAAAAATAATTTTGTTTGTTAAAAAAATCATGACTTGATCCGGAATAAAATTTTTGCAGAAACTTGCTTTTTTAATGTTTTGAGTCTATATTGAACTGCGATCTAACTAAAATGTTACAGGAGTTTGGTTATTATGAGTTGTGTTGCCGCATTTGGTGAGGTTATGTTGCGTTTGTGCCCGCCGGGGAAAAAACGTTTTGCTCAAAGTTTTCCCGGTTCCATTGAAGCCACTTTCGGCGGCGGTGAAGCCAATGTCTGCGCTTCGATCGCTATGCTCGGCGGATGCAGCCGTTATTTGACTGCGCTTCCGGACAACCCGGTCGCCCGTGCTTTCGCCGCTCAACTTCGCGGAATGGGATGCGATGTCAGCAAAATCCACTTCGACAAACTCGGACGCATGGGGGTTTACTACGCCGAACACGGTTCCAATATGCGCGGTTCCAATGTCGTTTATGACCGTGACGGTTCGACGATCTCCCTGCTGCCGCCCGAAGCCTATGATTTTGCCGCCATGCTTGACGGTGTCACTCATCTGCACGTTACCGGCATCACTCCGGCGTTGAGTTCCAACGCTTATCTGTCGACTCTCGCCGCCGTGAAATTTGCTTCAGAAAACGGCATTACCGTTTCCGTTGACCTCAATTACCGCAAGAAACTGTGGAACTGGGAAGCCGGAACCGCTAAAAATATTCTCGCCGGACGCTGTATGGCAGAAATCGTCAGATTCGCCGATATCATTATCGGCAATGAAGAAGATGCCGCCGACGTTTTCGGTATTCACGCGGCAAATACCGCCATCGATGCAGGAATTCTCAACATCGCCGGTTACAAAGAGGTCGCAGCTGCACTGTCACAGCGATTCCCCAAGGCAAAGTTCGTCGCTGTCACTCTGCGTGAAAGCATCTCTGCCGATCACAACAACTGGGGCGGTATGCTCTATGATTGTACTGCCCGAACTGCCGATTTCGCTCCGCTCAACGCCGACGGCGATTATGCTCCCTACCAGATCAAAGATATCGTTGACCGCTTCGGCGGCGGCGACTCTTTCTGCGCCGGACTTATCTATGCGCTCAACAGTGAAAAATATTCTGCGCCTGCCGATGCCATCCGTTTCGCGGTCGCTTCCAGTGCGCTGAAACACACCATCAGCGGTGATTACAACTACACAACTGCATCCGAAGTTGAAACTCTTATGAAAGGTTCTGCTTCCGGGAGGGTACAGCGATGAAAACACGTTTTGAAGAATTGAGAACTCAATGTCCCGCAATCGCCATTCTGCGCGGACTCACCACCCCCGAAGTTCCCGCAATTTGCGACGCGCTCTACGCTGCCGGGATAACTTTGCTGGAAATTCCGCTCAATTCACCTGATCCCATCAACAGTATCGCCGCCGCTGTCAAGTACTGCGGCGATCGTCAGATGGTCGGTGCCGGAACCGTCCTGACCCCGGAAGATGTCCGCAAGGTCGCCGCCGCCGGTGGTAAATTCATCATTTCTCCCAATACCGACGTGGATGTCATCAAAGAAACCAAAAAGTGCGGTCTGATCTCCATCCCCGGATTTTTTACTGCCAGTGAAGGTTTCACCGCCCAGAAAGCCGGTGCCGATTATCTTAAACTTTTCCCGGCGATTCTGGGGCCGACCTACGTCAAAGACCTTAAAGCCGTTATCAAACTGCCGATCATGGCAGTCGGCGGAGTCAATGCCGAAAATACCCCGGCATTTATGAAACTCTGTTGCGGAGTCGGTATCGGTTCTGCCATCTACACCCCCGGCCGCAGTGCCGCCGAAGTTGAAGCCGCTGCAAAAAAGATTGTCAATGCTGTCAAATAATTTACGGAGTCACTTATTATGAAAATCACTTCTCTTGAACTCTTTAAGGTTGCCCCCCGCTGGCTTTTCCTCAAAACGATGACCGATGAAGGCATCTGCGGATGGGGTGAACCTGTTATCGAAGGCAGAGCCGATACTGTCGAAGCCGCCGTCAATGAACTTGCTCCCTATCTCATCGGACGCGACCCTTTCCAGATCGAAGATATCGTCCAGACCCTCTATCGCGGCGGATTCTATCGCGGCGGCCCTATTCTTTCCAGTGCCATCTCCGGTATCGAACAAACTCTCTGGGATATCAAAGGCAAAGCTCTCAATGTCCCCGTGTATGAACTCCTCGGCGGTTCTGTCCGCGACAAAATTCAGGTCTACTGCTGGATCGGCGGCGACCGTCCCGATGATACCGCCGCCGCTGCGACCGAAAAAGCCGAACAGGGCTACAATGCCGTCAAGATGAACGGTACTGCCGAAATGGATTATATCGACTCCTGGAGCAAAGTCACCGCCGCTGTTCAGCGGGTCGCCGCCATCCGCGAAGCCTGCGGAGAAAACTTCGGCATCGCAGTCGATTTCCATGGACGCGTCCATCAGGCGATGGCACGGGTGCTGATGAAGGAACTTGAACCCTACCATCTCATGTTCATCGAAGAACCCGTCCTTATCGAAAATATCGAGGCTTTCGCCGAACTCCGCCACCACATCTCCACCCCCATCGCCACCGGCGAACGCAATTTTATGCGCTGGGGGTTCAAAGATATCATCACCCGCGGCATCGCCGATATCATCCAGCCTGACCTCTGTCACGCCGGTGGTATCTTTGAAGTCCGCAAAATCGCCGCCATGGCTGAGTGTTACGATGTCGCCGTTGCCCCCCACTGTCCCCTCGGCCCCATCGCTCTCGCCGCCAGTCTGCAGCTCGACTGGTGTACTCCCAACGCCGTTATTCAGGAACAATCCCTCGGCATCCACTACAATCAGGGCGCCGATCTTCTGGACTATCTCGCCGATCCCACCGTGTTTGAATACAAAGACGGTTTCGTTTATCGCAATGAACTGCCCGGTCTGGGTATCGAAGTCAATGAAGCCAGAGTCAGAGAAGCCGCTGCTGTCGGTCATTCCTGGAAAAATCCCATCTGGCGCACCCCCGACGGTGTTGTCGCCGAATGGTGAGATCACGGAGCGATCTCGCTTTGCCGGGGCGCGCCTTGCGGTCGTCGCCGCTCGGGTCGAGGACAAAAGTCCACTCCCCTCGCGGACTCCTCGACAAAACGCGCCCGGCTGTGCGATATCGCTCCTGATTCCGGGCGGCTTGTTTTGCGCCAGTCGCCGGGCTGTTCGCCCGGCAGGCGAGAGGTAGTATTGTTGTATCGCCGCCTGATGGCGGCTTATGACTGGCGCGCCTTGCGGTCGTCGCCGCTCGGGTCGAGGACACAAGTCCACTCCCCTCGCGGACTCCTCGGCAAAACGCGCCCGGCTGTGCGATATCGCTCCTGATTCCGGGTGATTGCCGGGGCGGCGGCTCGCGGGCAATCTCTTGGCAAGTCATCGGACGTCGGATTCGGTTGAGGACATAAGTCCACGCCCTCACCGCCGCCTTGACTTGCCGGCGACCTTGCCGCACGATCCATCCGCCCTATGACGTTTCTTGGAGCCGCGCCAATCGTTGGGCTGACGCCCAACAGGCGAGAGGTAGTGTTTTTTCCGCCTGACGGCGGCTTATGGCTGGCGCACTTGCAGCGCTCTGATTGGAGCGGTATTTGACGGACAACTGCAGACCTCAAACAGCTTTGCTCCAACTGCCCGCGAAGGGTAGGTTGCCCGTAATTTTACGCCCTCTCAAAATCTCTCAAAACTTCCCATACTCTCCCATCCCTCCCACCTCAAAGTGCCAAGTCAGCAAGCCCACGCTGTTCGCAACCCCGTCAAGCCGCGTTGCTCCAACAGCCCGCAAAGGGTACGTTGCCCGTAATTTAACCCTCTCCCAACCCCTCCCACAATCTCCCAAACCTTCCCACCCCAACGCGCCAAGTCAGCAAGCCCACGCTGTTCGCAACCCCGTCAAGCCGCGTTGCTCCAACAGCCCGCAAAGGGGACGTTGCCCGTAATTTAACCCTCTCCCAACCCCTCCCACAATCTCCCAAACCTTCCCACCCCAACGCGCCAAGTCAGCAAGCCCACACTGTTTGCAAGCCCGTCAAGCCGCGTTGCTCCAACTGCCCGCAAAGGGTACGTTGCCCGTAATTTAACTCTCTCCCAACCCCTCCCACAATCTCCCAAAACTCCCACATCAACGCGCCAAGTCAGCAAGCCGCATTGTTTTGCCAACATTCCCATCAAATGTTATTTTTTGACAATATTTGAGAAAAATAACTTTTTGGTAATCTTTCTTGCTTGATTTAGTTTACCTTTGGTGTTATATTATGCGGATTTCAAAAAAGTTGCTTCCAAATGAACTATTGGAAAGGGTTTTTTTTATGGAAGAGATCAATAAACAGAAGTTTTCCGACTATCTGTCGATAAACAACATTCTCTGCAATGTTGACGCGGCGGATGCGGAAGCGGTTCTCTGCAAACTGCTCGAGGCGCTGAACCGGCATTATCCCAAACTCGACATCAAAAACGCCGGAGATGAAGTCCGAGCCCGTGAATCCATGTTCTCGACTGTCGTTGCCCCCGGATTGGCTGTCCCTCATGCCCGTATTGCCGGATTGCCTTTCCCGTTGGTCGCCGTCGCCAGCACTCCCAACGGTATTACGGTCAACGGCAGCAAGGTCATTATGACCGTGCTGATGCTGACTCCGCAGGATGAACCCAATCTTCACTTGCAGATCCTTGCCGCTTTGAGTTCGGTCTTTGCCGACGGCAAACGGCTGGAAACTCTGGCGAATATCGCTGATTCCTCCGGATTTTTCACTGCGCTGTGCAACGCCGAAGGCGAAGATGACCTTCCGGTCTATCTCCATGCCGCCGATGTTATGTCCGAAGCCCCGGCTGTCCTGCTGGAAACCGACACTCTCGGCCATGCCATCCGCACCTTTGCCACCACCAAAAGCGAAGAACTTCCGGTGCTGGACAACAGCGGTGACCTCCGCGGCGTGCTGGCTTTGACCGATCTGCTCCGCTACAGTCTGCCCAAACATCTGCTGTGGATGGAAAATCTCACCCCGATCTATCAGTTCCAGCCTTTCGCTGAAATGCTCAAGACCGCCGAAGAGAATAAAGTTGCCGACGTGATGCGGGAAGATTTTATTACTGTTGAAGCCGACGTGCCTGCGGTGCAACTTGCCAAACTTTTCCTTGTGGATAAAGTTTCCCAGTTGATGATCACCAACAATGGAAAATATGCCGGTATCGTTGAATTGAAATCATTTTGTGCCAGATTGTTCTGGGAATAATTGTCCGGGGAGTTTATAGAAAATGGAAAGTGAAAGTTCAACCGTAAAAATGCCGTTGACCGGAATGCTCTGGCGCTTCGGCGTTATGATCGCCGCCGCCTGCTGTGTCGGTTTCGGCGGTGTTTACAGCGGCGCGCTGGATGTCAAACAGTCCATCGCCTGTTCGGTTTTTATTGCGATCATCTTCGGAACTCTGTTCTTCTGGACGTTCCGTCTTGCCATCGCCTTTCTGGGAATTGCCGTGCTGATTTTCAGCAACAGTCTGAATATTGCCCAGTTCGTCGAATCCAGTTCGCTGGAGGTTATTCTTTTCCTTGTCGGTATGATGATCATTGTCGGCGCTCTGCGCGACCTCGGTTTCTTTACCTGGATCGTTCAGTTGATCGTTGCCATGCCCAATCTTACCGGCAGAAAATTCATTGCTGTAACTGCTGTTGCTTCCTCTCTGCTCGCCTGTGCCGTTGACGAAGTCACCAGTATCATCTTTGTCAGTACTCTGATCTTTCAGGTCTGCGACCGTTTGAAACTCAATCCCACTCCCTATATTCTGATTTCGGTGCTCTGCACCAACGTCGGAAGTGCCGGTACCATGATGGGTAACCCGGTCGGTATCTATATCGGTACCAAGGCGATGCTGAGTTTCGGCGACTTCATGCTCTGGGCATTCCCGATGATGCTGGTCGCTCTCGCAGTCGTCACCTGTTTGACCATGTTCTGCTACCGCAAGGATCTCAATGAATTTGACGTCCGTCTGCAGCAGCGTCTGGCGCAGGGTCTGACCCTCGCTCCGACGGTCAAAGTTCCTTACAAGGCGGGATTGACTCTGCTCATCCTTACCACCTGTGCCATTGCTTCCCACCATCAGTTGGAAGATGCTTTCCAGCTCAGCCCCAACAGCGTTCTGCTGGTCGCTCCGCTGGTCTGCTCCGGAATCGTTATGATCTGCAAGCCCGGCCGCGCCCGCTACTATGTGGAAAAAGAGGTCGACTGGTGGACATTGATCTTCTTCATGCTCCTCTTTGCGATCGCCGGTACTCTGGAATTCACCGGTGTCGACCAGGTCATGGCGAAGTTCTTTGCCGGTATTGCCGGTACTGAAGTTTCCACCCTCGTTCCCTTCATCTTCTCGGTGTCTGCGATCGGTTCTGCGTTTGTTGACAACGTGATCTTTGTTGCGGCATTCTGCCCGGTCATCGAACAGCTGGCGATCAACATCAAAGATATGCCGTTGTGGTGGGCGCTTCTCTTCGGTGCGTGCTTCGGTGGAAATATCACCATGATCGGTTCTACTGCCAATATCGTGGCGCTTGGTATGCTGGAGAAAAAATCTGCGACCCGGATGACCTTCTTCCGTTGGTTTAAGATCGGATTTTTGTGCAGCGTTGTTTCCGGAGCGGTTGTTATTTCCGGTATTCTGATGTTGAACCAGTTCATGCCGGATCGGGTCGCTCAGGTGAAATTCTCTCACTTGAGTGAAAAGGCCGGTAAAGAGTTCAAGCAGAAAGCGGTCAAAATCGAAGGCCGTCTGACGGTTTCCGGAAGCAAACTTGCTCTCGTCGCTGCCAAAGGCGAAGGTTCGATCACCGCAGTTTGCGCTGAAAATGTCAAACTTGCCGATGTTGTCAAATTTGCCGGTAAGATCGTTGATGTCAACGGAACTATTGATTCCAAGAAAGATGAAGCCGGTAAGATGGTTCATACTTTGACGATCAACACCATCGCCGAAGCGGTTGAAGATAAAAAGTAATCTGCTTCAAAACAGCTTCCTGCGGGGGTACTGCAAAACATTGCGGTACTCCCGTTTTTTTTGTCAATAAAAGTTGGAAGATAACTTGATAATTCCGGAAAAAAGGAGTATTTTATACTGATAATTTTTTATATTCAAAGTGGAGTGTGGATAATGGATATGTTTTTGGCTTCGGTAGTAAAAGTCAATCAGGGCATGACCTGGTTCGACTGGTCGATCGTCGGTGCGATGATATTATTGCTGATCGGAATTCTGATGTATTGCAACCGCTATATGCAAAGTGCGGCGGATTTTCTGGCGGCGAGCCGGTGCGCCGGGCGCTACATGTTGAGCATAAGCCGCGGTATCGCCGGATTTGCGGTGGTGAATTCGGTCGCCACCTTTGAATTGTTTTACAAAGCGGGCTTCGCTTCGACCTGGTGGGCAATGCTCACCGCTCCCATCGGTTTGATTCTGTCACTGGTGGCGTGGGTGACTTACCGTTTACGGGAGACCCGCTGTTTCACGCTGGCACAGTTTTACGAAGTCCGTTACAGCCGCCGCTTCCGTATCGGCGCCGGAATGATCACCTTTATTTCCGGGGTGGTGAATTACGGTATTTTTCCGGCGGTAAGTGTCCGTTTTTTCATGTTTTTCTGCCGCTTGCCGCAATATTACCAGTTGTGGGGCATCAACTGGGATGTCTACGCGGTGTTGCTGACCATCGCTATCGGAATGGGAATGTTCTTTGCCACCTGCGGCGGTCAGATTGCGATCATGGTGACTGATTTTGTGCAGGGGGTATTCTGCAATGCCTGTTTTATCGTATTTATTCTGTTCATTTTCAAACTCGGCAACTGGGATGTCTCCGGCGGATATGTTTCCTGGGAGCAGATCGAAGCCTCGCTGATCGACACCCACGGGATATCGCAGATCAATCCATTTGATGCCGGAAAGATCAAAGATTTCAATTACTGGTACTTCCTCATCGGTATTTTGGGGACGATCTATTCCAGCGGTTCCTGGCAGGGCGGCATGGGTTATGCCGCCGCCGCCAAATCTCCCCATGAAAGCAAGATGGCAGGTATCCTTGCCACCTGGCGTTCGCTGGCGCAGGGATTGATGATCATGCTTTTCCCGTTGGCGCTGATCGTGATCATGAAGCATCCGGATTTTACCGATCTTGCCAATGTCATCACCGAAACTCTGGCGAAAACTGAAAATCCGCAGTTGCGGGAACAGGGGTTGGTGCCGACCGGACTTTCGCTTATCATGCCCAACGGTCTGCTCGGATTGTTTGTTGCGGTAATGTTTGCGGCGATGCTTTCGACCGATGATACTTACATGCACAGCTGGGGCAGCATCTTTATTCAGGATGTCATCATGCCGTTCCGCAAAAAGCCGTTTACTCCGAAGCAGCACATCTGGGCACTGCGTTTATCGGTGGTAGGCGTGGCGGTATTCGCCTGGTTGTTCAGTTACTTCTACCGTCAGACTGAATATGTCTTCCTCTTTTTTGCCATCACCGGTGCGATCGTTTCCGGGGCAGGAGCGGCGATCATCGGCGGTCTGTATTGGAAAAAAGGTACTACCCTTGCCGCATGGACGAGTTATATCGTCGGTGCCGGAATCGCCACCACCGGGATCGTCCTGCAGCAGATTTGGAACAATGACCGTTGGAACATTCATTTCGGCGCCTGGCTCAACCGGACTTTTGATCTCAATTGGAGTGCGGAAACTCTGGCGAAATTCCCCATCAACGGACAGTATGTCGGATTTATTGCCATCAGTTGCTGTGCCGTGCTTTATGTGTTGATCTCGCTTATTCAGCACTGGCTGTTGAAACTGCCCGATTTCAACTTGAACAAGATGCTGCACCGCGGTGAATACGATACTGCCAACGAACACGTCGACCGTACCGTCAAGGTCAGTTGGCTGGCTTCCCGCCTCGGAATCACCAGGGAATTTACTGTGGGAGACAAAATTATCTACGGTGCGGCGATCGCCTGGACGATCGGTTGGTTCATCATCTTTATCGTCTATACCTCACTGCATTTTATCAATGGTCACTGGGAGAATGGCTTCTTTGAATCCGGTGTTTCCCGTAACGGTTGGATGATGCTGTGGCACAGTAAAATTTATATCACTTTGATTTTGGCACTGATCTGTACGACCTGGTTCCTTATCGGGGGTATCTTTGATGTGATCGATCTGTTTAGATCACTTCGCCGTATCAACCGCAACCGGGCGGATGACGGTTCGGTGATCGACGGTCAGAATGCCGGTGAAAAAAATGAATCGTCAAAGAATGAATGAAATAAACTTTGACACTATTGAATTATCCGCTTTTTGTGATATCTTAAGTCGATGTAATTATAATATTTTTTTTATGGATATGTGTTATGGGAAAAAAAGGTTTTGACAGCGAAAAATATTTGGCTGAACAGTCAGCGGCGATATTGGAACGCGCCGGAAAGTTCGGGGACAAACTCTATATCGAGTTCGGCGGAAAATTGATTTGCGATTTTCATGCGGCGCGGGTTCTGCCCGGTTTCGATCCGGATGCCAAGATCAAACTGCTTCAGAGATTGAAAGACAAGGTCGATATCGTCATCTGTATTCACGCCGGAGCCATTGAGGAGAAAAAAGTCCGCGCTGATTTCGGACTTTCCTACGATGCCGATACCATGCGTACCATCGACGATCTGCGCGATTGGGGCTTGGATGTGACCGCTGTTGTCGTTACCCGTTACACCGATCAGCCGTCTGTAAAAGGCTTCATCAACCGTCTTTCCCGCCGGGGCATCCGGGTTTACACCCACCGTCCGATCGAAGGATATCCCACTGATCTCGATACCATTGTCAGCGAACGCGGCTACGGAGCCAACGAATATATCGAAACTGCCCGCCCGATCGTGGTGGTCACCGGTCCCGGTCCCAATTCCGGCAAGATGGCAACCTGTCTTTCGCAGGTTTACCACGAATATCAGCGCGGAATCAAAGCCGGTTATGCCAAGTTTGAAACTTTTCCGGTCTGGAATCTTCCGCTCAAGCATCCGGTGAATGTCGCTTATGAAGCGGCTACTGCGGATTTGGGCGATGTCAACATGGTCGACTCATTCCATCTGGAAATGCGCGGTGAAACTGCGGTGAATTACAACCGCGATATCGATGTTTTCCCGGTCGTTAAACGGATCTGTGCCCGAATCATGCCGCCGGAGCAGCTCTACGTTTCTCCGACTGATATGGGGGTCAACCGGGTCGGTTTCGCTATTACCGATGATGAAACGGTGCGTGATGCGGCACGTCAGGAGATCGTGCGGCGCTACTTCCGGGCGCTTTGTGATTACGCGGTCGGCAGAGAGGAAAAGTGCGTTTCTGAACGCATCAAACTGCTGATGGATGAACTTTCCATATCGGCGCTTGACCGTACTGTGGTGCTTCCGGCAAGAGAAGCCGCCGAAGCGGCTGCCGCCAATCCGGAAAAACATGGTAACGATAATGTGTTCTGCGGCGCGGCGATCCAACTTCATGACGGAACCGTTATCACCGGAAAAAATTCTTCCCTGCTTCACGCCGCCTCCAGCTGTATCATCAACGCTATCAAGTATCTGGCGGATCTGCCTGCTGATTTGCATTTGCTCTCCCCGCAGATCATTGAATCTGTCGGTAAGTTGAAGCACGATATATTCAAAGACAAGCAGATTTCCCTTGCTCTCAGTGAAACTTTGACCGCATTGAGTGTTTCCACACCGTCCAACCCGGCAGCGGCACTCGCAATGAAACAACTGCAGTCACTTGCCGGATGTGAAATGCACATCACCCACATCCCGACTCAAGGAGATGAAGCGGCACTGCGTAAACTGGGTATCAATATCACCAGTGAACCGGTCTTTGCCAGCCGCAATATTTTTATGGAGTGATCTGAAAATCCGGGGGGGCTGATCCCCGAGGGCTAAAAAAAATCACGCCGCGAAACTTATGTTTCACGGCGTGATTTTTTTGATTTAATGGTGATTACTTGAAGAGTTTGGTTGCGGAATCCAGCAGGCTTTTGCCGCCGTCAATTCCGCTGTCGATGACCTTTTTACCGCCATCAAGAACTTTTTTACCACCTTCAAAAACTTTTTTGCCGCCGTCAACTCCGGCTGAAAAACCGCTTTTCAAAATCTCTCCGGCTTCCTCTCCGGCACTTACGACAAACGCTCCGGCATTGAAACAGGCCTGGCAGAATGATTCAAAATATTTTGCCATAGCATCAAGTCTTTCCACGATTGGGACATCATCGTCATCTGCTCCGATCCGGAGATTTTGCTTTGCGTAAGAGACCGGCATTGAGAGCGTTGCATTGCTGAAATCGTGAACCAGCGTGAGTTTCAAGTTGACATCGATATTTTGGAAAAGCAGAGCCGGATCATCGCTCTTTTCATCCGGATCGGTTTCGTTGGGAGTTATGTCGTCATCATCCTTTTTCTCAACATCATCCTCATCCGGGGGGAAACGTTTTTTGAGATTTCCGGTAAGTTCAGTCACGTTGAAGCTGCTGTTATCATCAAACTCCGCAGTGAAGTACAGGTCTTTCACCCGGATATCTTCGATGACGATCTCTTTGGTCGTCAGCGAACCGAGGTCGATATCAGCATGGAATTCACCGAGTTCGAGCATATACGGACATTCAAAACCTTGCGGGTTGGCGATTCGCAGTCCTTTGACGGTGGCGGTTCCTTTGGTCAACGAGGTATCGATATCTTCCAGGGTTATCTCAACTCCGGTGATCCAGGAGCCGATCGAGGTGACACCGAATTTGATGACCGGGTCGCGGAAAAGCACCAGCAGGATCACGGCCGCCAGGATTCCGGCGAAAGTGAATCCGGTGATTTTCAATATTTTTTTGGCAAGAGATGCTTTTTTAGATGCAGAGTTTTTGGATTGATTTTTCTCTTTCTCTTCACCGTTTTTGTTTTTTTCTTTTTTTGCCATTGCAGAAGATTCCTTAGTTTGAGGTTTTCATATATTTCGCGGCAAGTTTTTCCAGTGCGGCGGCCTGTTTGTCCGAAAGCGACTTCTTATCGGCGTAGTGCCGGGCAAGCGACTGGAAGAATTTTTTATCATCAAAGGTGAATCTGCCCTTTTTCTCTGCCGGGGCCCAATCCGTGACCTTTTCCAAGCCGGCGATAAGTTCTCCCAACTGGGCGGGGGTGATCTTTACGGCGGCGGTGTCTTCTCCGTTTCCGGATGTTTCCGGTTCAACTTTCAGCAGATCAAAGACCAGTTGTTTGTCAGTCAGCTGATCCTGATATTTGACCGCCATACGCTTGAGTGCGGCGAGCTGTTTTTCGGAAAGCGCAGAACCGGCTTCGGATTGCTTTTTCAATGATTTGAAGAATTTTTCCTCATTGAATGTGTTGCGTTTAGTGTTTTTCGGTGCAGCGAATTCGACCTTGGCAAATGCGGCGAACACCGGAGCATATCCATCGCCTTCCGGAGCCGGCGGACGGTTTTTCATTTTTTCGGCTTTTTCTTCATTGACCTTGCATGCTTCATCCAGAATTGCTTTCAATTCTGCAGAAATTTTTCCGGTATCGATCTGACCGATGTAGCGGGCGGCGAGAACAGCCAATGCCTGATACTGTTTTTCGCTGAGTTTGCCGGTTTTTTCAAATTTATCCCGGATGGAGGTCACAAATTTGCGGTCATCGAATTTGCGCGAAGCGCCTTTCGCCGTTTCGGCAAAGGTGATGTTGTCGAAAATAGTGATGATCTCTCTGGCTTTTTCCGGGGCAGGGGCGCCGCTGTCTTTGGCGTTGCCGACCCAGACGGCGAAACTGGCATAGAATTTGGTCATAAGTTCGACCCAGTTGAGGGAACCGGCTTCGACATCATCAAGTTTCTGCTCCATCTGGGCGGTGAATCCGATATCGAAAAGTTCCGGGAGTTTCTCCACCAGGAAGTCATTGACGGAAAATCCGAGTTCAGTCGGGATGAGTTTGCCCTGTTCGCGCTTCACATAGTCGCGATCCTGAATGGTGCGGAGGATGGTGGCGTAGGTGGAGGGGCGTCCGATACCGTTTTCTTCCAGCTGTTTGATCAGCGAAGCTTCGGTGAAGCGCGGCGGCGGTTCGGTGAACTTCTGCTCTTTGTCAAACTTATTGATCGTAAGTGCGGCAGTTTTCTTGAGTCCGCTCAACACATCCGGACGGCATTCATCCTTTTCGGTGCTTTTTGCCGCTTCTCCGGCGAGGACAAGGAAGCCGGGGAAGGTCGTGACGGTTGCATTGGAACGGAAAAGATAACTGTTGCCGTCGGAACCGTTGATATTGACATCTACCGTAATGAGTTCCTGTTTGGCAGAAACCATCTGGCTGGCGACGAAGCGTTTCCAGATAAGCGTGTAGAGTTTGAGCTGCTGGGGGTCGAGGTAGGGGGCAAGCAGTTCCGGGGTACGCCGGACATCAGTCGGACGGATGGCTTCGTGTGCTTCCTGCGCGGCGGCTTTATTTTTATAAACGTTGAATTTTTCCGGGGCGTATTCGGCACCGTATTCGCGGGTGATGTACTCTTTAGCCGCGATCTGCGCTTCTCTGGCGATGGTGACGGAGTCGGTACGCATATAGGTGATCAAACCGACCGATTCTCCGGTGCCGATCTCCACACCTTCGTAAAGTTGCTGGGCGTAGCGCATGGTGCTGGACGCACTGAAGCGCAGAAGCTGGTTGGCAGACTGCTGCAAGGTACTGGTGGTGTACGGCGGATAGGGATTGCGTTTACGGTTCTGCTTGAGTTTGTCGCTGATGACCGGAATACTGCCGTTGCGGATGGCATTTTCGCAGAGAGTTGCCTCTTCAGCGTTTTTGATGTGGAAATCTTTGCCGCTGATCTTGAAGAGTTTGCCGCGGAAAGAGGATTTCTGATCGGTATCAAAGAGGATGGATAAACTCCAATATTCTTCGGGAATAAAAGCGAGTACGGCGCGTTCTCTTTCGACGACCATGCGCAAGGCGGCAGACTGTACCCGTCCGGCGCTGCTGCCTTTTTCCAGTTTGCGCCAGAGCAGGGGGCTGACCTGATAGCCCACGATACGGTCGAGGACTCTTCGCGCCTGCTGGGCATCGACCAGATTGATGTTGATCGAACTGGGATTGGCGATAGCCTGTTCCACGGCGTTGCGGGTGATTTCGTGGAAAGTGATCCGGAGGAAGGGGATCTCTTTTTTCATCGTTTCGCTGAGCGCGTTTTTGAGGTGCCATGCGATGGCTTCACCTTCGCGGTCAGGGTCTGTTGCCAGATAGATTTCGTTGGCGTTGGCGGCGGCGGAACGCAACTCTTTGAGAACTGATTTACTGCGCGGGGTATCGATATATTCCGGGGTGAAAGAGTTGGCGATATCGATACCCAGGGCATGTTCCGGCAGGTCGCGGACATGTCCCATGGAAGCGATGATCCGGTAATCGCTTCCCAGCATCCGGCTGATGGTACGGGCTTTGGTCGGAGATTCGACGATCAGCAAATTTTGCATAGTTCAAACAGTTCCATATGTGTAAAGGTTATTTATTTTTCAGAAAATGTATGCTTCTTCTCGCATACATCTGTATGCTTCTTCTCGCATACACGAATTTACTTTAATTGCTGAAAGGCGATTTTGCAAGTGAAAAAATAAAAATTTTTGCAGAAAAATTCAACTGCCTTGTAAAAAAGCCGTTTTAATGCGCTTTCGCGGTGATTTACGGGGTGGCGTATCTGCGTTGCCGCCGCAGAAATTTCAGGTTGCATTTTATACATATTTATGCTATATTATAACTTTACGGTCTTCGTTTTTGCAGGAGTTGTTCAAAGGAGAATTTTTCAATTACAGGGTGTGTTTAATGAATTTTCTGAAACGTTTTTTCAAACTGCAGGAGAACAATACCACCGTCAAACGGGAGGTCTACTCCGGAACGGTGACTTTTTTAGCTGTATCGTATATTCTGGCGGTGAATCCGGCTATTCTCGGCAGTACCGGAATGGATCGCGGCGGAGTTTTCTTTGTGACGGCAATAGCTGCTGCATTCGGCACATTGGCGATGGCGCTGATCGCCAATTATCCGCTGGTGTTGGCTCCGGCGATGGGATTGAATGCCTTCTTTGCCTACACGGTCGTGTCAAAAATGGGATATTCCTGGCAATTTGCCCTGTTTGCTGTAGTCGTTGAGGGAATCGTTTTTTTTCTCCTGTCGGTAAGTTCCATCCGGGAAAAGATCATTGATGCGATACCGATGCCATTGAAGTATGCCATGGGCGCCGGAATCGGGATGTTTATCACTCTGATCGCATTCAAAAACGCCCATATCATCAAGGCGAATCCGGAAACTTTTATGACCATACAGAACTTTTGCGGACCGGGGTTTTCCACCGCAGGGATATCGGCGCTTCTGACATTGGCCGGAGTTCTGTTTGCCGCCTGGATGATGCACCGGAAAATTTCAGGTGCGCTGCTCTATTGCATCCTCGGGACATGGGGGCTGGGGATCGTCTGTCAGCTGCTGGGAATTTATGTTCCTGCTCCGGAGGAGGGATTTGTCTCAATGCTGCCGCACTTCAACTGTGCCGCATTTATTGAACCGCTGAACGGATTCTGCGAACTTTTCGGTTCGGCGTTTCATGTCAGCCGGTGGACGAGCCGGGAATCCGGAGTTTCCGGACTTCCGCTTTTATTTTCAGCAGATTTTCTGGTGATCGGTTTTGCGTTTTTCTTTACGGACTTTTTTGATACGGTGGGGACGGTCAACGGAGCGATCGTCAACACTCCGCTGATGAAAGAAAATGGCAAAATTCCGCGTATGCGTAATATTCTGCTTGCCGACTCCATTGCGACATTGTTCGGCGGTATTCTCGGCACCAGTACCACTTCGACATTTGTCGAATCCACCATCGGTATCCGTTCCGGAGCCAGAACCGGTCTTGCGGCATTGACCTGTGTGATGTGGTTTCTGCTCTCCCTGATTTTCGCGCCGGTTTTCCTGGCGATCCCCTGCTTTGCGACGGCTCCGGCACTGATAATCATCAGTTTTTTGATGATGAAAGTAATCGTTCTTATCGACTGGAACGATATTACCGGAGCGCTCCCGGCATACTTGTTGATTGCCGGAACCGTTTTTACCTATAATATAAGCGATGGTCTCGGTTTCGGAATCATATCCTATACGATCTTGAATTGCCGGATCAAAGGCAGAGTGAACTGGCTGATGTGGGTGATTTCTCTGCTGTTTGTGCTGAAATATGTGTGTTTGTAAGTGAATTCAATAATTGATCGGGTAGATATTATGGAAAATATGGAAGTTGTCAAGACTCCGGAAGAGGTGCAGAGCCGGGTTCGGGAGTTGGGAGCAGAAGTCGTCAAGGCTTACGGAACTGAACCGCTGACGATGCTGGTGGTCATGAATGGCGGACTTTTCTTTGCTGCGAAATTGGCAGAAGCGATCGATTTGGATGATTTTTATATTGACTCAATGGCGGCTGGCAGCTACTGCGCTAATGTGCGTGCCGGAGACGTTGAACTGCGTTCCAGATTGAAACTGGATGTTCGCGGCCGTCATGTGCTGATAGTCGACGAGGTTCTGGATACCGGGCGCACTCTGAAACTTATCCGGGACAATCTTATGGAACTCGGTGCGTTGAGTGTGAAAACAGCGGTTCTGGTGGAAAAAGTTCTGCCGCGTCCGGAGGGTATCGCTCATGCTGATTGGGCGGGATTCTTTATGGATGACCGCTATCTGGTCGGTTGTGGAATGGATTCGCATGAAAAGTACCGTCAGTATCCCGGAATTGCGGTATTGTCATAAAATAAAGAGAAAATCCCGGATAAAAAAGTAAATATTTTGCGATCACAACTTGCAAAAACGGAAATCCGGGACTATATTATGAAATGTGTTGATTAATGTGTCTCCATCGTCTAGAGGCCCAGGACACCGGGTTTTCATCCCGGCAACACGGGTTCGAATCCCGTTGGAGATGCCATTTTCGGGCGATTAGCTCAGCTGGTTAGAGCGCTGCTTTCACACGGCAGAGGTCATGGGTTCGAGTCCCCTATCGCCCACCATTTTTGCCTGCGGCAAAAATGGTGAATGAAGCCTGAAAAGGCTTCGCTTCATGCACCGAAGGTGCGCTTCATGGCACGCAGTGCCGCTTCATACTTTTGTGTGCTTGACACGCCAGAGGCGTGCAAGACACAAAGTGCTTCATAAAAACGCCTTTTCAGATGAAGCAGCTTCATTTCATTTCGCTATGAAGCATTGTTCCGTTACACTTCACAATATGAAGCACTCCGCTCACGCTCCGTATGATGAAAAAATGAAAAATGAGAGTTATGTTTGCAAATATTCCTTGTCTATGCTACATTATTCAGCGGAAAGGAAAATTCTGTCATGGAAAAATCTTCAAACAAACTCGCTGATATCTCTGTTGCCTTTGCTGTTGAAATATTGAATCTTGTAAAATATCTGAAAGAGAGAAAAGAAACGATCATCTGCAATCAAATCGGCAGAGCCGGAACCAGTATCGGAGCCAATATCCACGAAGCACAGTATGCTCACGGGAAAGCGGATTTTGTTTCAAAACTGCAAATTGCCTTGAAAGAAGCCAATGAAACAAGCTACTGGTTGCTGTTGTTGAGCAAAACAAATATTATTTCATCGGCTGAATATGATCGTTTGGAAACTCTCTGCCGGGAAATCAGAATAACTCTGATCGCTTCCATAAATACAACCAAACAAAACATAAAATAACACAACATGCTCAAATCAAAAAAATTCGGGATTGCTGTCATTCTCCTGATTGTAACCAACATTGGAACTGCTGTCGGATGTATGTGGGTGGCTAAAGGAATAACTGTTTTGCATATAATGTCAGTTTACAGCAGTATGAATTTCAAAAAAGTTGAAGATACAAAATTATTGCTGACAGCAATCTCTGATGAGATTAAAAAAGATCCGGAACAGGCAATCGTAAAAATAGCCAAATTGCAACAGCAAATTCCGAATTCATACGAAGGATTCAGAACTGCTGAAGAACTGGAAAAAGCCGGATTTAAGTAAATGTCGGTGGAGTGACTGTTTTTCGGGGCGGATTTTATTCTATCGGAATTTACAGACATTTCGTTTGAGATAAAAGCCGTTTTCTGTTTGGATTTTTATGCGTTCAGAGATGTTTCCCGGAGAAACGTCAATGTTCCGCAAAATTGCATTGCCGTCAACCGTTTTGAGCTTGAGAGAACTATTCCGGAGAATTAAAACACCCTCCAAGAAAAAATCATTGTTTTTGAACTATGTCTGAAATCCGGCAGCGGTCACGCCTTTGCCAAGCGGCATTTATGATAAAACCACTCTTTTTTTGATTTTATTTCTTGCATTTCATTATTCTGCATGATAAATTATAGTCAAACGGAGTGCGTGTTGCATTTCCGGAAAAATAATAGAGGTATTAACAAACAAAAACGATAACTGAATAAAAAATTTGGCAAACTGATTGTAAACGTCCATCTCTGAACTACCACTTCACAAATAAGACGTAATGCAAACACATTTTTATAGTCGGAGTGTCCGTGTATAAAACACGGCACATTTCGATCATATGTGTGTTT
>SUVV01000021.1 GCA_015061805.1 Lentisphaerota bacterium | reverse complement strand
ATACCTCAAACGCATCCGCATTGGCATTTTTCGGCTTGTAGTTGGCAAGATTGCACCAGTAGAAGGGCATTTCCGGGAATTCAAAATGTTTGCGCCAATCCGCGATCAGCGCCCGCTTGAGCGCGGCGTATTCTTTGAAACGTCCGGCATTGGTTTCCCCCTGATACCAGATCACGCCGTCAATGGCATAGGGAAGCAAGCCGTAGATACAACCGTTGAAAAGACGCTGACTGTTGAAAAACTCTCTGGGAGTGGCTCCCGGTTGAGCAGGCGCGGGAGCGGTCTTATTCTTGAAAGAGACTTCCCGGAAATATTCCCATTTCTTTCCGCCGAAATCGACCGACCCCACGATCATATTGGTATTGAAGTTCCAATTGATGCTGAGCGGATTGTAAATGCGGAACATGATTTCATGTTTGCCCGGCTTGAGGCCGGAAACGGTAAAGCGGGGATAGTGGAAAAGGACAGCGCTTTCCAGACTCCATTCAAAGACCATTTTGCCGTCGACCCAAACCGTAAAGGGAACCCGCTGACGCTGCAAATTGAACTTGAGCGAAGTTTCATTGGAAGTGACCTGATTGCGGATCCAGATAACACCGCTGCCGACCGGAACTGTTGAAACTTTTTTCCACTTGGTTCCGGCATCCGGACACTTGCGGACGGTATCTTTGCGACCGTTATTATTTGCCCATTCGACAACATCGGTCAGATATTTCTTGCGTTTTTCGGGGTACGCCTTGAACGCCTTTGAGGTTTCAGCATCACGCTGAGCCACCATGGGAACGACTTTGGCAGCATCGCTGGTCATCCACGCTTCGATCGGAGAACCGCCCCAGGCATCGTTGATCAGACCGACGGGAGTATTGAGTTCAGCAAGCAGTTTTTTCCCGAAAAAGTATCCGACTCCGGAGAAACTGCCTACATTGGCGGGGTCAGCATAAACCCATTTCCCGTTGATCACATCACTGGGTTGAGCCATACTTTTCAACGAAACATTGAAACTGCGGAGCCGACTGCCGACCGGTTTGGTCCTGGCGAGGGAGAAACCCTCGCTTCTATTCAGGCGCCACGCCATATTGGACTGACCGGAGCAGAGCCACACTTCGCCGACGATCACATCTTTGATGACAATGTTATTGACCTTGAGTTCAAAAGGACCTTCCGGAGAATCAGCGAGATTGAGATCGACCCGCCATTTGCCGTTTTTTCCAGCAACAGTTTCGCGCTTTTGCTTATTGAATTCGACGACCACCTTTTCACCGGGGTCAGCCTTGCCGAAAACCGGAACTTTCGCCTTTTTGGCCAGTACCGCGTGATCCGAGAAAATCCCCGGCAATGAGACAGCCGCCGACAGCGGCAATGCTGCAATTATGGCAAGCCATGCAGTAAAAAAACGTTTTTTCATTTTGCAATATCCTTTTTCTGAAATGGAACAGCCGGGAAGCCAGCCTTGTTATACAAACTTGCGGTCGGATTCTGCGCCCATGCATAACGCACACCGACAGGTTCTGCCACCTTGGCAGAGGAAACGATCACAGTATCGCCGTCGATCACCGCTTCGTCCGCCCAGAAATATTTGCCGTCTTTGCCGCAAATTGCGAAGCCTTCAACCTGAGTGTCGGGGCTGTTGCGGACGATTTTAGCAGATTTTGGCCGTCCGTTTTTGCCACGGGTATCATATGCGTATTCAGATGGGACAACGGAAACCAAACCGCCTTCAATATCTTTGAAAGTGATGACGATCTTGTTGCCTTTACGGGTAAATCCGGTTGCAGAAGGTCCGGCAAAAGGAACCTTTTTACCGTAGACATTGGCAAGCGCGATGGCGGCGAGGCGTTCCCCCGGAGTCTTCTTATCACGCGGATGGATATTGTGAGATTCTCCGGCATCGGTCAGGATCGCCTGTCCGGTAAAGGGAACATTCAGCGCCAAAGTCTGCTGTTCACGGAGCCGCGCCCAGTTGGATGGCGCATTGGGATCACTGGTTTTGGGATTATAAGCAGCCAGACTGCACCAGTAGAAGGGCATCTCGCTGAATTCAAAATTTTTCCGCCATAATGCAACCATAGCCCGGGTGAGATCGGCGTATTCGTGAGCATTGCGGGCATTGCGTTCGCCCTGATACCAGATGGTACCGTTCAGAGCATACGGGAAAAGCGGATAGATCATGGCATTGTAAAGCCGGGTCGGTTTCACACGTTCGCGTTTGGGCAGATTAGCGGCATCTTTCTTTTTGGAACGCGCCAAAGCCGCCTTGTTTTCGCTGATGGCCTCCCAACTGATCCATGCAGTGATATCGGTGCCGCCCCATGAAGCATTGATCAAACCGACCGGACGATTGATTTCGGCGAGCAGTTTTTTACCGAAAAAATAACCGACTCCGGGGAATGAGGGAGAATAGGTGGATGTGGCATACACCCATTTGCCGCCAACTTCTTCCAGCGGAACTTTGCTGCTGTTGCGCTTGACATTGAAGCAGCGGAAGCGGCTGCCGATCGGTTTTGCACACTCTTCTTTGCGTCCGATGGAACCGCTGAGAGCATACTGCATGTTGGACTGACCGGAGCAGAGCCACACTTCGCCGACGATCACATCTTTGATAACAATGTTATTGACTTTGAGTTCGAAAGGACCTTCTGGAGAATCAGCGAGATTGAGATCGACCCGCCATTTGCCGTTTTGTCCGGCAACAGTTTCGCGCTTTTGCTTATTGAATTCGACGACCACCTTTTCGCCGGGGTCAGCCTTGCCGAAAACCGGAACTTTCGCCTTTTTGGCCAATACCGCGTGATCCGAGAAAATCCCCGGCAGTTTGACTGCGGCATTGACCCCCAATGCCGACAGAGCCAGCATCCACAAAACAATTTTTTTCATAATATTTCCTTTTTTAGAGTTTATGAAGTTGCCAGACATTGCCCGGAGCATCTTTGACGGCATAACCGAGTTTGGCGATTTCATCGCGCAAACGGTCGCTTTCTGCCCAGTTTTTCTCTTTACGGGCGATGGCGCGCGCTTCGGCAAGAGCAGTCACTTCTGCCGGAATTGCGGCATCTTCCCGGACGGTATCGACCTCAAGACATCCGATGACCGTATCGAACTTACGGAATGCGGCAAGTGCAGCTTCCGCCCCGGTACGATCAAGTTTGTTTTCATCTGCAAGGCGGTTGATATTCCGCATGAGATCAAAGAGCGCGGCAAGCGCCATGGAGATATTGAGATCGTCAGCCATTGCGGAAGCGAAAGCAGTTTCGGCATCGGCGACAATCTGTGCCGCTGAAGCGCCGTCACCATCGTTTTTCACGGTACGCAGGCGTTTGAAAAATTCATCAAATTTGCCGAGAGTTTCGCGGGCAAGTTTGAGTGCTTCAAAGGTAAAGTTGAGTTTTTTGCGGTAATGAGCGCCAATCAGCACCCAGCGGATCTCCCGGCCGCTCCAACCTTTGTCCAGCAGGTCACGGAGAGTGTAGAAGTTACCCAGACTCTTGGACATCTTGGTATTGCCGACCATGAGGTGTTCGCAATGGAGCCAGTAGTTGACCCATTTTTTACCGGTGACGGCTTCGCTCTGGGCGATTTCGTCTTCGTGGTGCGGGAACATGTTGTCCACGCCGCCGGTGTGAATATCGAAACTGTCGCCGAGATACTTCATGGACATCGCACTGCATTCGATGTGCCATCCCGGGCGGCCCTTGCCCCACGGGCTGTCCCACGCGACATCGCCGTCATCAGCGTCCCATGCTTTCCACAGTGCGAAGTCACCGACGGCATCTTTGGCGTATTCATCATTGGAAATACGCACGCCGTCGCGCTGATTATCGCGGTCGATACGGGCGAGCTGTCCATATTTTTCAAACTTGGAAATCGAGAAATAAACGCAGCCGTCGCTGGCTTTGTAAGCGAAACCTTTTTCCATAAGTTTGTTGATGAGATCGATCATTTCCGGAATGTGTCCGGTCGCGGCGGGATAGACTTCGGCGGATTCGATCTTCAGAGTTTTGATATCGTCGAAAAAGGCATTTTTGTATTTGCGGGTAAAGGTGTCCAGCGGCAGATTGGCGGCTTTGGAATCCCGGATGGTCTTATCATCGACATCGGTGAGGTTCATCACCTGGGTAACTTTGTATCCGAAATACTCCAGAGTACGCCGGAGGATATCTTCAAAAGTATAGGCTCGAAAATTTCCGATATGGGCGAAATTGTAGACTGTGGGACCGCAGGTATACATTCTTGCGGTACCCGGCACGATGGGTTCAAAATCCTCAAGACTTCGAGACAATGTGTTGTAAAATTTCAGTTTCATAATAATATTCTCCGTTAAATTATTTTTTAAAATATTTTTTTTCAATAGCTTGAAGCAATCCTTCTTCCGCCATTATCAGCAAGCCGTCCCCGGCGTTGATAAGCGTATTACCATGAGCGGGTATAAAGCGGTCTTTCCGCCGGATCATTGTCACGAGGGCACCGGCGGGGAAAGCGATTTGCGCGAGGGTGCGGTCGACCAGTTCGGAATTATCAGAAACTTCAAATTCCCGCATTTCCTGATCGCAGCTGCCGTGCATGATCTCAAGTTCCAACGGGGCGCGTTCCCGGTTGGGAGAAGCCGCCTTGTCCATTTTGAGCAATCTTGCCACCGGCATCAGAGTCCAACCCTGGATAACGACCGACAAGATGACCATAAGGAAGATCATCCGGAACATCAACTGGGCATCGATGACACCGAAAGCCAATGGGAAAGTTGCCAGTACGATCGGAGCCGCTCCCCGGATGCCGACCCAGGAAATAAAGAGTTTTTCCTGCAAAGTGTGACGGCTGGCGGCGAGACAGATGAAGACCGCAACCGGGCGGGCGACGAACATCAGCAGAAATCCCAGGATCACTCCGGGGACCCAGATATTGGCTTTGAAAAGCGATTCCGGCTGGGCGAGAAATCCGAGCAGGATAAACAATCCGATCTGCATCAGCCAGGCAACGGCATTATGGAATTTAGCCAGTCCGCGCTTGTAGTTGTAATGAGCGCCATTCATACATACGCCGCAGACGTAACACGCCATAAAGCCGTTGGTTTTGAGCAGTTGAGCGCCGCCGTAGCAAAGGAGAACGAGAGCTACACTTATCACAAAGTACAGGCCTTCAAAATCCAGTTTTATCCGGAAGAGATACTTTCCTGCCCAACCGAAAAATATTCCGAGCAGCACGCCGCCGCCGAGCCGGTAAAAGACCATGGGAACTTCGATGAACCAGTTGACCTCTTCTCTTCCCACGCAAAGAGAACAGAGCAGCAAGGTAAGAAATGCCGCCATGGGATCGTTGCTTCCGGATTCAAATTCCAGAAGCGGCTGGAGGTCTTTTTTCAATCCGACCGTTCTGCTGCGTAAAATAGCGAATACGGCGGCGGCATCGGTGGACGAGATCAAGGCGCCGAAAAGCAGACACCAGACCAGAGGATATCTGCAATCCAGGAGAAAATAGCATCCGCAGCCGAGGATCAATGCGGTGATTGCCACGCCGGGACATGCCAGCATGATACCGCGCAGAGAAACGGATTTCACCGCGTGCATGTCGGTATCCAAGCCGCCGGAGTAAAGGATATACGCCATTGCAAGAATACCGAAGTTGTTGATCGCCTCCACATATTCCGTCCCGGAAAAAGGCAACAACCACTCTGCAACCGAACCTGCGGCAAGAAACAACAGCAATGTCGGCAGATTGAACCGGCTGGAAATTTTGCAGGACAACGCCCCCGCCAGCAGCAGAATACCGACAATTGTCAGAGTAGTATCAAAAAACATAATATCCCGAAAAAAGATTAAAAAAAAGTCCTTTGGTTAATATAAAACAGAATCAAGATATTTTCAATTATTTTCTCCGTAAATCACTGATTTTTTTCGCAGATATTCGGGGGTTTATACAAATTGAGGGGGGCGAACAAAGCGGCTTGCTGACTTGGCGCATTGAGGTGGGAAGTTTTGGGAGAGCGTGGGAGATGCCGAGAGGGCGTAAAATTACGGGCAACCTACCCTTCGCGGGCAGTTGGAGCAACGCGGCTTGACGGGGGTGCAAACAGAGTTGGCTTGCTGACTTGGCACTTTGGGGTGGGAAGGGTTGGGAGATTGTGGGAGGGGTTGGGAGAGGGTTAAATTACGGGCAACGCGCCCTTCGCGGGCAGTTGGGGCAACGCGGCTTGTATATAAGCCGCCGCAAGGCGGCGCTACAATAAACCTACCTCTCGCCTGTTGGGCGTCAGCCCAACGATTGGCGCGGCTCCAAGAAACGTCATAGGGCGGATGGATCGTGCGGCAAGGTCGCCGGCAAGTCAAGGCGGCGGTGAGGGCGTGGACTTATGTCCTCAACCGAATCCGACGTCCGATGACTTGCCAAGAGATTGCCCGCGAGCCGCCGCCCCGGCAATCGCCCGGAATCAGGAGCGATATCGCACAGCCGGGCGCGTTTTGCCGAGGAGTCCGCGAGGGGAGTGTACTTACGTACTCGACCCGAGCGGCGACGACCGCAAGGCGCGCTTCCGGCAAAGCGAGATCGCTCCGTGAACAAAAAAAAACGCCGCGTGGGAAATCCACGCGGCGGGGTGATTACAACTGCAATCAGGCAAGTTTAGCAGTGAAGCTGTACTTGTTGTTGTCGTCGTTTTCTTTGTTGAAGTCAGCACCGTCAACCTTGACAGCGATGGCATACTGACCATTGTCGAGACTGGACTTGCCGGTTTCGATATCGTAGAACGGATGGACGGTGCCGAGGCTGGTCCATTCACCATCAACCATCTGATAGAGGTCGACCTGGATGGTGTTGTCAGCGCCGATGATCGAAAGATCATTGTTGCTGTCACCGGTGACGTTGAAGGTGTAGATATCCCATTCGTTGCTGTAGACGGAACCGGCGAGGGCATTTTCACCGTCAGCGAGGACACCTTCGATGTCGTAGATGGTGGCGTTCTGCCAGGTTCCGGCGACCTTATCGAAGTTGACATCCTCATCGGCATCGGTGACGATGATCTTGGAATCGATATTGGCGTAGATGGCTTCGACATTTTCGACATTCTTACCGAGGGTAAGTTCGGACTTGTAACCGAGGGTCAGGGTGTCGTAGTCAGCACCGAAGTCGAGAGAACCGGCTTCTGCGCGGCTGTAGTTGCCGACGACCATGTTGTCGTAACCGGCACCGAAGTCGATCTTTCCAGCAGTTTCGATTTCGCTGTAGCTGCCATTGGCGAGGTAATCGTTACCTTCGCCGAGGGTGAGGCTGTCGAATTCGACATCGGTGTAGTGACCGAAGGAGAAGACATCGTTGTACTGAGTACCGGTGATGTTTCTGGCATCGAATTCGGATTCATTTTCGCTGCTGACACCGTTACCGACGACGAGCTGACCGACACCGGTGATATCTCCGGTGGTGACATCGGCATCATATCCGGTGGAAATGGCATTGTAACCGGCTCCGAGGTCGATATCGCCGACGTTGGCTTCGACGAAGTTTCCGAAGACGACGGTATCGTTGTATTCGGTACCGCTGATGCTGGTGGCGGTGAATTCCGCCTTATCATCGGAACTGACACCGTTACCAACGACGAGCTGACCGACACCGGTGATATTTCCGACAGTGACATCGTTATCGTATCCGGTGACGATCTGGTTGTAACCGGCGCCGAGGTCGATATCGCCGACGTAGGCTTCAACGAAGTTTCCGAAGACGACGGCATCGTTGTATTCGGTACCGCTGATGCTGGTGGCGGTGAATTTCGCCTTATCATCGGAACTGACACCGCTGCCGACAACGATCTGACCGACATTGCTGATATTTCCGGCGGTGACATCGGCATCGTATCCGGTGACGATGGTATCGTAACCGCCCATACCATTGATATCGCCGATGTTGGCATCGGTGAAGTTACCGATGTAGATGTAGTCGGAATAATCAGTCGTGGTGACAGCTTCAACGGTCAATTCGGCTTTGTCGGTGGAACTGACACCGCCGGTGAAGACGAAGCTCATGACATCGCTGATCTTGTCGGATTCAAAATCGGTGGCCCAGCCGACGGAGATCACCTGAATGTTGGCGATATTGCCGTCGAACTTGACATCACCGTAGATACCGGTGACGATCTGGTCGTAACCGCCTCTGCCGTTGATATCGCCGATGGTGACATCAGCAGCGTATCCGAAGTAGAATACGTTATTGTAGGTGGTACCGTCGATCTTTTCGGCGTTGAAGGAATATTCAGCTTCACCGTTGACGAGATCGCCGCCGGAGAATGAGACACCGGAGAGATAGGTGATATCGCCGGACTTGAAGTTGACATTCCAACCGGTGGTAATGTAAGTACCGATGTTGATATCAGCGTTGACGATATTTCCGTTGATGGTGAGATCGCCGAGAGCGGTGATGGTGTTGGCATAGTCGCCAGCGACGTAGTTATCTTTGATGGTTACCTCGCCGAGGGCATCAATGATCAACGAAGAGAGACCGGAAACGCTGCCGTTGACGGTGACATCTGAATCGTAACCGACATACATGTAGTCCCAACCGGTCTTGAGGTCGATTGACTTCAAGGAGACACCGTCGTTGAGAGCGCCGACGTAGATCACATCATTGTAACCGGAACCGGTGACATTTTCGGCTTTCAGACCGGACTTGTAACCGGTAGCGAGGGTATTGACAGCTTCGATATCGCCGTTGACCTTGAGCGAACCTTCCTGAGCGACGGTGATATTGGTGACACCGCCATTGTCGGACTTGGAAAGCGCGCCGACTTCGACATCAGCCTGATATCCGATGTAAGAATAAGCATAACCTTCAGCCATTACGACATCGACATTGGGCAGATTGACGTCATCGGTGACGATGAATTCAGGTGTTTCGAGGTTGGTATCAGTAGAAGCGAATTCCTTGAAGGAGATTTCGTTTCCGGACTGAACCAGTTTGTAGGTGACGTCGTCGGTGGTATCATCGGCAGTACCCTTATCATCGGTGAAGATATAGGAACCGGCGAGACCGGCTTCGACTTCGAATCCTTCAACGCTCTTGATATTGGCCAAGGCGGTATTGACGGTGACGACTTCGTTGTAATCGGCGATATCGAGGTTCAGTTTGACTCCGTAGACGTAGTTTCCATTGAGCAAGCCGCCGCTGATATTCAGAGTGGACTTGCTGTTGTCGCCGTAGATTGCGACGGTGTTGATATCGGAACCGGCGGAGAGAGTCACCTCATCTGCAACGTAGAAGTAGTAGACCTGAGAATTATCGCCGAGAGTGACCGTATTTTCACCTTTGAGGGTGATCACGGCATTACCGGTAATATTTCCGTTGACCTTGGAGTTATCCAGAGTCAACGCGCCGTAAGCACTGACATCAGCGTTGAGGGTGGACTCTTTCAAAGTTGCCGCATAAGCGGTTTTGACAGCATTTCCTTCCACCGTGGCATTGACGGTAGAGATACCGGAGACATTGATGGTACCTTCGTTTTGAACGGTGATGTCGCTGATGCTGAATTTGGCACCGTCGATCGAGACCGAACCGCCTTTGACGATGCTGACGAATTGACCGTCAACGAAACTGTTGGTAACAGTTCCGCCATTCTTGACAACGAGCGAACCGGTTTCCATCACCTCGATTCCGGCAGAACCATCCAGAGTCATAGTACCGCCGTCGACGGTTGCGGCACCGCGGAGCCGGATCTGACCGGCGGTGAGTTTGCCTTTGACCGTGATTGAAGATTCTTTACGGACATTGACTACCGCGTTTTCACCATCGAGGAGGACTTCAGTACCTTCTGCGACGGTGAATTTGGAAGCGGCGGTATCATCAGTACCGTTATAACCGACATAGAGTTCATCGGCAGTGATATTTTTGCTGGTGGTGAAATCGGCACCGTCTTTGACATAGATGACACCGAAACCTGCACCGGTGATTTCAGCATCGATGACCGCACCCTTGTTGACATTGATGGTACCGGTGTTCTTGATCACACCGGGGTTGTCGATATCTTCGACTTTACCAGCCAGAGCGACAGTTCCGTTAACGGTCAGCGTGCCGAGATTTTCGATGCTGACGGGATAGGAAACCACACCGTTTTCATCGGTTGTGTAAGTGTTGGTAAGGCTGCCGTTGACAACGAGTTCAGCACCTTCTTTAACGAGGGAGTCAGAAGATCCTTCGAGCGCGAACTTGCCATTGATTTCGGCATCACCGGTAAGGCGGAAGTAGTTAGCGAGCACATCACCGTTGGTGACGAGTTTTGCACCGTCGCGGACGTTGATAACGCCTTCTTCTCCGGTTGCGCTCAACTTGGTACCCTTGCCGACGATGAATTCAGCACCGGAGTTTTCGTCAGTTTCGGGATCACCGACGAAGACGAGACCGGCAGTGATATCTTTGCTGCTGGTGAATTTGACATCATCTTTTACGATGAATTCGCCGTCAGTTCCGGTAATTTCAGCATCGATTTTGGCATTGCTGCCAACGACATTGACAGTTCCGGCATTGTTGACAGTGGCTTCGGTAACAGTACCGGCGACATTCATGATACCTTTGTTGTTGACACCGCCTTTGAGAGTACCGGAGGCACCGACATTGACCGAACCGGAAGATTCGAGATTTCCGACATTGGCGGTACCATTGACGGTGATTTCGCTGTTGACGTCAGCGTAGACATCAGCAGCGTTGAACTCGCCATCTTCGGTGACCGTCAAACTGGGAGTCTGCTCATCGGCGATCAAGCTGATGGAATCCTTGACCGTCAACTTACCGGCGACTTCAATATCGCCTTCTTTTCTCAGGTAAGCGCCATTGACTTCAACTTCACCGTTGATATTCATCTCGTAAGCGAGACCATTACCATAGATGGTATCGGCGATGACTTTGACATTTTCATCGATGGTAATACCGTTGGCAATGATGGTGGATTCAGCACCTTCGTAATCATCGTTGATTTCGCCATTGACGACAGTATTCATATCCTTATCAATGCTGACACCGTGGTTGCCGAGATCGACGACCAGACCGTTTTTGTTTTCGGTGGTGATGTTGTTATTGACCGCAAAAGCGTAGAGTTCAGTTGAGGTATTTTCATCGACAACGATCTTACCGATATTGGCATTGACCGCAGCTTCGCGGATCGCATCGGCGGCGTGACCGAAAGCATTGATGCCACTGAACTTGCCTTCAGCGAGCTCTTCACCGAAGGTATAATCAGGACTGTACACATCAGGCCAATTACCATCAACATAAGCGGTATTGGTATCGATGTTGTAGGCGATGAGGTCACCGGTCGCTTCGTCGAACTTGACTTTGAGACCGTCAGCGGCGTCAGCGGCGTCGACTTCGACAGCGCCGATTTCGGTTCCGACAGCGGCATCGAGGATGACTTTGGAACCTCTCCAGCCGTCGGTGACATTGACAGTGATGGTACCGGTACTGGTGAAAGTATCGGTGACAATGAAACTGCTCTTTTCATCAACAACAATCTGACCTTTATTGTTGACAATCTGGCTGGTCAACGTACCGGAAACCAGTGAAAGTTCTGCACCGGCACCGATATATGTATCTTCTTCAACAACGATTTCAGAATCATTGACAACAGCATTGATTTTGTACTCGCCGGCATCATTCAAGCCTAAGCGATAGAACTCGGCATAAGATTTATTCCGGAGGGTCAATGAACCACTGCCTGTTGCAGAAGTATTGTAACTCCAGCTGCCGATACCGAGATTGCTGTTAAATCCATTGCTGCCATACCATTGTGAACCATCAAGAATGATAGATCCGCCATTTTTGATATTCTGACTGACGCCCTTGAGATTCAAAGTACTGTTTGTAACATTGATAGTACCATCAGAAACAATCTGGTGCAGATAATAGTCAGTATTTACAATATTGGCAGTACCATTAGCGGCGTGAACATTAAGGATAGAACCGTTTGTTTTATCTCCGAAGTAGGTACGGTCTCCATTGGCCTCACCGATATTAAGGACATACTTTCCGCTGGCATCATCATCACCGACAATGACAGTACCGACATATTCACCGGTAATATTTACAGTTGCATCTTTAGTGTTGTCCGCAACATTGTATCCCATATAAAGCGAACTTACACTGTTGGTACCGATGAAATCGCTGACTCCATAAGCATCGACAGTACCTGCGATATTGGAATCCTTGAGGACACCGCCCTCAAGCTGAATGGCGTTGCCGGTAACATTGGCATCGATGGTGGAAACCGCCTTGGTTTCGCCCTCACCGCCGGTGACTTTGAAAGTTCCGTTGTTGGTGACACCTTTTTGGCTGTAAACCAGAAGTTCACCACCATTGATGATAATGTCCTTGCTATTGACCAGACCGGTCTGATCTCCGGAAACATCAACCTTGGCAGGATCGCTCATATCAAAATTGAGTTTACCGCCGTTGATGGTAACAGTACCACTGTTGAGGAAGGCGACTCCAGTTTCGGAACCACGACTATTTGTGACATTAAAATCTCCGGCAATTGTCATTTCAGCATCACCGGTTATCAGATTGATCTGAGCGGCACTGACAGTACCACCAGCCTTGATTTCTACAGAACCGGAATTACGATCACTCAAATTGCCATTTTCAAGATTCAGAATCGGAGTATTGAGAGTACCGCCGTTTTCAATGATGATCGAACCATCCGCGTTGGAATTGGTCTGGGAGGCATTGACCGTACCACTGATTTCAATGATACCGCCATTGGTGCTGTTGGGCAAACCGCTGTATGCTTCATCTCCGGCAAAAAGGTATTCGCCGACATTAACAACGGCATCTTTGTCAACCTTTGCAGTCGCTCCGTTGATAACTTTGGCAGTAACGGAAACACTGCTGGCTTCTTCGCCGACAAATTCAGTGTCGCCGGTAATGACGAGTTTGCCGACGAAGTCGCTGTTTTCAACGCTCTGATCGGCAATTTCGGTGTATTCCGAAGCGGTACTGGTGAAGTTGGCGACATGACCGTCGTTGTTTTCAGAAGCAACGATACGGACAATTTTGCCTTCCGCTTGACCTTCGAGGGTCTTTTTGCTGTTGTTGACGATGGTGATGATACCGCTGTCTTCTTCGGTGCCGGTGGCGGTGAAGTCGATGTTGGCGTGACCATCGTTATTCAAGGTAACGTTGGAAGCAGTAACCTGGGCACCGTGTTCGTTGCTGCCGCCGTTGAGAACGGCTTCGCCTTCAGCGCCGACAATACTGTTTTTGTTGTTGATAACAACGTCACCACCGGTGGTGATTTCACCGGTAATTTTGAGTTCTTCACTGCTGTCATCGTTGTTGTTCAGTTCGATATTAGCAGAAGTAAGAGTGATGTTGGAACGAATTTCGCCGTTACCGGTACTGTTGACAACCAGTTTCTCAGCAGCGACACCGCTTTCAACCGGGTCAAGATTGGCATCGGTGATATCATCAATAATACCGGTTGCTCCATCCGTGAAGTTGATTTCGACACTGTTTCCTTCAGTACCGGGATCGATCACGGCTGCAGTCGGAGCAAGCAGGATGTTGGCAGCATACTTGTATTCGTCAGTAAGCCACGCCGCCTGATCGCTGTTCCACAGCAGCAATCCAGCCGCACCGAAAATCAGTTTACTGTAATTGGTGTTGATCAAATCATCCAGACCTTCTTCGTCCGCAACGTTGATTTTGCTGTTGATGTAAACGAACTCGGTTTTTTCATCTTTGAGAGCAGTTGCCAAAGCATCCGCCGACTCAACATCGGTCATGGCGTTTTTGAGAACGATATCACCTTCAGCATCTTTGACCGCAACATAACCGACTTTATCGACCGTGATCCTGGCAAGTTCGGCATCATCGATCTTGTCACCGTTGACATCGATAATCTTTTTGGCTCCGGTTTCACCGAAAGCAAGTTCATCAGTGACTTTAATCAGAATAGAGCCGGCTTTCATGTCTAAATCGGCGGCAGTGATTGTACTCTTATCATCAACAATGATTTCGGCATCACCCTGAACCGACAGTTTGGTTTTTACAATGACGGAAGATTCATTAATAGTGAATACGACCTTTTTGCCGTCCTGCTCCTGAATACCGAAATTAGCAGTAACTGTCATAACAGAACTGTTTAAGGTAAGACTTGCATTGCCGTACATATAATCGCCATAACTTCCGAGATAGGAATAACCTCCCATAGTCCACTCGGAATTATCAACAACAACGTTGGCATCTCCGGCAATAAAGGTATTGACGCTGGTGTTTTTCAATGAACTATCAGTAACCGTAAAATCACCACGGATAAAGGTATAGTGATAATCAACATCCGCGTTATTAACAATTACATCACCAAAAGCACCCAATTGTCCAAAATATGCAGTAGTTCTTGCACCTTCAGCATCGCCAATATTGAGTTGATGGTCAAAAACTTCTCCGTTTTCAGCCGTAACACTTCCTCCTACGAGGACATTGCTTCCGGAAAAATCACCGGTAATAGTAACTGAAACTTTTTCCTTGGTATAACCGCCGCCATGACCAACGCCGATAACACCATTGAATTCAGAATTTCCGGTAATTTTGTTATTCGTTCCAAGGAAACGAATGATTCGGAAATCTGAATCAGTTTCGGTTGTACTTATTTTAGAATCGACCAGGGTAACATCCTTACCATAAACACTACCTCCAGTCAAATTACCAATATTGAGAGTGCTTTCTCCGGAGACATTAAAGGAACCGGCTTTGGCGGGTTCGGTTTCAGTAGCAGCGACAGTTTCGATTTCAACCTTACCAGAGGTGAATTTGGAATCAATCACATTGACCGTACCATTGTGTTTGACAACGACAATGTCAGAATTACTGGTCTCAACAACTTCGCCTTTGTCATTGACCGGAGTGGTACTGAAATCAGAACGGGTGATATTCAACACACCGGCGCATTCACCGGCATAACCATTGTCATGCACATAAGAACCACCGACTTGAATAATGCCGCCGCCGGCGTTTCCATTGCCCCACAAAACATTGCGAACGATAGAGTCAGTGACATTCATCGTGGCAATTTCGCCTTCACGGAAACCGTCTGCCGAAGCAAGCGGAGTGCTGGAAAACCACTTGGAAGTCTGGGCATCCCAACCGTTCAAATTGACATCCGAGATACCGTCAACACGGGCAGCACCGATACTGATGGATGCGCCATAGTAGAGAACACTGTTGTCCAATTCAACGATAGCACGGTCGATAACACTGATCCAGCCACTGAAGAAGGTGGAATCATCAATAGTGAGGTCTGCAGCAGTTCCGACATGATGACCGCTGTTGTTGTTGCCACACGGAACATAGGTCTGGGTTCCGGCTTCGATCGCAGCTTTAAGTTCGCTGGCACTGCGCGCCATTACCGAAATCTGTTCATCGGTGTAGTTGTCCAGATTGATACCGTAGATGGAATCTTCAATAAGTGAGGAAGTGTGTTTGGCAGTAAACCACGGAGCACTGTTGGAGTGAGGGGCTTTACCGATCACAGAATTATTCACCGTAAAGGTCGAGGTTTCATCAGTGCGGTAGCACCAGGCAAGACGGAAATAAGCATCTTCAAACGTAAGGTTGATGTTTTTGCCAGTCACGCCCAAACGGGTAAAGAGTTCGCCGTTACCTCCGGTAATAGTATAATCGCCGGAATTGGTAATCGCAAAATAATTGGCTTCACCAGCAGTCATGCCGTCGATATCGATAACAGCACCGCCAAGTTCGTTGGCTTTGGTCAAGGCTTCCAAACTGCTGGCGAAAGCGTTGGTGCCGATAACGTAAACCTTGTTACCAACAACAACTTTATCCTCTGTAGAGGCATTGCCCCACGCCGCATTGACATAGATGCGCGCTGTATCAGTGTTCACAGGAACTTCCGAGGCATTTACAATCAAATTCGCATTTTCTGCCCCTTCCGGAATATTTGTCCCAACAATACCGGCAATCTGCAAATTTCCATCAACAGCCTTGTCAATAACCGCAATAGCATTCTCGGAAACAACAAATTCACCGGTTGCGTCATCATGCAGTTGAAGAGCATTGGTATTGATACCGATATGAGTATCTTCAATCACATTACCGGAGATCTCAACACCGTAAACCGAACCATCCCACACTCGAATAGCACCATTTCCTTTGATATTGCAGACATTGGAAATCGTATTGCCGGTAATCGCGACTGAAACCTGATAGTTCTGGACATCGGGAATAGCGATGGCACTGTTGCCAATGTCAGAAATAGTATTACCGGAAATCACAAAATCGGATTCAACATATTTTTCCCAAGCAGGCCCTTGAGGAGCAACATGAATTGCATTCGCTTTGAAATTACTGATTTTGTTGCCGGAAATATTCACATTGGTCTGAAATTGCGCCCGGATTGCATACTGCGCGATCGAATCATCCGGATTTTCCGGATCATAATCGCCGACAAAAGTACAGCCGGTAACAGTCAAACTATTCATTTGGCAAAAGTTGTGACTGAGGAAAATAGCAGAATAATTCACATTGTTGGCATCTATTTTTTCAACATCACTTAAATCAAATGAGCAGTTATTTACAGTCAAATTGTGCAGTTTCGGACTCCCACCTGACTGTAAAATGCCGTAATAACCGGGGTAATCAGCACCGGTAGAAGTATTTGCGGTAGGCTTAAAAGCAAATCCCTCAATAGTAATATCAGGAGCATAGCCAGAAGCACCTGAAGTTCCAATAACAAATGTATCAACAGTGACTTTTTCCGCACCGTCAACCTTAATTGTCACGCCTTTATCAATCACAACCTTTTCAGGAGTTTCCACAGCATATTCCGCTGCTTTGACAATAATAGTGTCACCCTCTGCGGCCTCTTTGATCGCGTCTTGAATTGTCGTGCATTTCTGGTTTGATCCGACATACCAAATAGCCATAACTTCACCTCTTTTTTTGTTTGTGTTTATATTTATAATATGTTGTTATTTGTTACACTCTTTTTTGAGCACCTCTGGGAAATCTTGGGAGGCTTTGAGATTTTTCCAATCTCTCAAACTCTCTCAACATCTCTCAATCTTGCTCACCTTGATATATAAAAAACGGCAAAGCTCCCGCTGGCGGAAAGATTTTCCACCGGTGGGAGTTCTGCCGTAATTGATTTGTCGTAAACAGTTTCCATTATAGGAATCCACCCCGTTTCACAAACGGAACGCATAGACCCGGCGCGCCGGAGCAATACACGATGCCACGATTTCCCAAAGCATCAGAAACCCCCGGAGCAATCTCCGGTACTCCCGAACGAGAAATCCCAGACGGCACTTGACCGTAAACCAGACTTCCTGCGCGCATTCACTGACCAGACGCCAAAAGGATTCAGCCGCCGCCGCAACGGTGATCTCCACCGCACCGGAGGCGTATCCCGGCAAAGTCGAACTCATACACTCGCCCGCCGCAAATTCCGGCGCCGCAAGCGTAATGCTCAACTCTGTGTTTCTAACGTCAATGTCAGTCATCTCAAGACCTATGCTTCCAAAATGAAACTTCTTCCGGCACGGCGGCAAACACCTCGCCGAACCGGAATTCGCTTCAAAACCAAATCAAATTACTTCTTTTTCGCGTCAGCGGCGGCTTCGTTCTTCTGCAGAACACCGGCTTCGACCAGCTTGTCGATCAGCTGCTGCATGCTGTTGAAAGCAGCCAGAAATCCCTGCGGCGGCATGATGATACGGACATTGCTCTGCGGAGTGGGAGCCTTGCCGTCTTCTTCCGGCTGGAGGGTCACGAAGTCGTAACGAACCATGTTGCCCGCGAAGTGGATCTGACCGATACCGTCTGCGTAAATTTCTTTTTTGTCTGCCATTTTTCTTTTTCCTTCTTTTTTTGATTGGTTTTCGGTGAATACTTCACCCCTAAAGTTCCTTATCAAAGAATATAACACAAATTTTGCAAATTGCAAGCAGAAAAATGCATTTTTCCGGATACTTTGCCGTTATTTTGATTTTTTTTCAGGGATAAACAGAAATAAATTCCGGGAAATCAATAATTTTCACAGAAAAAAAGTCTTCACTTGGCAGAAAAGACTTTCAACGTTTCCCCACGCCCCTGAAGCTGATCTTCATACATCCGGCTCAAGTAACGGTAACTGCGCGACTGGCTCCGCAATTCGCCGTATTCGGAAACCTTCGGACGGGTGTATGCTCCGGTCGGCAGAAGTTTGCGTTTCTTATCCTCATCCTCCAACTGGAACGACAGTATGTCGCGGATGATCTGACGGGATTCCTCATCCAGCACCGGAAACATCGTTTCAATGCGCCGGTCAAGGTTGCGGGTCATCCAATCAGCACTGGACAAGTAATATTCGCTGTCACCGAGATTCTCAAAATAGAATATCCGCGTGTGTTCCAGATAACGGTCAACGATGCTGTAAATACGCACGTTTTCCTGACGCGGACGCGGACGGAAACAGCAGACCCCGCGGATGATCAGATCGATTTCCACACCCGCATCCGCCGCCTTGTGAAGCAATTGCACCATCCCCGGATCAGCCAGACTGTTCATCTTGGCTATGATCCTGCCGCGATGCCCGGACAGATGGTGCCGGATCTCCCGCTCGATCATCATCGTAAAGTGTTTACGCATATCAAAAGGCGAAACCACCAGCTGATTCCAACGCTCCGGCGGCGCCGAACACCCGGAGAGCAAATTGAAGAAATTAGCCACGTCACAGCACAATTCATGGTCGCAGGAGAGCAATCCCATGTCGGTATAAAGTTTGGCTGTCCGGTCATTGTAATTACCTGTGCCGAGGTGGACGTAGCGCCGGATACTGCCGGATTCGCGCCGGACGATCAGAAGCGCTTTGCTGTGAACTTTCAACCCGGCAATACCGTAGATAACATGCGCCCCGGAATTGTCCAGCGCTTTTGCCCAGGCGATGTTGTTGCTCTCATCAAAGCGCGCCTTGAGTTCCAGCACCACCGTCACCTGTTTGCCGTTTTCCGCCGCCCGCTGCAGCGCCCGGACAATCGGACTGTTGCCGCTCACCCGGTACAAGGTCTGCTTGATCGCCAGAACATCCGGATCATCCGCCGCCTGCTCCAGCATGTCAACTACCGGAGCAAAACTGCAGAACGGCAGAGTGAGCAATATGTTGCGCCTGGCACGGACTGCTTCAAAAACAGTGGAATACTGCCGGAATACCGACGGCGTGAGCGGCTGCCACTTCTCCTCCAGCAATTCCGGCTTTTTGACCAGATCGATCAACTCCATAAACTGTTTCAAATGAAGCGGTCCGGGCAGAAGATAACAGAATTCCGCCGCAAGTTTCAACTCTTTCATCAGATAGCGGGCAAGTTTACCCCGGCTCGATTCTCCGGAAATCTCCAGACGGATCGCTTCGCGCTGACGGCGCTGCAGCAACTTGCCGCGAATGGTCTTGAGCAGGTCGTCCATCACATCGTCTTCAACCGAGAAATCCATGTCGCGCGTAATGCGGAACACCAGTTTGTCCACGATTTCACAACCGGGAAACAAATCTGTGATAAAATATGAAATAAGATCTTCAAGCAAAATAAGTTCAATCATTCCCGCCGAAGCGTATCCCGATTCGTTTTCCTCCGCGCCGGAAATTCCGGTGAGCGGAATAAAACGCGGCAGCACTTCCGGCACTTCCACAAAAGCACGGGTGTTGTTTTTATGCTTCTTGCGCTTCAACTCCAGCGCGATCTCAATGGCGCCGGAATTCAACAGCGGAAACGGGTGCGCCGGGTCAACCGCAAGCGGCGTCAGCACCGGAAGTATCTCGTTTTGAAAGTAATTGTGCAAACGCGCCAGCTGCTCTTCCGGAAGCGTTTCCGGACGGCGCAGAAAAACGCCGTGCTTTTCCAGCTCCGGCAGGATATCTTTCAACAGCAGATTGTACTGCCGCCGCACCAGACGGGTGATCTTGACCCGGGCCAATGTCAACTGCCGCCCCGGACGGTTGCCCGCCGGATCAGGAAAGTTTTCCCCGGAATCGGTCAACTGCCGCAGACCGGCGATACGAACCATGAAAAATTCGTCCAGATTACTGCTGACAATGGAGATGAATTTCAGCCGTTCCAGCAGTTTGTTGGCGGAGAATGCGGCTTCGTCCAGCACGCGGGAGTTGAAGTCGATCCATGACAGTTCCCGGCTGATGAAATCACGCGGGTCATATTCCTGATTTTTTTTCATATTTCACTGCCCTGAATTCTGATTTCCAAGCCGAAGACCTGTTCAAAAAGTCCGTCTTTACCCTTGAGCGAATATTTGCGGGAATTCAACTCCGGCAGATCAGAACAGATCGTCAGTACCCTGCCCCGCAACATCAGTTTCACCGGAGGGAATTCCACGCCGCAACGCAGGTCAAGCGCATCCGCGACCCGGAGAATCGCGGCAAGTTTCACCACTGCCACCTTTTCGTCAGATGACAAGGCGGCGTATTCCGGGTGACTCTCGCGCGGCATCGTCCTGCCGTGATAGCGCACGGCGGCGGCAACGATGCGCTGTTCCGAAGCGGTCAAGCCGGGGAGTTTGGTGTGGGTGATCAAATACCAGGAGTGACGGTGATGGCGCTTGGCTTCAATAAAACGCCCGATGTCGTGAAGATAAGATGCCGCCTCCAACAGCAGTCCGGTGTGTTCCGGGAAACTGAAAAATGATCGCAGTTTGGAAAAAAACAACGAACTTACCGCCGCAACATTCGCCGCGTGTTCCGGATCAAAATCATACTTCCTGCCGATCGCCCCGCAGACCGCCGCCAGATCAGCACGGAATGGTTCAATGCCAGGTATCCGGCAGCTCCGCACCCAATCCCGCAGCACCGCACCGCGGGTGGTCATCCCGGAACAGAAAATCTCTTTGCAGTTGAGGTTGTTGGAAAAGTGCCGCACGATCACTGCCGCCGCACTCAATTCATCGGCTTCGTCCGGCTCCATCTTTTTGAAAAGTTTCCGGTTGGAGTTTTCGCACTCCTCCATCATCCGGGAAAACCTTTTGGCATCGAGCGGCACCCACTCATTTTCCCGGCGCGGAGCAGAATCATCCAACGCGGCAAGTTTGCGCGCCGAATTACCGACCAGAATCAATGAAAGCGGAGTATTGGATTTCAGTTTCATCCCCTCCTCCAGACGGTGCAATATCCGCAGTGATTTCAAGGCATCCCGCAACTGCTGCAAAGGCTGTTCACTGCTGCTGACCGAATCGCTGATACGCATGGTTCCGGTGGGAAGTTCTTCGCAAAACTGCATCAAGCCGCCGCTGATACCGATCACAAACAGCGACCCCGACCCCATGATCAGCATCACAGCGTTGTCCATAGTCGAAGAAAACCTGCCCGGCAGAGTATCCCGGACGGCAAGGTAGGACAAGGTCGCCTCGGTGGCACCTTCAAGGATCTCCAGTTTCATCCCGGCTTCCCGGAAACGGTCGACGATCAACTCTTTGTTAAAGGATTCCCGAACCGCGCTGGTGGCGATGATACGGTATTCATGACTGCCGTACTCGGCTATCTTGCGCCGGTAGAGTTCCACGACGCCGACCAGTTTGGAGATGTTTTCCACATCGACAAAACCGTTGCGGAAAACATCCACGCCCAGATTGAACGGACGCGACATGCTTTCGAGTTTCTCCAACTGCCACTGCCGGTTTATTTCGTAAATATCCAGCCGCACCGTATGCGCGCCGATATCGATGACTCCGGTCTGAAGCGGCGGATGAAGCCGCTCACCGAAATTCGCCGTAGTCATCGGCATTATTTTATTCAGATGCGTATTCATGAATGATCCGGCGCATCAGAATTTGAACCAGTTGCTTGCTTCCGGATTGAAGTGATCGTGGTTCTTTGGAGCATAACGCGCCACACCGCGGGCAGTGTAAGAATCCAGCCCGATGCGGATTTTCACCCATTCAAAACGGTCATCATCAACATCCGGCATCATCGGAACAAAAGTTCCGACACAGCGCTGATCGATCATCAGAGCCACCGCCTGACCTCTCGCGGTCGCCACCAGCATCTGCCAATGGTTTTTTCCGGTGGCATCCAGCATAAGTTCGAGGTCACACAAGTCCGGATTTCCCGGCCGTGGAATGACCCGGACGCGCTTCACCCGTTTACTGTCAAAAAGCTGATTTTTATTGATCCAGATCGGAGTACCGTTGCAATCGACCTCCTGTTCAATGATCTTGGCGCGGGGGAACTTCACAATAGAACATGCCGCCAGCACGAAACGCGGACGGAATTCATCGCTGCTGCCCCGGTCGGAGACACCGTATTCCAGTTCCTCCTGAAGCGCATCCCGGATGATTTCACAACCGGAAGTTGCAAACAACAGTGCCGCCGCGAACAATGACTTGAAAAAACAAAATGCTTTCATTTCAAAAAAAATCTCCATTTATTATAAAATTCATAGATTAACTTCTTGCGAAGAATGTGAACTTCATGTATATTAACTCCAAAACGATAATTTTTCAACCTTTGGATGTGAATAAATGATAAAATATTTGGTAATCGGTGACCCGGTGGCACACAGCCGCTCGCCAAAAATGCAGAATGCCGCCTTTGAATCATGCGGCATGGGTTCACCTTACGGCATCCGTCACGTCAAACCGGAAGAACTTCCGGAATTCTTTGAATACGCCAGAACTCACCTTGCCGGCGTGAATCTTACCGTACCGCACAAACTCAGGGCAGCAGAACTCGCCGACACCCTCACTCTGCGCGCCAAACAGTGCAAAAGTGTAAACACTCTTATCATCAAAGAGGGACTGATCACCGGGGATTCCACCGACGGAGTCGGGTTGGAACGGGCGCTGATGCACAACTTCGACCTGCCGGTGAAAGGTAAAAGTTTCCTCTTTGCCGGAGCCGGAGGAGCGGCGCGGGCAACCGCGATCCACTTCGCCTGCGCCGGTGCAAAACGGATAATGTTCCTCAACCGGACGGCGTCAAAGGCATTGGAAATCATTGAGGACATCGACAATTTGC
The DNA here is from genome assembly GCA_015061805.1 of Lentisphaerota bacterium. Taxonomy (GTDB): domain Bacteria; phylum Verrucomicrobiota; class Lentisphaeria; order Victivallales; family Victivallaceae; genus UBA1784. The sequence continues at coordinate 13,511 of SUVV01000021.1, read as the reverse complement.
AGACCGGCTGTTTCTGCGGCTTCATCGACTCAAAAGAGCGCGAATTCCTGGCTGCAGAACTGAAAAACACCTGCTGCATCATTCAGGCGACCAGTCTGGGATTGAAAGATGATGATCCGGCTCCGTTCGATCTTTCGCTGCTTGAAGCCAATATGCAGCTGGTCATATTTGACACCATCTACAAGAATACCAAACTTTTGCAGAAAGCAGCCGAACTCGGCATCCCCTGCGCAGGCGGCAAAGAGATGCTCATCCAGCAGGGCGCGGAAAGTTTCCGGCTGTGGACCGGTATGGAACCCGATCTCGACGCCATGCGCGCCGGATTTGAACTGCCGCCCGGCGGCGTGGAGGCGTAAAAATGTTTCCGGCATTTGCAACTCAAAACTGGTTTGAAAATATCGGCAGAGGATATCCCCAGATCTGGACTGTAATCTTATTCTGGGTCTTTGCTTTCGGCTGTTGTCTGGGCAGTTTTCTCAACGTCTGCATCTGGCGCATCCCGCGCGGAGAATCCCTCTCCAGGGCCGCCAGCCATTGCGGCAGCTGCAACACACCGATCAAATGGTATGACAATCTGCCGTTGATAAGCTACATCGTACTCCGGGGCAGATGCCGGGCATGTAAACAGCACTATTCAATGCGCTATTTTCTGGTCGAACTGATCTGCGGAATACTCTTTACTGCCGCCTTTCTGTCCGCCGGACTCCAGCAATATCCGATGGCATTCATCATGCTGTCGTGGATAGCGATCTTCTACGCCATCGGTATATCGTGGACCGACGCGGAACACCGGATCATCCCGGACAAAATGAGTTATCCCTGCATCATCGCCGGATTGCTCACCGTCATCGTTTCCCCGGAAGTGTGGGGGGCTGAAGTCACCCGGCTCAATGCATTTCTTTTCAGCGTTGCCTCCGGCGGTATTCCGGCGCTCTTTCTGGCGCTGTTTGCCATTGCCGGCAAGGTGATGACCAAAAAGGAGGTCATGGGCTGGGGAGATGTGAAATACATCCTCACCTGCGGAATATTGACCGGATTACCCGGAGCGGTATTTTCACTGTTTTTTGCTTCATTCAGCGGTACGCTCTACGGAATATTTTATTCGGTGATCACCAAACGGCCCTTCGGAAGAATCAAAATTCCGCTGGGACCGTTTCTCGCCGCCGGGACCCTGATCTGGCTCTTCGCCAGTCAGTTTATCTGGAAATTTTTTTGGATGTTAAAATTCAATTGAGAGATACTCTACGCCATGGAAACTGAAAAAAAACAACGTCCGTCATGGGATCGCTATTTTATGGATATCGCCCATGTTGCCGCATCCCGGAGCAACTGTTCCCGCCGTCAGGTCGCGGCGGTACTGGTTCGAGACCGTCAGGTGGTTTCCACCGGTTACAACGGAACTCCGCGGGGAGTGAAAAACTGTTCTGATGGCGGTTGTCCGCGCTGTAACTCCGACGTTCCCTCCGGCGAAGGGCTCCACCAGTGCCTGTGCAGCCACGCTGAAGAAAACGCCATCGTTCAGGCGGCGTACAACGGCATTGCAGTCAAAGGCTGTACGCTCTACACCACTTTCAGCCCCTGTCTGCTCTGTGCCAAAATGATCATCAACGCCGGTATCGTCGAAGTCGTTTACCACGCCAGATACAGCATTGATGATGTTTCCATGCGGTTGCTGGATGAAGCCGGGGTCAAAGTGCGCCCGGTTCAGGATTGAATAAAATTTCACCGGGATTTTTCTTATGTCCATCGCTGTCATTTGTACCGGCACCGAACTGCTCAAGGGAAGTGCGGTCAACACCAATCTTGCATATCTGGGGCGGGAACTTACCGCCGCCGGAATGCCGGCTTCGCTGGAGATCACCGTCGGAGACCATGCTGACGAACTCATCCGCGCCATCGGAGATGCGCTCCATGTGGCAGACACCCTGATCATTTCCGGAGGTCTGGGACCAACGACCGATGATCTCACGCTGGATACCGTCGCCCGTTTCTTTGACATTGAACTCGTTGAAAACGAAGAGTTAAAAAACAAAGTTCAGACCTTCTGGAACTTTCACCATTCCGGCCGCTGTCCCAAACAGCAGTTCCGTCAGGCGCGAGTTCCCCGGGATGGTTTCATCCTGCCCAATCTGGTGGGCAGCGCCTCCGGTCTGGGCTTTGAAACGCTCTACGGCGGAGTTCAGCGCAAGGTGTTTCTGCTCCCCGGCCCGCCCAATGAATTTGAACCGATGGCGCACGATGTACTGCTGCCGCATCTGATCTCCCTGCGCAATGAAAATATGATCACCGCCGGATTCCTCTGCTGTGCCGGAGAATCCAGCGTATTTCCGGTCGTGGAGAAAGCCGTTTCCCATCTTCCGGTTGAAGTTGCCTGCGCCGCCGGAGCCGGCGGCACGCGGATCTTCCTTTCCGGTTCGGACGAAACCGCTGTCGAAGGCGCCGTCGCCATTGCCCGGAGCGTCCTGGAATGTCCAATTCTCCCTACCGGAGAGTATGACATGGCGGACTATCTGCTCAAACTTCTCCGAAACAACTCGTTGACTCTGGGCTGTGCCGAATCCTGTACCGGCGGTCTGGTCGCCAACCGTTTCGTAACCATCCCCGGAGCATCCGATGTTTTCAAAGGCAGTATCACCGCCTATGCCAATGAGATAAAAACCGCCCTGCTCGATGTCCCGCAGGAGATCCTTGATGAATACGGTGCCGTCAGTCCGGAGTGCGCCGAAGCCATGGCGCTCGGCTGCACCAAACGTTTGAACTGCAACTGTGCCGTCAGCACCACCGGTGTTGCCGGTCCCGATGGCGGCACCCCGGAAAAACCGGTCGGTCTGGTTTATGTCGGAGCATGTGTCAACGGCAGATGTCTCTCCCGCAAATTGCAGTTGCGCGGCGGCAGACGTATCATCCGGGAGCGTGCAGTTGAAAACGCCCTGATACTGCTCTTTACTTTGCTCACAACCGCCGGAAACGATTCATCATGCTGAGTTATCTCAAGATCAACAACTACGCCCTCATCGAAGAAAGCGAAGTGGATTTCTCCGGCGGCTTCACCGTCGTCACCGGTGAATCCGGCGCCGGTAAATCGATCGTAATGTCTGCCATTGAACTGCTCTGCGGCGGCAAAGGCGGCAAGCATGCCATCCGAACCGGATGCGACAAATGTACCGTATCCGGAATATTCACCATTCCGGAAGCGCTCCAGCCGGAGATTTCCGCCCTGCTCGACAACGGCGGCGTGGAACCGGACAGCGAAAACGGCAACTCCGAAGTCACTCTCCGACGGGTCATCAGCAATTCATCGACCCGCAACTTCATCAACGATACTCCGGTCAGCAGCAAACTGCTCGCCGAAGTCGGAGCATATCTGGTCGACCGCCACGGTGCCAATGATCAGATTTCGCTGACTGTCCCTGCCCGGCAGCTCGATCTTCTGGACAACTACGCAGGAAGTGCGCCGGAAAAAGCGTTGTGCGCTGACATTCAGAAACAGTTGAACGATCTTGCCTGCGAACAGGCCGAATTTGAAAAACATCTCCCCGACACCACCGAAGCTGACCGGCTTCAACTCATGCTCGAAGAGATCGGCCGCATCGATCCCCGCCCCGGAGAGGAAGAAGAACTTATCGGCAAACAGCGCCGGGGTTCCAATGCCCGGCAGATATTGGAGTATTCGACGATCCTCGCCGGAATGCTCACCGAAAATGAAAACAGTATCGCCGACCAGTTGGGAAAAGTTTTCCACATGATCTCCGAACTGGAACGGATCGACCCTGCCCTCACCGGAGATTTGAATGACATCTGTTCCAATTTACAAAATACCACCGTGGAACTTTCCAGTGCCATCACCAATCTGCCGGACAAGGTCGAACTTGACCCGGAAGCACTGGCAGCCATTGAAAACCGCCTGAGCAGCATCTACACCCTCAAGCGGCGTTACGGACCGAGCATGGAGCAGCTCTTTGAAGCTCGTGACAATGCTCAAAAACGTCTGGATGAATTCTGCCGTTCCCGGGACAGGCGTCAGGAGTTCGCCTGCCGCAAGGAGGAACTGCAAAAGCAGCTGGCGCTTGCCGCAGAGAAACTTTCTGCCAAACGCAAAAATGCCGCCCGGAAATTTCTTGATCTCACGATCGAAAAACTCCATGCGATCGGCTTCAATTCCGCTTCGCTTGATGCGGAATTCACCGAAAACGCTCCCGGAGCCAACGGCAAAGACCACCTCGAACTGCTCTTTTCCGCCAACCGCGGCGAAGATATGCGTCCGCTCCGTAAAATCGCCAGCAGCGGTGAACTTTCACGCCTTATGCTCGCGTTGAAAACCGTCCTGGCTGATGCCGATGCCGTCCCCACCGTCATCTTTGACGAAATCGATATGAATATCGGCGGCGAAACCGCCAATCAGGTCGGTAACGAACTCAAAGCGCTCGGCAGAAAACGGCAGATCATCTGTATATCACATCTGGCGCAGGTCGCTGCCAGAGCCGATGAACATTTTCTGGTAAGGAAATCCACCGAAGGTGAGCGTACCATCAGCCGGATCTGCAAACTGAATGATCCGGCAGAGGAAATCGGCCGGATGCTCGGCGGCGGAGATTCCGCCTTGCGCCACGCCGGTGAATTGCTCAAAGCGTTGAAACAGTAACTTTTACACTCACGGAGTTTAACCATATGAAAAAATTCCGCTATATCCTCCGTTACTACATCGATCCCGGCTACGAGGAAGATGCCCGGATCAAAGAGTTGGTGAATTTCTGTAAAAGAAGTTCTATCGAAGAGGTCATGCTCTTTTTCAATCCCGAAGAGGTCAACAACGGTCATATTACGATTGAGGAACTCTCTCCGTGGCTGACGATGGCAAAAAAGATCAAAAGCACATTGAATTCCAACGGTATCGCCTTGAGCATCAATCCGTGGGAAACACTCCTTCACTCACCGCGCGGCCGCTGCCTCAAACCGGGACAGAATTTCCGGTTGATGGTGGGGGAAACCGGTAAAAACAACGGCGTTACCACCTGCCCGTTGTGCGAAAACTGGCTTGCTTATATCTGCGAACTCTGGGCATTTGTTGCCAAAGAATTACAGCCGGATGCCATGTGGATCGAAGATGACTGGCGGCTGCACAATCACGGCAGGATTCTCGGATGGGGCGGCTGTTTCTGCGACGAACATCTCCGCATTTTCTGCGAAAGAGCCGGAATAAATTCGGTTTCAAGAGAGGAACTCATCGAAAAAGTCTATGGCGCAGGCGTTGTCCATCCGTGGCGCAAAATCTGGTTCGATCTCAACGGGGAACTGATGCTTGAACCGATAAAGACTCTCCGCGAAGCCGTCCGCTCGGCAAGTCCGCGCACCCGCATTGCGTTGATGTGCGGCGGAACTGATATCAACTCTCTGGAAGGGCGCAACTGGCACGCGCTTCAGGATGCCGCCGGATTTGATCCGGCATTTCAGGTACGCCCCACAATGTCTCCTTACACCGAAGTCCGTTCCATGATGCAGTATCCGGTTCCGGCACGCATGATCGTTGCCGCACTCAAACGGCCGCTGGAAATCTGTCCGGAACTGGAAACCGGTCCCAGACACGGCATCTATTCCAAAAGCAACTCCTTTATCGGCTGGCAGTTGGAACAATGCGCCGCCTTTGGTGCCCACGCGATAACGCTCAACCACTTCGACATGCTCGGCTGCGGCATCTGCACCGCCCCCGGCTTCGACAAAGTGCTGAATAAAAAATATCCCCGGCTGTGTGCCATAAAAGAACTTGATCTGGATGATGACAACAGTCTGGGTGCCAACATCCTCTTTTCGACGGAAGTTTCGCGTTACGTCAAAGCTGAAAAAAGCGGTATCAACCAACTCAACGGCCGCAGTCAGGAATGGGGCAATGTGGCGGAGATCCTTGGATTTTCCCACCGTTACACCACAAAAATCGAAAGTAATTCCAAGCAGGTCACGCTGGTTTCCGGTCAGACGCTCAACGCTTTTGGCGATGATGAAGTGAAAAAACTGCTTTCCGGCCGTGTTATCCTCGATGCCGTTGCCGCCGCCGGTCTGATTGCCCGGGGGTTTGAAAAAGAACTCGGTTTGAAAAATCCGGTTCGCCATTATCACAATGTATCAGCCTACAGTTATGAGGAGATCGACGAAAGCGATGCTTCGGTGTACGGCGTACCTTACCCCCGTCTGACCTTGCAGCGTGCCTGCCGTCAGTTGTGGCAGTTCACTCCGGTAAGCGACGAGGTCAAGATACTGTCCAAAGTAAAAAAATTCGATCACAGCGATATGTTCGGATGCACATTCTGTTACCGGAATCCATCCGGAGGTACGGTCGCGGTACTGGCAACGCCAATGGGCGATCAGGGGGATTCGGAATGGTTTTACATGGGTTACTTCTCGCCATTCCGCAGGATTTTCCTGCAGCGTTTGCTGCGCTGTGTCGCGCCGGAAATGGCAATCGCCTTTACCGAAGATTTCCCCTGCCAGACCAGCCGGGTCAAATATGATGGCGGAGAATTTTTTGCCGCACTCAATTCCACGACCGACACCGCAGAAAAAATCGTCATCCGGATAAATCAAATGCCAAAAGGAACGATCGAAATACTGACGGATTCCGGCGCATGGGAGCAATGCGGCAAAGTTAAAATCACCGACCTCGGCAATAATGATGCTCTTCTGCTCTGGGAACGCCCGCTTGAACCATTATCCGGATTGATCTTCCGGATACAACAGCAACACGCCGCGCATCAAAGCAGCGGTATTTAACTTTTCCAGACTATGCGCGTCCCTGCGATTGATAAAAACAAACTCACAATATGGACTCAATAATGAATAAAAAAATAAAAGTTGCCTTTATCGGACTGGACACCAGTCATGCGACCGCCTTTCCCGGATTGATGCTGGACAGAGAAACCAAACCTGAATCCCGGATCGAATCGCTCCTGCCGACCCGCTGTCTGCGTTTTGACACCCCGTTTCAGGATAAGGAAGGTCTGGACAAGCGGCAGAGTTATCTGGAAAACATCGGCGTTGAAGTCGGCACCGATTTCGATTGGGCAGTAGAAGGCTGCGATGCAATCATCCTCACCGTCAATGATCCGGCTCTTCATTTGGAATATGTGGAAAAATGCGCAGCTCTCGGCAAACCGCTCTTCCTCGATAAGCCGCTTGCCGGAAATCTGGCTGACAGCCGCAAAATCTGCGATATCATCCAGCGCCACAATACCCGGATGTTCTGCGCCTCCGCCCTCCGGTTCGACATCGATTTTGAGGAAACTCTGGAACAGGGACTCGAAGTCCAAAGTGCAATGACCTGGGGACCGGTCGGCATCGCCGCCGCCGGAAGTTCCATCGTCTGGTACGGAGTCCACGCCTTTGAAATGCTCGAACGTATCATGGGTATCGGTGCAGAATCAGTCACCGTCGTCAACGATTCCAGAGGTCATCTCTGCCACGTTTCCTATCCGGACGGCAAACGCGGCATGGTGGAACTGACCACCAAAGTTCCGCGTTACGGCGCACTTATGCGCAATGACACCGGAAACAGCCTCCTGTGCCGGGTAACCGGCAGGGTTCCCTGCTATGTCCGTCTGCTTCATCATGTGGAAGCCTATTTCCGCGGCGATGACAGCGCCGGAGTGGCGATGGCAGACTCCATTGAGATCATGAAGATGCTCGAAGCAGCGGAAATCTCCAGTCAAACCGGAAAAACCGTTTATCTCAATACGCTGTAAAATAACCGCTGTTCAGTAGACGAAGCACTTGACGTTGCTGATGCGGTACCTGCCGAAATCACCGCGCCGGATCAAGAGATAGTGTGATTTATCTTTTGCCTGCGGTCTGAACTGAAATGCAAAGCGCTGTTTCTGCGGCGTCGTCCGGTAGTCAGCGGTATTTTGAGAAATGATCTGATTCCGGTTGTTGGAAATACGCAAGCTGGCTCCCCGGCCCTTGCCGATACACTCGATATCCATGGAAACACAGACATTCTTGAACTTGTTTTTTATGGCATAACGGGCGGCTTCACCGGGCAGCAGGCCGCGGACATCCCCCTCAACAGCGACAAAACCATCGGAATCAACGGGCAGGATCTTTGTGCTTTTCCAGGGATTCCACACCGGATTCCACACTCCGGAGCACTCTTTCCACGGAACTTTGCCGACTGAAAATTCTCCAGTAATCGAATTGCCGCGTCCGCCATAATATCCCAGCGGAGTTACCGTAACCCGGTAATCGCGGTCAGCATCCAGATATCCGGCAGGAAACGCAAACTCCTCCACTTTGCCCGGCAGCTGCCAGCGGGTGAATGAGATAATGCCGAAGTGCTCAAAATTGCCCTGATGTTTTTTTGATTCGACATTGACCGAATATCCAGCAACTCCCATCGGTTCCACTTCCGGCAGCGGCAGAACCAGTTTGCCCCACCGCAAATCACCCATAAATTCCGGCTTGAAGCCAACCTTTTGACCGGCGCGGAACGAGGGTACCGGCAACTTCTGACGCGCTTCCGTCCGGTAAGGTGCGGTCGCCTTGTTAAAAGGCAGCGCGACCTGCCACGGTTTATCGGGGAAAAGTTCCTTGCCGCTGCGGAGATTGAATCGCCGGATGACGACCCGGTCAGTGTACACTTCCCAGATCGAAGCATCATAGGAGGTCGGACGGTCAGTCGGATTGGCGATGCCGCCATTACCGCAATAGGCAAGCGTACCGAGATTGACTGCGGTGAATTCGCCCTGCCAGATTGAACGTTCATCAATCAAGCGGCTATGGGTATGTCCGGAAAGCGCAATCACCTGCGGATATTTATTCAGCAACGATCTCAGCGTACCTTTTCCGCGGTCACGCAGTCCGCTGCCGCCGGTAGTTGCAGTCGGCGGGACATGAGTTATAACGAATACCGGCTGTCCCGGTTTGGATGCGGCAACTGCAGCTTCCAGATTTTTCTGCAAAATCCGGAGATTCTCCCATTGTGCAAGGGAAACAAAGTGGAAACCGTTGACGACCTTCACCGGATTGACCGCACCGGAACCGGTGAGCCGGACAAATTCGGCGTAACCCTTGGCGGTGGATTCCGCACCGGACTTATCGTGACCGGCAGGGATCATCAGAAAATCCGGACGGCTTTTTTCATCATTGAACACCTCCAGATACATTTTCCGCCACAATTTGAACATCTCCGGCTGATAGGTATTGGCCACATCTCCGGCATCAACAAAGAAAACGACCTTCTGCTTTTTGAAAAATTCAAACGCCATCCTGGTCCGTTCCCATGAATCCGGATGTTTGGTATCGAGGTGGTTGTCTGAGATCGCACCGAAACGCAACAGCGGTTCCGCACCGCTGACGATAAGCGCCATAACCAAGGCGCACAACAGAAAAAACTTTTTCATAAAAATCATCATATTTTCAATTTCATTTCGCCTGAAACATCTTCAAATCCATACTTTTTGTAAACCGGATAGCCGGCATCCGAAGCATTGAGCGCCAAAGTGGAACATCCGGCTCCGATGGCAAAAAGTTTCAACCGGTCGAGCAGTTGACGGGCGATCCCCTGCCCCCGGAATTCCTTGCGGGTATACATGTTGGTAATGTATCCCTTTTTACCGGAAAGGTCACCGTAGGCAGGCGGCAGCGCCACTACCGACAATCCGGAACACCCTGCCGGCACCCCGTTTTCCCATGCAACAAAAGAGACAAAACTGCCATTTTTCACAGCTTCGGAAAAATATTTGCGAAGCAGTTCTTCAAAATCCTTTTCCGGAATACTTAACTGGCAATTTTCCCGTTCCCGGCGCATCTCCAACCGGAGCTGTACCAGAACTTCAACATCTTCAGAACAAGCCTGACGGATTTCAATACTCATGCCAACGTCTCCTGACAAACCCGCAACACATTGCCGCCGATGATCTTGCGGATCTCATCATCGGTGTAGCCGCGCTGAACCAGTCCGACCGTAAAGAGCGGCCAGTTCGTCCACGCAATAGAATTGTACAGCGGTCTGATTTCCGGAGAGATCCCTGCCGGTTGTGACCAGTAATTTTCCCAACCGCGCCGATTCCGGCGAGCCGGTTCTTTGGCAGGAACTTCACTGCGCAGCGAATAACCGTGATCAGTACCGATGGCGACATGATCCACGCCGAATTTGCGGGCAATGTAGTCAATGTGATCAATGAAGGTTTTGATATTCATCTCATGCTGCAAAAAGGGCGAATGAGCACAGATCCCGACAAATCCGCCGGTTTCCTTGATCGCCTGAATGACTTCGTCGCTCTTGGCACGGCAGTGGGTGGAGAGTCCTCCCGCCACCGCGTGACTGGCGACCACCGGCTTGCTCGAACACTTCGCGGCATCGTAGCTGGTCTGCAATCCGCTGTGGGCGACATCGGGAATGACTCCAACCCGGTTCATTTCTGCTATCACCATTTTCCCGAAGTTGCTCAAGCCGCCGTTGGCAGCTTCGCAACAGCCGTCGCCGATGAGGTTGCGGCGGTTGTATGTCAGGTGCATCATCCGGACACCGAGTTTGAAAAACACGCTGATATAGATGAGCGATTCTTCGGGCGAAACCAGTTTGCCGGGAAGCGGAACGCCATTGGTCGTCATATAAAGAGATTTTTTGCCCCGTTTCCAGATATCGGTCAACTGCCCGGGGAAAACTGCCCGTTCGTAAATGTCGGTAAGGCGGTCGGTGATATAAGTGTAACAGCCAAGACGCTGAAGCATATTTTCAATATCATTTCCTTCGACACCGGAATTTTGAAAAATACAGTCCACTCCGGCAAATTCCCAGGCGGCTTTGAGGTCAGCGACCACCGAGGGATCTTCAAACGAACTGTTCATCCGGAATTCCTCATCGCAATAGCGCGATTCATCACGGCCGGCTCCGGCGGCAGCCAATTCATCCAGGCGGGCATTATAACCGTTTCCGAGCGGCATGAATCCATAGGCATCAAAAACAAAAGAATTTTTATGTAATTCCAGACCATGTTCAAGGTCACGCTGTGACGGCTGCAGGATATCCAATCCCAACTTATGGTATTCTTCATACAAACTCATTTGAAAATCTCCCTTTTTACGGCTGCAATATTTCGCAGTTAATATAACACCAAGTGAAGTTTTTTCAACGAATAAAGCGGAGTTATCATGGAATTTTCAATTTCCGGGACACATTTTTCAAAAAAAACAGAAAAGTCGCCTTGCAATTAATCGATCGGCGATGTATATTTATAAAATGTAATGTAACACCAAACAGTTGAAAGGGGGTGAATGTCAATGGATACCGAAGTCCGCGTAAAGAAAGGCGAGGTCATCGATCGTGCTCTGCGCCGGTTGAAGAAAAAACTCGACAAAGAAGGCACCCTCAAAGAACTGCGCAACCGCAGACACTATGAGAAACCGAGCGAAATCAAACGTCGCGAAGCCAAACAGCGCCGTCACTGATCGCCCGATCAAAGTGCAAAAAAAAGAGGCCCGATTTCCGGGTCTCTTTTTTTGTCTGAAAAAATGTTCTGCTGCCAAACAGAGCATTAAACACAAACCGTAGGATTTTAATTTTTGACAATCCCTGCCGTTTCTTTACTTTTCGCCTCTTCGGTTCGGATGTGACCGCAGCATTTACAGGCAAAGGTGGTAACGGTGGTTTTATCATAATAGAAGTGCAGATGATCTTCATTTTGCTGGTTTTGCGGGTTGAGTTTCTTCACCTCTTCAAATTTCAGTTTATTGTTGACGGAACTTTTCTCATTGATTTTGACCATCACCCAGAGATTCTTGCAGCGGGGACACTTGAATCTCTTTTTCGCAGCGGCAGCAAGAATAAGAAATACCAATCCCCCCAAAACTAAAGCGACCTTCCATCCGTCGGAAATTTCAACCCGAAGCGCTGCCAACAACAACCCGCCGAGCCAGCAAATTGCGACAGCAGCAACCATGATATAGTAACAGATCATCTCCGTACGGCAGTTGTAATTGGCAAGAAGATCTCTAACGGCACGCTGTTCCGCTGAAATTTTGGGAGTGTGTCCGCAATGACGGCAACTCACATCATCTCCGGCTCCGACAATGCCGCGATGGAAACAAAACGGACATCTCTCCCCAAGCCATGAAGTGCGGCGGAGCCAAGCGTTCAGCGGAGAACCGATTATCATGCCGATCACCACTCCGGCAAAAGTCAAAAATAAAGCATCTTCCGGATTCCCGGTTCCGATCAGACCAGTTACAAATGCGGCGACACCACAAACCACGGCTCCGGAAACAATTGAAAAAATCACCCGGAAACCACCTTCCCGCAAACAGACGATCGCCGCCGCCAAAGGGAAAATCGCCCCGGCCCATACCGGAGAAGAAGTAATCAGGCAAAATGCAAGAAATCCGACTGTCAGCACTGAAAACAGCGCAATAAAAACCATCCTGATCACAAACACCGCATCTTTTTCCGGTTTCTGCACCAAACCGGGGTCAACATTGAAAAATTCATGATTGCAGTAATTACAGGAAACATAAGTTCCGAATTTTTCTGCCTGCAAAGAACTTTTGCATTTCGGACAATGAACTTCAACCATAATAAATGGTCCTTTCCGGAGATATTTCTCCATAACATTTAACAGCAGCAGAATACCCCATCTGCAGCAAAAACCGTCCGGAACAGGCAAAGAAATCCAAAGGACAATAACGGAGTCTTCAATGAATAGCGCGGGAAATAAGGATTTCGGATGAATAAAAAAGCCGAACACTCCAGAATCACACTACATCCGGGGCCCGACCAAGAGCCCGCCAACACCAATGCAAACAGGAGCATCCGGCAAGACTGTGCAGAAAAAAAGGCACAATCCCACTGGACACAATTCACCTAAGGTATTGGCAAAAGACATTTTTTACTTGGTCGGTTTCGGATGTATTTGCCGTAAAATGCGAACAGTTTTCAATTAGCCTCTGCCGTAATCGGCAGTAGCACTAATATATATCACATGGAAAACAAATGCAAGCAAAAAGAAATATTTTTTTAACGAAACAGCAACCATATTGAATAACTCGACAACAAAAAACCGGTTTCACGGCAATCTGAATTTCCTTCGCTGCGCTCACGCACAACGCTTTTGCGTTGTCGAACCACCCCGTTGGGGAATTTGGTTATTTTTTGCTGACACAAAAAATGCAGATTGAATTCTCAATCTGCCGAGCCTGCGGTTTGTCTCCATTTTTTATAAATAAAAATGGCTTCCGCCTTCGCCAAGGCTGCGGCGGACAAGCCGGCACCTGGGCTGCCTTCGCTGCGCTCACGCACAACGCTTTTGCGTTGTCGAACCACCCCGTTGGGGAATTTGGTTATTTTTTGCTGACACAAAAAATGCAGATTGAATTCTCAATCTGCCGAGCCTGCGGTTTGTCACCATTTTTTATAAATAAAAATGGCTTCCGCCTTCGCCAAGGCTGCGGCGGACAAGCCGGCACCTGGGCTGCCTTCGCTGCGCTCACGCACAACGCTTTTGCGTTGTCGAACCACCCCGTTGGGGAAT
>SUVV01000020.1 GCA_015061805.1 Lentisphaerota bacterium | reverse complement strand
TTGAAGAATACATTTGCTATTTCAATAACGAAAGAGTATCTTTAACATTAAAAGGAATGAGCCCGGTAAAATACCGAACCCATTCCACATAATTTAACCCGTCCAAATTTTTGGGGTCACATCAAATAATGCAAACGGCGTTTTTGTGCTTGCCGCAACCTTACTTGGTCAACAGACTCGCGGAGTCCTTGTCCAGGAAGGTGGTGCAGTCAGGATGCTGCTGCAGAATGGAGGCGGCACACATATTGGTGATGGGGCCTTCCAGAGCGGCTTTGACGGCTTCCGCCTTGCGGAGATCGGGGACGGAGTTGATGATGCAAGCGGCTTTCATGCACTGCTTGACAGTCATGGAGACCGCCTGCTTGGGCACATCGTCGATGGTGGGGAACCAGCCTTCGCCGAGCTGCTGCTGACGGCAGCGGAGTTCGAGATCGATCACGATGTAGGCGCGTTCGGTTTCAAAGTCAGCCGGGGGATCGTTGAAAGCGAGGTGGCCGTTTTCACCGATACCGACGAAAGCGACGTCGATGGGGTTTTCGGTGATGTTCTTTTCCAGTTCAGCCAGAGCAGCGGGGAGGTCGGCGGCGGTGCCGTTGACCGGGAAGAATGCGGCGGGCGGAACCGGGAGTTTGGCGATGAAGCGTTCCCAAAGGTACTTGCGGAAGCTGGCGGGGTGGTTGATGTCCAGACCGACATATTCGTCGAGGTGGAAGAATTTGACGACGCTCCAGTCGATATTCTTTTCTTCGAGCAGGGCGGCCAGCATTTCAAACTGGCTGGCGCCGGTGGCGAGGATCACGTTGGCGTAACCCTTGGCGGCGATGGCGGCGCGGATTTTTTCAGCGCCGAGTTTGGCAGCGTTTTTGCCAAGCTCATACTTGTCGTTGCAGATTTTTACATCCATTTCTTTTTTCTCCTGTTTTATAGGTTGGACGTTTTATATTTTGGCTAAAAAACCAGTTCATCAAGAATAAGTTGAGCTCCGCCGACGGCAACACCGCGCCGTCCGAAATTGGAGCGCAGTATCAGAGGGGCCTTGCCGAGTTTGCGGGCTTCGGAACTTTTGGAACAGACCTCTTTGAAGTGTTCAAAATAATCATCGCCGAATTCCAGAACATCGCCGCCGAGGACGATCGCTTCCGGGTCGAACATGTTGGCGGCGGCGCGGGCGGCATACGCCAGATGTTCTGCATTTTTCATCACCAGCGCAACGGCATGGGGATCGTTGGAAAAGTAGAGCTGCATGAACTCTTCAAAAGATATCTCTCTGCCGGTGAGTGTTGAGTATTCTTTCGGCAGTACCGACGGGCGGGCGGATTCTTCAAGTTCCCTGCCGTCGGGCAGGAGAAGATGACCGATCTCTCCGGCAAAGCCGTTGCTGCCCCGGAAAATCTTGCCGTCATTGACGATCCCGGCTCCAACGCCGCGTCCGCTGGTGATGTAAAGCAGTTGGCGGCTGTTGTGACCGGCACCGAAGAGTGCTTCCGCAAGTGCGGCGGCATTGGGACGGCGGTCAAGGCGCACCGGCAGTCCGGTGAGCGCTTCGATTTTGCGGGCCAGATTCTTTTTGGAAAGGTCAAGGGTGCTGGAACCGATGATCTCGTTGGCTCCATCCACCACTGCTGATACTGCAATCCCGATACCGGAAGGCACATTTCCCGGTGCGGCGCGGCGCAACCGCTCCACCAGTTGAGAGACGGTGGCGGTGATGCTGTCGATATTATTTTCATAGGCGATGGAATCTCCGGCGATGATGCCGCAGCCAAGGTCGCAGATAACCCCTTCGATCCGGCGGTCGCCGCCGAGGTCGATGCCGATGGCGCAGCGGGCGTTGGGGAGGAATTCCAGAAGAATGGGCGGCTTGCCGCCGGTGGAGTGTCCGGGGCCGAGTTCTCTGACCATTCCTTCGGAAATAAGTTCATCGATGATCGCGGAAACCGCCGGTCGGGTCAGGGCGCATTGCCGCGCCAGTTCAGCTCTGGAGATAACTCCGGAGTGGCGGAGTTTTACGAAAACCCGCCGCTTACCTGAAATTTGCTGAAACCGTGCCATAGAATAAATCGATTAGTTTGTTAACAATTTTGCCAAAGACAGAATATAATCTTTATATGCTGAAAAGTCAAATCTGTTTTCTAAATCAATGCTGATATTTCTGAAATTCTTGCCGGAGTCTTTCCACATCGGCAAGGAAAGTTTCCAGTTTGTGGAAAAATCCGGTTGTCCGGTAAAAGATGTCGTTGTGTCCGGCATCTTCTTCGTGCATTATTCTCAACGGGGCAATGGAGGAATCAATGAGTTTTCTGCCGTTGCGAATGGGGACGATCTTATCACTTCTGCCATGGATTACCATCAGTGGAATTTTGCAGTTTTTCAACCGTTCCGCATTGGGGAATTTGTCAAATGGTACGGAAAAAGGCAGCAAGACCTGCGCTGCCGAAGCAAATCCGGAGATGATGACCAGCGCTTTGACCGGATATTTTTCTGCAATGTAACAGGAGGGGCCGCTGCCCACAGAATATCCCATGACCACGATATCCTCCGGGGATATTTTCTGCTGTCCGGTCAGATAGTCGAAAACTGTTTCAATGTCGGAATACGCCTGCTTTTCCCCCGGATATCCGGTGGAGTTGCCGTACCCGGCATAGTCATACGCCATGACACTGTAACCACGGGAGGTGAAACTTTTGAGCAGCGGCATGATTGCCGCAAGATATTCGCCGTTGCCGTGGCTGTAGAGGATGACCGGCTTTCCCGGTTCTCCGCGGTGGAAGAAAACATCAAGCGCGGCTTCTTTTGAATTGAGCGTGAGGTTTCCTGCCTTGGGTGAGCGGTTGCCGGGAAGCAGTATCTTGTCCATCGCCAATACTCCGGCTGTATAAAACAGCAGTATTCCGATGCAGATCGCAACCGGAATACGGAAATAAAACTTTTTCCGGAGTTCGGCGAAAGAAATTTTCATATTCAACCTTTGATACCGGCGATGACCGCATCGGTCATTTCGGTGGTGGTGGCTTTACCGCCGATATCCGGAGTGACAAATTTGCCCTCTTTCAAAACGGCGCAGATCGCATCCATCAGCAGATCGGCGGAAGCATTTTCCTTGAGCTGTTCGAGCATCATGGCGATTGCCCAGAAGGTTCCGACCGGGTTGGCGATGCCCTTGCCGGCGATGTCGGGCGCCGAACCGTGAATGGGTTCAAACATGCTGGGATATTTGCCTTCGGGATTGATGTTGCCGGAGGGGGAAATACCGATACTGCCGAGCATCGCGGAACCGAGATCGGTCAGGATGTCGCCGAAAAGGTTGCTGGCGACCACCACCTGAAGCCGTTCCGGGTGCATGATGAAGAAACCTGCGAGAGCGTCGATGTGCATCTGGCTGGATTCCATATTTCCGTACCGGGCGCGGACTTCGTCGAAGATCTTGTCCCAGAAGACCATGGAGTGGTTGAGGGCGTTGGATTTGGTGGCGCTCAAAACTTTGTTCATATTGTTGGCTTTGGCGTATTCAAAGGCGTAGCGGATGATGCGTTCGGTGCCTTTGCGGGTGAAAATCGCATTCTGGATGGATTTCTCATCGGTGGTTTCACCCTGACCGCAGTATTCGCCTTCGGAGTTTTCCCGGATGACGACGAAGTCGATTTTGTCGTTTTTCAACGGGGAATTGAGCCCCGGCAGCAGTTTGATGGGACGCATGTTGACATACTGATCGAATCCGGTTCTTATCGGCAGCAGCAGATCGCGCAGGGAAACATGATCCGGAACTCCGGGGAAGCCGACGGCTCCAAGCAGAATCGAGTCACAGTCCCGCAGGATCTCCATGCCGTCAGCGGGCATCATCCTGCCGTGTTCAAGGTAATAGGCACAACTCCAGGGAAGGGTGTTGTATTCAAATTTGATGCCTCCATGCTTTTCGGCAAGAACATTGAGAACCCGGACGCCTTCGTTGATGACATCGACACCGATGCCGTCGCCGGGGATGAGGTTGAGACGATAGTTTTTCATTGTATGATCCTTATTCTGATTTGTTGATACGCAGTTTTGCTTTTATCGGACGGTGGTCGGATGCAACCGGTTCGTTGCCGACCTCATAAGCGATAACTTCAAAGGCATCGGCGGGGGAGAAAGCGATAAAATCGATCCTCCTGTCCGGTTTTGATGCCGGGAAGGTCGGAGTGTTATCTCCGGCGATATGCCATTTGGATTGCAGCAGTTTTATTGCCGCTGAATCCGGTGTGGCATTGAGGTCTCCGGTCAAAATTGCCGGATACAGTTTGTTTTTTTCCACATAATCAAGAATAGTTTTTAATTGTGTTTCCCGGATATCGGCTTTGGGTTTTCTTACCGGCGCAAGATGAGTGTTGACAAAGTAAAATATGCCGCCGGGCGAATGGACTTTCAATATCATCGCCTTGCGGGGTTCCTGCTTGTCCGCGTTGGGGAGTTTGAGTTCCGCGACCGGTTCGGCTTTGAATTTTGAAAGTGTTCCGATGCCGTATTCAAAATTTTTCCGGCGCAGCGTACAGCAGAAATTCGGGGTCATCGCGAGTTGTTGTCCGGCGACTTCCAGCGGGGCAGGATTTTCGCTCTTGTATTTCCGCACCTCCTGCAGACCGCAGATATCGCTTTTCAAATTTCCGATCGCCCGGATGGTTCCGGCGACATCTTTCCGCCGGTTCATGGTGCTGAATGAACGGATGTTATAACTTGCCACCGTGAATGTATTCTCCTTGCCGGCGCAGTTCAGCGCCAGAAATAACAGGATCAAAATTGTCCAATGGGATTTTTGCATTGTTACAACTCCTTTAATTGTAAAATTTCCGGCATGGCGAGCAGACCGCAGGGGACGAGCTGGCGCTCCGGGTGTTCATAGACCTTGTGCTGATAGGGACCGGTGCGGACGGGCCACTTTTCGTTGAGGTAGAAGGGACCCAGCGCATTGCGGCGGTGTCCGTAGACGGTTATCTCCACGCGGTGTTTGCCGGCGGATATCCCGGTCCGGTACGGCGGCCACGGCAGCAGGACTTCATCGTTGTCATCGATTTTTATACCGAGCATGGTTCCTCGCCATTCTGAAACAGCAATGAACGCGTCGGAAGCGATTTCGCACTCAAAGACGTAGGTGAGATTGCCTGCAAAGTTGGGCAGATATTGGCTGCACCAGTCGCCGACGGTGAGTTTCTCCGGCAAAGCGGTGATCGTGGAATCTCCTTTTACACCGAAGCATCCTGCAATATACATGCTTTCCAAGCCGCGCAATCCGCAGTTGTAGGAACAGCGGAGAATCAATTGATTGTCTCCTTTTTTGAGGAAATTCAGTGGTATCCGGATGCCTTGAAGCACTTTATCCATCCAGAAACCGCATTTTTCGGCGGGGAGAACGGCGCCGTTGAGTTCAAAGGTGTAGAGTTCGGGGTGCTCCAGATAGAGTGTGCAATCCGCTGCCGGGAGAATATCGCAAGTGAAATTGTATTCCAGTTCGAGATCGGCACTTTGCCATTTCCGGGTTTTATCCCAGCGCCACGGTTGAGCCATCAAGCCGCCGCGGGGCGTTGAACCGAGCATTTCGCGCAGTTCGTCATCAATGAGCAGAATGTAGTTGTTTTTTTTCCATTGACCGTTGTTGATTCTCCAGCGGGCGTGATCGAGTACCATGCGGTTCGGTTCGGAAAGCCGGTAGGAAAACTTTTTTTCCGGCAAAACTTCTTTTCCGGCAAACTCAATGGCGTTTTTGCCCGCTGCAGCAGCGATGTTTTCTTCTGTGATGAGGTAAAGACGGCTTTGCAGAATATCAAGCGCGGTGTTGAAGCGGTACATCCCATCGGTATACCGGAAATCGACCGGAGTGATCTCTCCTGAAACCGGATCAAGTTCAAAAAGATTTCCCTGTGCCGGTACAGCGATGGAGATTGAAAGTTCCGGGTAGGCGATTTTGCGGTCGCGCACCATGGGGGCTTCCTTGATCGCAGTGGTAAAGGGCATTGAGGTATTGCAGAGCATGAAGGTATAACCCTTATCCAGTGCCGCAAGGCGGTAAAGCACCGCCGGAGCCTGCTTTTCGTCTGCGGAAATAGAAACCCTCCGGGGGATGGTGCCGGCAGGATTTGCCGGATCGACCGGAACGAATTTTTTGAACACCTCTTTGGCTTCGGAAGAGGGGAGGGCATCGACGAATTCCGGAGGATCGCCGATGTAGAAGACCTTTCCCTTGAAATCTTTCAGCAGTTTGAGTGTGGTGGAACGGATGGTTTTCAGCTGCGGGATGAGAACCATGGAGTATTCTGCTTTCCCGAGGATAAATTTATCTTCGCGGATGGAGCCGAAGCGGGAAATGTGTTCTTCATCGCCGAAGTCAAAGTCCAGATGTTCGGCAAGCAGGGTGTTGGTGAGATCACTGTGGGCGCGGTCGAGCGGAGCGACCTGTTCCGAATAAAATCCGTCCATGGCTTTGGTGCCGGGCCTGATCTGGCGCCGTTCGCGTTCGGCATCGGTGGCTGGAATATCTTTGACCAGCACCGACCAGACCGATTCGATGGGATGGATCACCAGCAGGTCACGGATCTCATCTCCGGGGATGAGGACGGCGGACATCCGGGCAAAGTAATCTTCGACCACCGGATATTGGGCATGCCACGGTGAATGTTTGGAGATCGATGCCGGATAATCCCGCTTGGCTTCGGCCTCCATGGAGTACCATGTCAGATGCAGACAGCGCTGATTGACTCCGAGTGCGAATTGCCAGTCGCAGAGGGCTTTGTGACCGGAAATCGGGAAGTCCCAGCCGGTACAGGCATAACTTTCGGTCATGACCCGTTCTTTGCCCTGCTGACGCGCGGCAGAAGTGCACTGCTTGACGGTATTGAAAACATTCCAGTGTTCGGTGAGGACATCAACTCCGGGGATCTGCATGTGCTCATAAAAACGCATGGCGCTGCCGCAATAGAGTGCCTGCCCGGAAAGATAGTCTTCGGCGAGGGTGTGTCCGGTCATGGCGAAGTTGTGTTTGCCGCACCATTTGCCGATGGCGCCGGTGAAGTTTTCAGTGAAAAGCCGGGTGATAAGGTCGTAGTAGTCATGCCGGACGCGGGAAACTTCGTATTCGGCAAAGAAGAAAAGTTCCGGCAGGTTGTCCAGCAGGTCGTAGCCGTAACTTTTGCGGAACTCCTCCGGCAGGGCAGGCGTCCACGGCATACTCAAGAGGACATCGCCGTGAATGTAGCACGGTTCATCGGAAAATATTCCCGGAACTGATTTGCCGAACTTATCCTGATAGCGTTTGCGGTACTCTTCGTGGGTGACATTGATGAACTCCTGCACCGCATCACGGTTCATGGTATCGAGATAGGTTTCGCCGTTGTACCAGCTGGAGCGCTCCATGTATTCCCAGTAGAAACTGTAAAAATCTCCGGAAACTGTTTCATCATCCGGCAGACGGCGGGCGTTGATCAGATGATTGCCGTCGGCTTCGAGGATGAACCGGGCAAGCAGGCGGCCGGATTCCGGCGGATTGCCCTGACAATATTTGAGTTTACGCATTTTGAAGCGGTCATCGGCGGTGACGATGCCGCCGGCGGCGCCGGATGGCCAGCGGTCTTCATCGTAGAGCCATGCTTCCATATCCAGTTTTTCGGCTTCGTCGATGCAGCTGGAAATACATTCGAACCATTGGTCAGAGAGGTACGGCGTGTCCAGTCCGGTACGGGAGTGCATGTAGAATCCTCCGAATCCCATCGCTTTCATGTCCCGGATCTGTTCGCGCAGAGTTTCGGGGGAGAGGGCGGAATTCCATGCCCAGAAAGGTGCACCGCGCAGGGCGGAACCGGGATTTTTGAAGTTTTTCAGCAGTTGGTTGAGCATGAGATATTCCGTGAGGTCAGCAGTTTAAGAGTTCAATATCGATCTTGATGATCACCTTGACGATGGCAGAACCGTCGCCATTGAGGACATTGTGAGGTTCGCCGGGGTAGAGAAAGAGAAAATATCCCGGTTCAAGTGCGACCGGGATGCCGGTCGCTGCTTCAAAGAGGACGTAATCATTGGCTTCATCGAAAGAGCCGATCTGCTTGAGGTCGCAACTGTCACTGCGGCAGATGATGGTCTCCTCACCGCGCAGCGGAATATGGATATCGACATAGCGGCGGTGGCTTTCATACTTGCCGCTGTCGAAACTGCGGGTGTTGGTATGAACGACATTGGCGATGAGTTTATCGCCGTCAAGCCTGGTCGAAGATGCTTCGGGGATGGTTCCGGAAACCGAGTCGAGAAATCCGGTGATTTTGCTCCATATTTCAGGGGAAATTCCTTTGTATTTCTGAAATGCTCTCATGCTGTCGTAAATCATCGTTCCCGTCTCCTTGTTATATCAGCATTAAAGACTCTGTTTTCAGTATAATATAGCACAAAATATTTATTGATTCAAGACTTGAAATTTTGCATGAAAGGGTATATTTTATATTCATGATAGTTTTTTTTATAAAAATATTTGGATTTCATAACTGAAAGGTCGTAATATGGGAGAAGAACTGCAGAGTCTGTTGGATAAGATCAATGCCGACGGTATTCAGAAAGCCGAGGCGGAAGCCGCCCGGATCATCGAGGACGCGCGCCGGGAAGCTGAGGCGGTTTTGAGTTCCGCCAAAGCCGAAAGCAGCGTGATAATTGCCAAGGCGGAAGCCGAGGCCGAATCTTTCAAACAGCGGGCGCTGTCAACTACCCGTCAGGCGGCGCGCGATATCGCTCTGCAGCTGCGTTCGGAACTTTCCGGCAGACTCAATGCTGCGATCAAAGGTGCGACTTCGGCGGCGCTGACCCCGGAATTTATGGCACAACTCATCCGGGAACTGGCGGCAAGTTTTGCATCTTCTCCGGAAAGCGAATTGAATATCCGGACGGCGGTCAAAGATGTCGCATCTCTGGATGCAGCGCTCAAAGGGGCGCTGGCTGATACGCTGAAAAAAGCTCCGGAAGTTTTCGGGGATTCGGAACTTTCCGGCGGCGTTCAGTTGGAATTCAACGACAGTGACTGTTATTTTGATTTCAGCGATGCGGCGGTCAACGAACTGCTCGCCGGATATGCCGGAGAGCAGCTCGCGGCGGTTTTCAAGGCAGAATAAAAGATGTTTTACGGATACCTTTTTGCAACTTTGCCCACATTGAAATGCGGCGTTCCCGCAGAAATAACACTTGCTGATTTTGATAAGATCGCCGGAGATGTTCTTTCGCGCCGCCGTTTTGAACAGTTGGTCTCATGGGATGATCCGAAAGTTCAGGTCAAAGGGGTTTACCGTGAAATGCGGGAGTTCGACCGTTTTCTGAAACTCCGTATCGCCGAAAACCGTCAGGAGAAACTGGGGCTTTTTACCGGTTTGCCTCAGCCGGATGATTTCTACAGCGAGGTGGACTTTGCTCTGCCTGCCGCGGCGGCATCCGATGATCCGCTGGAGCGCGAACGGATGGTGGATCTGATCCGCTGGGGAAAGATCGATGATCTTGAAACCGGACACGAAATGGATTTTGTTTCGCTTTGCTGTTACCGGCTGCGTCTGGCTTCTCTGGAAAAGTACCATCGCCGCAACGCCGTTGACGGTACTGCCGTCTTTGAGGAAACGGTGAACCGGCTTTCCGGTGTTATCAATGAAATGTAATCATCCTTTCAGCAGGAGAAAAAATATTTATGGAGCAGGAAAAATTCTTTGAAAAGATCGTCGGTGTCAACGGCAACATGATCACCGTCGAATATTCCCGGCAGGTCATTCAGAACGAAGTGGCATTTGCCGTGGCAGGAGATTCGCGGATCAAGTGCGAAGTCATCCGGGTAAGAGGAAAATATGCTGACTTGCAGGCATTTGAAAGTACCAACGGACTCAAAGCCGGAGATCTGGTGGAATTCACCGGAGAACTGCTCAGCGTTGAACTCGGTCCCGGTCTGCTCGCCCAGGTCTATGACGGATTGCAGAATCCGCTGAAACTGCTGGCGGAACATTCCGGATATTTTCTTCAGCGCGGCATCTATCTGCGGGCGCTCGACCGGGAAACCAAATGGCACTTCACCCCCATCGCATCTGCCGGAGCGGTTCTCCGTGCCGGTGACCGGGTGGGTTCGGTCCCCGAAGCCAATATCACTCACTACATCATGATCCCCTTCGCCTGGAAAGGCGAGTGGACCCTGGAATCGGTGGCTGTTGAAGGTGATTATACCATCGACGATGTTATGGCGGTCGCAGTCAATGCTTCCGGAGAGAAGCGCAATGTGACCATGACCCAGTTCTGGCCGGTGAAAATTCCGATTTCCGATTATGTGGACAAGATCCTGCCGGAAAAACCGCTGATCACCAGTCAGCGTACCATCGATACATTCTTCCCCGTGGCAACCGGCGGAACATTCTGTACTCCCGGACCTTTCGGCGCCGGAAAGACCGTGCTTCAGCACGCCATCAGCCAGAATGCCGAAGCCGATGTGGTGGTCATCGCCGCCTGCGGTGAACGCGCCGGTGAGGTGGTCGAGATCCTCCGGGAATACCCCGATCTGGTCGACCCCCGTACCGGGAAGTCGCTGATGGACCGTTCCATCATCATCTGCAACACCAGCAGTATGCCGGTGTCGGCGCGTGAAGCGAGCGTTTATACCGCCGTCACCCTCGCCGAATACTACCGGCAGATGGGATTGAATACCCTGCTGCTTGCCGACTCCACCAGCCGCTGGGCGCAGGCTCTGCGCGAAATGTCCGGACGTCTGGAAGAGATCCCCGGAGAAGAGGCGTTCCCGGCATATCTGGAATCTTTGATCGCCAGTTTCTATGAACGTGCCGGTATGGTCAAACTCCGTACCGGAGAAACCGGTTCAGTGACCATCGGCGGTGCGGTTTCCCCTGCCGGCGGCAACTTTGAAGAGCCGGTGACTCAAGCCACCCTCAAAGTGGTCGGTGCTTTCCTCGGTCTTTCCCGTGAACGTTCTGATGCCCGCCGCTACCCGGCGATCCATCCGCTGGATTCCTGGAGCAAATATCCGAGCGTTGTTGACAGCAATGAACTCAATTACGCCCGCAGTGTTCTGCGCCGCGGTTCGGAAGTCAATCAGATGATGAAGGTCATCGGTGAAGAGGGAACCAGTCTGGAAGACTTCGTCGTTTATCTCAAAAGCGAATTCCTCGATTATGTCTATCTGCAGCAGAATACCTTCGATGCTGTCGACGGTTCGACCGGCGCCGACCGTCAGCGGACGATGTTTGCCGATGTCTGCAATGTTCTGCACGACACCTTTGATTTCCCGGACAAAGAGAGCGCACGAAAATATTTCCTCGAATTGCGTCAGTTGTTCATCGACCGCAACTACGAGGAGCCGGACAGCGCTGATTACCGGACTTTGAGTGAAAAGATCAATGCCAAAATTGCGGAAGGAACCAAATCCAATGCGTAAAGTATATCATCAGATCATCCGGATCTCCGGTAACGTGATCACCGTCGAAGCTGACGGAGTGGCATATAATGAACTTGCCGAAGTCACCAGTGCCAGAGGTACTTCACTTGCCCAGGTCATCCGTATCGACGGACGGCGCGTTTCTCTGCAGGTCTTTGCCGGAAGCCGTGGTATCGGTACCGGCGATCAGGTGCGTTTCCTCGGACGGGAGATGATGGTTTCCGGTTCCGATGCCCTGCTGGGACGGGTTTTCAACGGCCGCGGCGGTGCGCGTGACAACCGCCCGGACATCACCGATGAACTCATCCCCATCGGTACGCCTTCGGTGAATCCGGCAAAGCGTATCATTCCGCGCAACATGATCCGTACCAATATTCCCATGATCGACGTTTTCAATACGCTGGTCGAATCCCAGAAACTGCCGATTTTCTCCTCGGCGGGTGAACCCTACAACCAATTGCTTGCCCGTATCGCACTTCAGGCGGAGGTCGATGTGATCGTCCTCGGCGGTATGGGATTGAAATATGATGACTATCTGACTTTCAAACGCACGCTCGATGAACACGGTGCGCTTTCCCGGACCGTCATGTTTATTCATACTGCCGCTGACCCGGTGGTGGAGTGCCTGATGGTTCCGGATATGTCGCTGGCGGTGGCGGAATCCTACGCGCTCAAAGGCAAACGGGTACTGGTTCTGCTGACCGATATGACCAACTTTTCCGATGCGCTCAAAGAGATCGCGATCACGATGGAACAGATCCCCGCCACCCGCGGATATCCCGGCGACTTGTACAGTCAGCTTGCCAGCCGCTACGAAAAAGCGGTCGACTTTGATGAAGCCGGCAGTATCACCATTCTCGCAGTGACCACCATGCCCGGCGATGATGTGACCCACCCGGTTCCGGACAACACCGGTTACATCACCGAAGGACAGTTCTATCTCAAGGGCGGACGTATTGAGCCGTTCGGTTCGCTTTCGCGGCTGAAGCAGAATGTCAACAGCCGCACCCGCAGTGATCACCGCGCCATTATGGACTCCATGATCCGGCTCTATTCGGACTACCGCAGTACTCTTGAAAAGCAGTCCATGGGATTCCGGATGTCCGGATGGGACAATAAACTGCTCAAGTATGGTAAGCGTTTTGAGCAGGAGATGATGGATTTGTCGGTGAATATCCCCATCGAACGGGCGCTTGATCTGGGCTGGGAAATGCTCGCCGACTGCTTTGAACCCGCCGAAGTCGGTATCAAGACCGACCTGATTGAAGAATACTGGCCCAAAAAGAATTGATTCCGACTATGGCCAAAATAAAATATACCAAAACTGAACAGAAAAATCAGCAGGATGCGCTCAAACAGTTTCAGCGTTTTCTTCCTACCTTGCAGTTGAAAAAACAGCAGCTGCAGCAGGAGGTGAGGCAGAGCGTGGAACGGGTGGAAGCCAACCGGGAAGCAATGAAAGCGCTTTCCGTAAAACTTGCGGCATTGTTCAAGTTTTTCGGTGACAGTTCCGAAGCGGAGTTTTTCGCATCCAAAGTGGAAATCTGTCAGGTCATTGCCGGAAGTGCCAATATCGCCGGTATCACCATTCCGGTTTTTGAAAAGGTCGAATTTGCTCCGCTTCAATGGGATCTGCTCGATACGCCGTGGCACGCCGACGAATGTATCGCCGCGTTGAAAGAGATGATTTCTCTGCGCGCAGCCGGAAAAATTCTGGAGAAACAGTATGCCCTGCTTCTGGCTGAACTGGTAACGACCACCCAGCGGGTGAATCTCTTCGAGAAAATAAAAATTCCGGAATGCAAAGAAAATATCCGCCGGATCCGTATTTATATGAGTGATCAGGAGACCAGTGCGGTTGCCCGGAGCAAAATCGCCAAAAAGAAAGGTGAAGTTATCAATGGATAAAATTCAAATAGAAAACTTTGAATTTTCCGGCAGTACGATAGAGATGCTTCAGGGCAAACTGCTCCTGATCCAGGGCAAAGTCGGAATGCTCGGTTGTGGATATTTCAATATTGCCGTTGCTGATAAACTCGGTTCGGCGATGGCGACTGTTTCCGGTGTCAGCTGCTACGACGATATGCTTTCAGCCCGTGTCAATGCAGTTTCCGCCCGCGCCGCTGAATGTGGCGTCAAGATCGGTATGACCGGTAAAGAAGCGTTGTTGATAATGAAGTGACCCGGAGTGAAATCACATGGATGAAAATTCAATAAAATATCTTGACCGTGCCAGCGGTGAAATCATCACTGAAACTGTTATGGGGGACCGGGCGCTGCGTTTTGCTTACAATACTCTGCTCGGACGTTCACTCTGGGCGGTGCTTTTCGGCGGGAAGGCGGTTTCTGCGCTGATGGGGCGCTATTATGATTCTCCGGCTTCGCGCAAGGATATCGCCAAACTTGCGGCGATCCCGGGGTGCTGTCCGGACGAGGCGGAATATCCGATGGAACACTATGAGAGTTTCAACAGTTTCTTTGCCCGCCGCCTGAAATCCGGTGCCAGACCGGTCGATAATGATGAAAAGGTACTGACTTCGCCTGCGGACGGCAAGATCATCGTCCACACCGGATTGAAACCGGACGATCCCATCCCGGTCAAGGGTGCAAAGCGTTCGATGAATGAGTTGTGCAAAAGTTCCGCGTTGAGTGATTCGCTTGCCGTTGCGGTCATCCGTCTGGCTCCGGTGGATTATCACCGTTACCATTTCCCTTGTGATTGCCGCATGGCAGATGATGTTCAGATCGTGCCGGGAAAATATCACTCGGTGAATCCGGTGGCACTGCTCCGTCGTCCCGATCTTTTTGTTGAAAACACCCGGCATATCGCACTATTGGAATCTCCGGTTTTCGGTGAGTTCCGCATGATCGAAGTTGCCGCTTTCGGTGTCGGTTCGATCATCCAGAGCATCGGTGCGGGGGATTTTGCCAAAGCTGACGAAAAAGGATATTTCAAGTTCGGCGGTTCAACCGTCGTGCTGGTTTTCGATAATGAAAAAATCCGCTTTGACAATGATCTGCTGGAGGCCTCGGCAAACGGTATGGAGGTTCTGGTGCGTTACGGAAGCCGTATTGCTGTGGCCCGCTGAAATATTTTTCCCTCTCCCATAATTACCGGAAAGAGGATTTTTTTAGCAGAAATATTGCTTTTTGCGCTTGCATTAATTCAAAAGAGACTGTATAATAGATGAAACTGCTATTTTTGCAGATGAATTTTCGATGTCAGGCAATAAAAGTTCTAAACTTGGAGAAATATAATGGATTTGAGAACTAACGATAATTTCAGTGCCAATGACTATATGTCAACGGAGTTCCTGCGTGATCTGCAGTTGGCACGTTTACAGAAAATGGTCGCTCATTCTTATGCCAATGTGGCGCTGTTCCGCAGCCGCATGGATGAACGCGGCGTCAAACCGGAAGATATCAAAACTCTTAAAGATATTGCCAGATTGCCGTTCTGTGTCAAGACCGATTTGCGCGACACCTATCCTTTCGGTCTGTGCGCGGTTCCCATGAGCGAGATCGTCCGGCTTCATGCTTCCAGCGGAACCACCGGCAAACCGATCGTCGTCGCCTACACGCAGGAAGACCTCAAGGTCTGGAGCGAAGTCATGCGCCGCGCGCTCTGCTGCTGCGGATTGTCCAAAAATGATGTTATTCAGGTTTCTTACGGTTACGGACTTTTTACCGGTGGTCTGGGCGCCCACGCCGGTGTCGAAGCGCTGGGTGCGACGGTGGTTCCTGCCTCCGGCGGCAATACCAAGCGTCAGGTCATGCTTATCCGTGACTTCGGTGTCAACGCAATCTGCTGTACTCCGAGTTACTTCCTCCACCTGATCGAACAGGCCAAAGAATTGGGTATCGATCTGCGCGACCTGCCGATCCGTGCCGGTGTATTCGGTGCTGAACCCTGGACTCAGGGCATGCGCGAACGTCTGGAAAAAGGCGCCGGTATCGAAGCATTTGACATCTACGGACTCTCCGAAATCATCGGCCCCGGCGTCGCTATCGAATGCAGTCAGCATGAAGGTATGCACATCTTTGAAGACCATTTCTATCCTGAAATCATCGATCCGGATACCTGCGAAGTCCTGCCCGACGGCGAAACCGGTGAACTGGTGCTGACCACGCTTAGCAAGTACGCGATGCCGATGATCCGCTACCGTACCCGCGACCTCACCCGTATCATCACCGAAAAATGCGCTTGCGGCAGAACCATGCGCCGGATCGACCGCATTTCCGCCCGCAGTGATGATATGTTTATCATCCGCGGCGTGAATGTCTTCCCCTCCCAGATCGAATCCGCTCTGCTTATGGTCGAGGGAACCACTGCCAACTACATGATCAAACTCAGCACCTCCGGCAATATGGACAATATCGCGCTTGACCTTGAGCTTGCGGAAAATGTCTATGCCCAGGGGGAAGCGATCATCGAACAGATCCGCCGCATGGTCACCGCTTCCGTTGAATCCGTGACCGGTCTGCGGATCAAAGTTACCGTCGTTCCGTACAACACCATTACCCGCAGTGAAGGTAAAGCCAAGCGGGTGCTGGATAACCGTATCCGCTGATCAACAGGAGGAAATTGCTGTGAAAAAGAGTCTGCTTGCCGGAATTGTGTTTGCGGCATTGATCGCGTTTGCCGGAGCCGCTGAAAAAAGCGAACCGGTAAAATCTGCCGGAAGTGTGAAAACTGCGAAAACGGCAAAGAAAAAAGCCGCTAAAAAAGCAAAAAAGAAAGTGAATGCTCCGACCAGAGAGATCACTTATCTGTGCAGTTATGACAATACTCAGCAGCCCGCACTGGTGCTGGAAGCCAAGTCAAAAGAACCCCGTCCGCTCTTTGTCACCTTGCATACCTGGAGTGCAAATTACAAGCAGTGCCGCAGTTCCTATGCCGGGCATCTTGTCAAGCACGATGTTTACATGATCGCGCCCAATTTCCGGGGTAATAACACCTCCGGAAACCGTTTGTCCATGGGCAGTGATGCGGCAGTTTCCGACATCATTGATGCCGTGAAATATATGCAGAAAAACTACAATATCGATAACAGCCGCATCTATCTTATCGGTGGTTCCGGCGGCGGATTCATGTCGCTGCTCACCAGTTCCCGGAGCCGGGACATCTGGGCGGGAGTTTCCTCCTGGTGTCCTATTTCCGACATCGTAAAGTGGCATGAATACTATTCTCCGAAGCCCGGAACTGCCAGAGGTTACGGCATCCATATTGAAAAAAATATCGGCAGTCCCCAGACCGATGAAAATGCAAAAAAAGAGGCGATCCACCGCAGTCCGGTCACTCATCTGGAAGGCGTGAGTTATCCGCTGGACATCTCTCATGGTGTCTTTGACCGGGTGGTTCCGGTGGAACATGCGGTTTGGGCATTCAACAAGGCCGCCGCTCCCGAAGATCGCTTCACTGAAGCGGAGATCGAGGCGATCAAGAATATTCACAAGACCAGAAAAACTCCGGCAGGTTTTGCGGAAGTCACCGAGAAATTCGGTAAATACAAAATCTATGTCCGCCGTACTTCCGGCAATGTCCGGATCAATCTTTTCCATGCCGGTCATGCGATTCTGGGCGGTACCGGTGTGCAGTGGCTGCTGAAACAGCAAAAGGGAAAAACGGCTGACTTCAGCAAGATCAACAGTAATGAATCAAGTGCTGCTCTCGGACGTTAATCCGGAGTGATATCTCTTTGCCGCGACAACGGAGCGGCAAATTACCCCGCTTTTCTGAAAAAGGGGTGAGGGCAATAATTAAAACATTGCCAGAGCCGCTTGGAGGGCGGATTCCCGGTCGGTGAATTCTCCTGCCAGTTGGCGTTCATAAACTGCATCAAGCACGACTTTGAATTTCGGTTGCGGCTTGATGTTGTTTTGTATAAGGTCGCGCCCCATTACCAGCGGCGGGGGCAGGGGGGTATCGTCGCGGAATTCCTGCAGCAGATCAAGCAGAAAATTATATCCTGCCATCAGGCCGTTACTGCAGCGGCAGTCGAGGCGGTGGAGTTCCAGTTCAACGGAAAAATTCTCTTCCCCGATCAGGCGGCGCAGTTTGGCGCGTTTCATATTCTGCACCGAAGCAAAACGCATATGGTTGGCAACTGCGTGGACACAGCAATCGATATCATCATTGGGCATCCGCAATCTCCGGCAGATGTTTTCAGCAATGAGCGCTCCGGCGCTTTCATGCCCGAAAAAGCGGATCCTGCCGTCGGGATCGACCGAACGGGTATCGGCTTTGCCGACGTCGTGCAACAGTACGCTCCACGCCAATTTACGGTTGGGAACAGTCATGTGGCGAAGCATCATCAACGTGTGTTCAAGTACATCGCCCTCCGGATGGAATTGGGGCGGTTGGGTGATGTTCCGCAATCTTGCAACTTCCGGAAGAAGTTTTTCGAGGATGGTGGATGATTCGAGCAATTCGACTGCCCGTGCCGGATTTTTCCCGGTAAGCATCATGTCCAGTTCAGCGAAAACCCGTTCAGAAGACAGTTGTGTTGTTGAATGGGCGTGGCTTTTCAGCGCATTTTCCAGTTTGGGGTCAAGTTTGAAATCAAGTTTGGCGGCGAAGCGGACGGCGCGGAGCAGTCGCAGATAATCTTCGTTGAAACGCTCTTCCGGGACACCAACGGCCCGGAGAATACCTGCTTCAAGGTCGGCAAGCCCCCCGGTGAAATCGAGCAGGGTCTCCTGTTCGAGATCGTACATCAGGGCGTTAACGGTGAAATCCCGCCGCCGGGCATCCAGCGCAAAATCGGTGGTGTAGGAGATTTGTTCCGGGTGTCTGCCGTCGAGGTAGAAGCGTTCGCTCCGGGCGGTGGCGATTTCCATATCATTGCCGTTGCCGTCACGGACGATGGTCACACCGAAACTTTTTCCCACAAGTTTGGCTTGCGGAAAAATCCGGCAGATATCTTCCGGGAGCGCTTCTGTCACCAGGTCAAAGTCCGCCGGAGTTCTGCCAAGAAGCAGATCGCGGACGGCGCCGCCGACCAGCGCACTGCGGAATCCGGATTCCCGGAGTTTCCGGGAGAATTTCCGGGCAGTTTCAAAGCCGGGGGCCGCCGAATACAGTTTTTTCATGTCGTGTCAGAAGCCGCGGATGACATCCGGGATCGCATTGAAAGAGTCAACGCTGTAGTCCGGAGTTTCCTCTCCGGTGACACCCATGCCGCAGGTGAGGAAAATCCGGCGGAATCCGGCAAGACGTCCGGCTTCCAGGTCGGTGTAATGGTCGCCGATCATCCAGCATCCGGCAGCTGAAGCATTATACTTTTTCTGCAGGGCAAGCAGGGCATCCGGTGCCGGTTTAAGCGGGTATTGGTCATCGCCGCCGATGATGTCAGAGAAATATCCGTCGACTCCGAGTCCTGCCAGAATCGTGCGGGCCGCATCAGAAGCCTTGTTGGTGACCACGGCGAGTTTTATGCCGTACTGTTTCAATTCGGCAAGGGTGGATGATACTCCGGGGTAGAGCCGGGTTGAATCAATCAGGTGATCGGAGTAAAAGCGTTTCATCCGCTGCAAAGCGGTTTCAAAATCAACATCGGCGTCAGCGATCGCCCGTCGGATGAGACTGTTGATGCCGTTGCCGATCATGCGGACGACCCGTTCTCCGTCGAGTGGTTCAAGGTTCATTGTTTGCCGCATATAGTTGACGGCATTGATAAGATCGAGCCGGGAATCGACCAAAGTTCCATCGAGGTCGAATATCAGAAGTTCAGCCATGGAATACCTCTTCCTTAATTTATTTTTCAACAAAGGGGACTTCGACGATTCTCGGCAGCCGGGCGAAAGAATCGATGGAAAGTGCCGAAAAATCGTTGCGTTTGAAGGCATGGTAGGCGATCCCGCCGACCATCGCCGCGTTGTCAGTGCAATATTTGGGCGGAGCCAGTTTCAAGGTGATGCCTTTGGGCAGCCGTTCCGCCATCTGGCGGCGGAGTTCGGCATTGCAGGCTACTCCGCCTGCGACCACCACAGTACGCACCGGGAAGTCCTTGACCGCCAGAAGCGTTTTTCTGACGAGGACATCGACCACTGCATTCTGATATCCGGCGGCGGTATCTGCCAGCCATTGCGGGTCGGCGGCCGTTTCTGCCGGAGTGTTGCGGACATGGTAGAGCAATGCGGTTTTGATACCGCTGAAACTGAAGTTGTAACGGTTCTCCGGAGCGACCGGTTTTCCGGCTCCGCCGGTGAGCGGCCGGGGGAAGTTGAAGCGGTTGACATCGCCGTTTTCGGCAGTTTTCTGCATGACGGGACCGCCGGGATAACCCAGACCGAGCAGTTTTGCGCCCTTGTCCAGTGCTTCACCGGCGGCATCGTCGATGGTACAGCCCAATTGCCGGGCCGAACCGTCTTTATCAACTAAAAGCAGCGAGGTGTGACCGCCGGAAACGACCAGCGCCAGAATGGGGTAGGTTGCCGGTGATTTGAGCATTTCTGCGCCGCCGTCAAGGAACGCCCCGTAGATGTGGGCGAGAAAGTGGTTCACTCCGATCAGCGGCAGATCATTTGCCTGTGCCAGACCTTTGGCGTAGTTCAATCCGACCAGCAGAGCCGGGATCAGCCCGGGCCCCTGGGTGACGGCAATGGCATCGATATCCTGCATGGTGACACCGGCGTTGCGCAGGGCGCTTTCGGTGACCGGGATCAGGGCTTTGAGGTGTTCTCTTGCGGCGAGTTCCGGGACGACGCCGCCGTGTGGTGCGTGGCGGGCGATCTGGGAGGCGACTTCACTGCCCAGTACGGTATTGCCGTTCTGCACTACGGCGGCTGCGGTTTCATCGCAACTGCTTTCCAAACCTAAAATCAGACTCATATGAATATTCCTTCAAGGATAAAATTGTTCAACATGGAATATATCACATTTTTATTGTAAATTCAATCACGGTGCAGTTGATTTTGCAATATTATTTATCAGATGACAAACTTGAAAAAACTCCCTTTCTGTACTATATTATATTGGTCGCAATGTTGCTTTTTGATTATTGAAAGAGTTTTGAATTATGCCTGTACCCTATGATTTCAAGCGGACATCCGGCGGGAATTTCCGGAGCAGTGCCGGAGGTAAACGCCTGCGGTTCTTTGCTGTGCTGTGCGTTGTCGCGGCGGTGACGGTCGGTGTGGTCATGCTCATTGTCCCGGAAAAAGCAAAAGTTGCGGAAAAATCCGGCAAAGAAGATCTTTCTTCCGGCAAGGCTCCTGCAACACCGGGTGATGATTCCGGAAGCAGCAGAGAAAACCGTGGAGAACTTTCCGGCGGCGGTAATGATTCCGGAGAGTCCGGGGAAAATGTTTCCGGCGGCAATTCTGCCGGCGGTGACAATCCGTCAACGACCGGTCCGCAGCAGGCCAATCCCGGCAGCGGCGGCGGCAGCAGTAAGGGTGTTGTCCGTCCGGATGATCCGCCGCTGAATGAAGATACTCCGGAGTTCCGTTCCGGTCAGACCCCGGGGGCAAATGAGTTGATTGCCCGTATCAAAGGGATGGAATCTGCAGATGAGATCGCTGCGTTGAGCCGGGAATTTCTGATGAAAGAATACTCTGCGGGCGGAGAATTTTCCGAAGCATGGAATTCCGTCGGTGCTGAACTTGCCGCTGCCATTCGCAATAAGTGGCAAACGCGCAATTGGAAAAAAGAGACAGTTATCCACAAAGTAATTGCCCGCGATCACCTTATCAGGATTTCCCGCCGCAATAATACGACAGTCGAAGGGATAAAGTTCATCAACAAACGCAAGAATAATTTCCTCCGTATCGGTGAAAAACTGCGTGTTATCCCCGGCCCGTGGCAGGTGACGGTTTCCCGCAAGGCGCGCTTGCTGAATGTTTGGCGCAAAGAAAAGAATGCGTGGAATATTTTTACAGTATTCCCGGTCGGCGTCGGGCGTAAAAATTCGACTCCGGTCGGAACGTTTGTCATTACCCACCGGTTGCGCCACCCCAAGTGGCACGGCCCGGACGGCAGGATTTTCGCTTATGGCGATAAGGAAAATCCGCTGGGTGACTATTTTCTGAAACTTCGTCAGATCGATCCGCATGGATCGAAAAAAGATAAAGGCTACGGTATTCACGGATCAGGTGATGATTCCTCGGTCGGCCGTTCATTGAGCAACGGCTGTTTGCGGATGCACAACCGGGATGTTGAAATACTGTACTATTTGCTTCCGGGAGGTTGCCCGGTGAAAATTGTCGATTGACAGAAAGGTTTTTCTTATGGCTGATATTTACCTCGATTTTGAAGCTCCGATCGCAGAACTGCAAAAGAAAATCGATGAATTGGAAACGGTGTCCAGTTTGAACAATATCGATGTTTCTTCCGAAATCCAGGCTCTTTCCGGCCGACTCAAAGAGATGATGAGTTCGATCTATGAAAAACTCACTCCGTGGCAGAGAGTTCAATTGTCCCGTCATCCCCGCCGTCCCTACACTCTGGACTACATCAATATGATCTGCACCAACTTTCTGGAACTTTCCGGAGACCGCCGGCACAGCGATGACAAGGCGATCATCGGCGGCCCTGCCAAGTTCAACAATATGCCGGTGATGGTCATCGGTACCCAGAAGGGCAGAGATATGAAAAGCAATCTCTTCCGCAACTTCGGCTGGCCCCAGCCCGAAGGCTACCGCAAAGCGCTCCGGCTGATGCGCCTTGCGGAGCAGGCCCAAATCCCGCTGCTGACCTTTGTCGATACTCCGGGAGCCTATCCGGGCGTCGGCAGTGAAGAGCGGCATATCGCGGAAGCCATCGCCGTCAATCTGCGTGAGATGTTCAACCTCACGGTTCCGGTGATCGTCACCATTATCGGTGAAGGCGGTTCCGGCGGAGCAATCGGTCTCGGTGTCGGCAATAAGGTACTTATTCTGGAAAACGCCTACTATTCGGTCATCACTCCGGAAGGCTGTGCCGCCATTCTGTGGAAAGACCGCAAATATGCTCCGCAGGCGGCTGAAGCACTGAAGATCACCGCCGGAAAACTTTACGAACTCGGTATCGCCGATGCTATCGTCCCCGAACCGCTCGGCGGCGCTCACCGCGATCATGAAAAAGCCGCAGAGTTCCTCAAGGCAGAATTGGCAAAGCAGCTTGATGAATTGTGCAAGATGACTCCGGCTGAACTCAAGGCTCAGCGTTATGAAAAATTCCGTGCATTCGGCTGTTTTGAAACGGTCAAACCCGACGATCCCGAAGTCGTGGCGGAGAGTACTGAAAAGTGAATGGTTCCATAATCGTCCGTCCCGCACAGGTTGGTGATGTTGATGCTATATTCCGGCTGTTGGAGTTGTATACCGCAAGCGGCGTTGTATTGAAACGCAGTAAAGATGACATCACCGGATACCTGGCAAATTTTATCGTTGCAGAAAAAGATGGTTCCGTTTGCGGCTGTTGTGCCGCCCGTGATTTCGGGCATGACCTGCTGGAAGTCCGTTCTCTGGTGGTCGACCCTGCCTGTCAGGGAATGGGCATCGGTAAAACGATGGTGAATTCCATTATCGGCCGGCTGAACCGGGAACGGAAAAATTGGCGTCTGTTCACGTTGACGCTTCAGGTCGGTTTTTTCCGTTCGCTGGGATTCTCCGTGGTGGAAAAAGAGATCTTCCCGGAAAAGATATGGAGCGACTGCTCCAAGTGCCCGAAGTACAGTCGTTGTGACGAAACTGCTCTGCTGTTGGAGAAAAAATGATCTTCCGTTTGTGGTCTGCCAGTTTGGTTCTGTTGATAATGTTGTCGGCTGTTTCCTGCAAAAAGGTCAAAGTCGATCCCGAAGTTTTGGGACGGATCTCCTTGAGAGAGATCGTCGAAAAGGACAATCAACTTGTTTTGCATGGTGAAAAGGCGACTGCGGTATTGATCCACAACAGTTCCCGGGTGGAAAGCGGCGGTATTCAGATGATTTTTCCGGATGAGACTCTGCGGGATAATGACGGTGTCTGGCATTTGCCGAAGCGTTCGGCGCATTTGAAAGTGCTGTTTGAACCGTTGAAACTTAAGATCAGGACCATTGTCATCGATCCCGGACACGGCGGCAAAGACCCCGGCGCGGTCAGCGTTGCACAGAAAATAAAAGAAAAAGACCTCAATCTTGATCTGGCATTGAAATTGGGCGGTGCATTGGAGCAATACGGCTTCAATGTTCTTTATACCCGTGATGATGATTCGACGGTGCCGCTGGGTGAACGCGGAAAAAAATTCCAGGCGGATCTGTTTATTTCCATTCACCATAATGCGTCCAAAAATGTTGCGGCATCCGGTGCGGAAACCTACTGCCTGTTGAGCAAAAATCCGGCAGATGATGCCCGGATCACTCCGGCGTTTCAAGTCGCATGTGAAATCCAGAAGGCGCAGTCGGTCGCTTCCGGAAACTACGGCAGAGGGGTTAAGTTCGCTGATTTCCGGGTACTGCGGGATGCTCAAATGCCGGCGATATTATTTGAGGCAGGTTTTATCACCAATCCCGATGAAGAAAAACGTTGCGTTTCCGCGAACTGGCGTCAGATCATGGCAGATTCGATGGCAAAGGGGATATTCCGGGCCGCTTCGCTTTGAGCGCATTCAGCAATTCCGCCGGAACCCTCAATCCTCCGGCGCCGAATCCCAATACCACATCCGGGCTGTTGGCGCCGTGAAAATCACTGCCGCCTGAAATCGCCAAACCGAGCGGCAGTGCCGTTTCGTGTATCATAGCGGTTTCAGCGGCGCCGAACATGCTGTAATATCCTTCGACGGCATCCAGTCCGAGGGCGGCAAGTTTCTTTGCGGCCCGCTTCAAATAGGCTCTTTCATTGGCTTCCCGGCGCACCGGATGCGCCCAGACTGCCACCCCGCCTGCGGAGTGAATGGCAGCGATTGCTCCAGCCGGGTCGGGCAGGCGGCGCGGAATGTAAGCCGGACGGTTTTTGCCGAGCAGTTTTTCAAATACCTGCCGGGGATGGGTGAATCCGAAGCGGTTGACCAGTGCGGCGGCGAAGTGCGGTCTGCCGATGCCGTCCAGCGGCAGTCCGGAGAATTCCGGCATTTCCGGGTCGAGTTTATAGCCGAGCAGGTCGAGTTTTACCAGCAGATCGCGGTTGCGTCGCATCCGTTCGATGCGGGCATTTTCGATAAAGGCGTTGAGTTCCGGGGAGTGCGGATCGATGAACAGCCCGACGATATGGATCTCTCTGGACATGAATGAACAGGCAAGTTCCACGCCGCAGATGGCTTCACACTCCGGATGATTCCGGGAAGCATCCATGAATTCATTTAATCCGCCGAGGGTATCGTGGTCGGTGAGTGCCACCGCTGCCAGCTGCAGTTCCCTGGCGATGTGAAACACCTCTGCCGGAGTCGCGGTTCCGTCAGAAGCGGTGCTGTGGGT
The DNA here is from genome assembly GCA_015061805.1 of Lentisphaerota bacterium. GTDB lineage: Bacteria > Verrucomicrobiota > Lentisphaeria > Victivallales > Victivallaceae > UBA1784. The sequence goes on along the minus strand of SUVV01000020.1, from coordinate 12,197 downwards.
GTGTAAGTCGATATATTCCAGAACCATATTCACTTTTCGTTTTCCTGTTTGGCGATTTTTGCCGCCAGATGTTGAAGTTGCCGGATGCGCAGCAGCGGCGGGTCGCGGTGGTCAAGGCGGGGCATGACTCCCCGTTGCCGGTAGACCACGCCGCCGGGACTGGAGATGGAAACCAGACCGTCAGCGACGGTGAGTTTACGGTAACTTGTCCGGCTCAAAATGATTCTCAAGCGGGCGACTTCCAGCAGATTGACGGCTTCCTGCGGCAGTTTGCCGAAGATATCCTCAAGTTGTTCGGCAAATTCTTTGAGTTTATCCAAATCCTGGATATCTCCCAACTGCCGGTAAGCGGCGATCCGGAGTTGATCGTTCCCGATATAGGTGTCGGGCAGGGAGGCGGCAAGTTTGCCTTTGGGGGCATTCAGCGCGAAGCAGACAAAATCAAGACCGATCTCCGGGAGTTCGATGATGATCTCTTCCCGGTTCTGCATTTTGGCGATCTCCTGCTTGAGCAGTCGGCAGTAGAGGTCGAAGCCGATAAGATTGAGGTGTCCGGATTGTTCCGAACCGAGAATGTTTCCGGCGCCCCGGATCTCCAAATCCCGCAATGCAAGCTGAAATCCCGAACCGAAGGTCGAACAGCGCCGGATCGCCGCCAGCCGTTTGCGGGCAGAAGCTCCGATGATCTGATCTTTGGGCAGCAGCATATAGGCGTAAGCCTGCTGTTTCCAGCGTCCGACTCTGCCACGCAACTGGTAGAGTTCGGCAAGTCCGAACCGGTCGGCGCGTTCGATGATTATGGTGTTGGCATTGGGAACATCCAAGCCGGATTCAATGATAGTGCTGCAGATGAGGAGGTCGACACTGCCCTCCTGGAATTGTTCCATGACGGCCGCCAACTCCTCTTCCTCCATCTGACCGTGGGCGACGGCGATCCGGGTCCCCGGCAGGAGATCGCGGAGTTTTGCCGCGCACCGGTCGATGGTTTTGACCCGGTTGTGCAGATAGTAGACCTGGCCGCCGCGGGCAAGTTCTGAACGGATGGCGCCGAGGATGAGCGGCTCTTCCTGCGGAGAAATGACCGTTTTTACCGGCAGCCGGAGTTTGGGCGGCGTGATCAGAGTACTTAAATCTCTGGCACCTGCCATTGCCAGATAGAGAGTACGGGGGATCGGGGTGGCTGACATGCTCAAAACATCGGCTTCGACCCGGAAGCGGCGGAGCCGTTCTTTGTGTTCCACGCCGAAGCGTTGTTCTTCGTCGATTATGACCAGTCCGAGGTTTTTGAATTTGAAACTTTCATTGCACAACCGGTGAGTCCCGATTACGATGTCGATACCGCCGGTGGCAAGTTTGGCTTTTATCCGGTTCTGTTCGGCGGCGGTTCTGAAGCGGCTGATGCAGTCGATGACAAAGGGGTATTCCCGGAAGCGTTCAAAGAAACTGCGGAAATGCTGCTGGGCAAGTACCGTCGTCGGCGCGATCACCGCAACCTGATACCCCGAACTTACCGCCTGAAAAGCTGCCCGCATGGCGATTTCCGTTTTGCCGAATCCGACATCGCCGCAAAGCAGACGATCCATCGGTTTCGCCCGGCGCATATCGGCGGTGATTTCCCGGGTGGAACGGATCTGGCACCGGGTGTCCCGGAAAGGGAACTGGCGCAGAAATGCCCGGAAATCTGCTGCCGGTGCACTTTGCACGATGCCGGGAACGGACTGCCGGACGGCTTGGAATCTCAACATTTCAGCGGCATAACTGCGGACTCCGGAACGGACGCTCAACTTTTCAGCATCCCATTTTGAGGTTCCTATCGCGTGGAGTTTGACTTTTCCTGCGGCGCCGAAGTAGCGGCTGACTTTGCCGGCTTGATTGATCGGTATTTGAACCAGTTGTCCGCCTTTGAATTCCAGCACCAGCACCTCCCGGAAAATGCCGTCACTTTCGAATTTTTTTATTCCCCGGCAGATAGCAATGCCGAAGTCGATATGCACAACGTAATCGCCCTCATCAAAATCTCCGAAAGAGAATTCCAATGCTCCGGGATCGCCGGATTCATCATGGCTTGCACTGTTGTCTTCTTCCTGTCCTGCGGAATCATCATTGCCGCCGCTTTCGCGGACAAATCCGCAGTTGATCAGTTCGTTTTCAGTTATGAAGATCACCGGCGGAGCGGTTATAGTAAATCCGCGTGGGAGCGGCAGGGTGTCGAATTCAGTTCCAGAAGGAGCGAGGCGGTTTGCCGAGCACCAGTTTTCCAGAAGCGGAATGTCCTCCGGCGAGGAGGCGAATATGGCGATGTCACCGGAGAAATTTGCCAGCCGGTCGCGGAGCAGTTCCAGTTGCAGATTTTTTTCTTTCCGGGTGATACCGGAACTCAAACGTGTTTCGCCGCTGTCCGGTGAAATCGGCTGGATATCGGCAGGAAAGGCTGTGATGTTGTCCGGATAGACGGGAGATTCGTAGAAAACGGTTCTGAAATGTTTTTCCTGCAAAGTTTTCCACCGGTCGACCGCGCCGGGGACGCTGTATTTCTCCAGTAATTCCATTCCGTCGTCCGGATAGATGTCGAGAATGTCAAACTCTCCGGCGCGTTCAAGATATTCAAAAAGATCGGATTCGGCGGCACCGCCGGCAGTGATCCCGGCGCGGTTGATCACCCGGCAGAACTCCGCTTTGCCGGTAGAACGTTGCGTTTCGGGCGAGAAAAAACGCATGGATTCGATCTCATCACCGAAAAATTCAATGCGGCACGGCTCATCATGGGCAGGACTGAAAATGTCAACGATGCCGCCGCGATGGGAGAATTCACCGGGAATACTCACCGTAACTTCATCATCGTAATCCTGTTTTACCAGTGTTTCCAACAAATCTTTGATGGATATTTTCATGCCGCAGTGCAGTTCCAGTTCGGCAAGTTTGCTGACCTCCGGTGATGGTGCCGGACCCAGCATGGCGTGGACGCTTCCGCAGATAAGATCGAATTTTTCATTGAGGATCCGGTTCAGTGCCCGCGCCCGGCGTGCTTCGCCGCCGGGGAAGAGCAATTTGCCTCTGCCGCACTCCGGGATGGAAATGATACGCTTGCTGTTATCATCAGATTTTTTCAGAAATTCTTCGAGTACAGTGATGCACTTTTCCATCACTTTGGCATCCGGAAAAGTGACTGCCAGCGGGCGTTTGCTGTGTTTCAACTGGCGTAACAGAAGTAAAGGCAGGGCTTCCGGGGCGGCAGAAAAGCAGGATTTCCCGTAAGAATCCGGGATATCCAAAAAATTTTTTAAGTTTTTCTGCCAAATTTTCATTTTCCGGTATTGAGTTTTCTTAAAAATCGTTTATACTGTTACTTCGAATGGGCAGTGTGGGACGATCTTCCATTCTGTCAATCATATACTATAACATTTCAATCGCCGCTTTTGAAGAGGGGAAAGAGATTTTTTTTGAAAAAACATTAAGTGTTTATAAGGATAATAAAGGGGTTTGTTATGAACGACGAAAAAGAAAACATCGCTGAAAACAGTAATATCGGGGAATCTGCCGCTCCGAAACGCAAGCCGGTCATCCGCAAAGTTTCTGCGGCTCCGACCAAGTTCGCTCCCATCCGCCCCAAAGAGGAAAATGCCGCGCCTCCGGCTCCGCTGATCCCCTTTGATGAAGATTTCAGCGAAGATGATGATGCCGCCGCTTACGCCGCCGCCGCAGAGGAAGACCGCCGCAACGCTGAACGCGCCGCGTTGGAACGCGCTTCCGTTTCTTCCGGCAGTTCCAGCAGACTCCGCACCAAGCAGGAAAAGGATATCGCCCGCAAAAATGCCCTCGAATCCAAAGTCCTCATCGGCAGCAAAAACGATACCATGAAAGTTTACATGGGCGAAATAGCCCAGATCCCGCTGGTCAATAAAAAAGAGGAACAGGAACTTTCTGAAGCCATCCACAGTACCGATCCCGCCCGCCACGAGGCCGCCCGTACCACCTTGATCAAAGCCAACTTGCGTCTGGTCGTCAAGATTGCTCACGACTTCAAGGGATTGGGACTGCCGCTGCTTGACCTCATCAGCGAAGGTAATATCGGTCTGATGCGCGCTGTGGAAAAATTCGACCCCGCCAAAGGTGCGAAGTTTTCCAGTTATGCCGCGTGGTGGATCAAGCAGTCCATGCGCCGGGCGCTCGCCAACCAGAGCCGTACCATCCGAATCCCGGTGCAGAGCGCCGGAAAGATCAATAAGATCAAAACTGTCCGGATGAAACTTGCCGAAGAACTCGGCCGCGATCCCTCCGATGCCGAAATCGCCGAACATCTGGATTTCAGCGAACGTACTGTTTCCGGTCTGCGCCTCGCTGATCTGCGGACGATCTCTCTGCACGATCCAATCCAGCAGGGCGAAGAAGGCGAATTTCAGGATATCATCCCCGACCGTCACGCCATGACTCCCGATCAGATCATCGGCGATATCGAATCGGTTTTCCGTCTGATGGATCTGCTCGACAAACTCGAAGACCGCGAACGCAAAATTCTCGAAATGCGCTTCGGTCTGCGCGGCGGCCGTACCCTCACTCTGGAAGAGGTCAGTCAGCAGATCGGCCGTACCCGCGAACGTGTCCGCCAGATCCAGAATCAGGCGCTCACCAAACTGAAACAGCTTCTCATGGATGAAGCCGGTTTCCAGGCTCCGGAAAAAGAAGAATAAGCGAAAGTATAATCCAATGCGTCAAGTCGTTTTTCTCATCCGTACCGTCGACCGCAAAGGTCTGCTCGCTGCAATTTCCGGTTTCTTCTACTCCCGCGACCTCAATATCATTGAGTGCCGTCAGTACACCGATGTCTTGGCTAATGAATACTTTACCCGTATTCTGGTCGATTTGCCGTCCGATATCACCCGGACGGCGCTTGAGGCTGAATTCAGCGCGTTTGCCGCCGAATATCAACTCAACTATTCCATCCACTACATCGGCGATATCCGTAACGTTGCGGTGCTGGTTTCCAAAACCAGCCACTGCTTCTACGATATGCTGGTGAATTCCGAGGAAAATACTCTCGGCGGCGGCAGGGTCGTGCTGGCAATCAGCAATCATCCCGATCTGGAAGAGGTAGCCGCCAAGTTCCGCGTTCCTTACTACTGCTGCCCGGTCGAAAAAGGCGGCGAACGCCAGCAGGAACAGCAGATCCTCGAACTGCTTGCCAAACATCATGTCGATCTCGTCGTACTCGCCCGCTATATGCGGATTTTGTCCGATGACTTCATCGCCAGATATCCCTCAAAGATCATCAACATCCACCACGCTTTCCTCCCGGCATTCATGGGCGGCGATCCCTACCGCCGAGCCTGGGAACGCGGCGTGAAAATGATCGGCGCCACCGCCCATTATGCTACAAAAGATCTGGACGAAGGACCCATCATTGAACAGGATGTCGAACCCATCACCCACGAAAGCACCCCTGCTGATCTCAAACAGCGGGGCAGGGATATCGAACGCCGCGTACTTACCCGTGCGGTTCGCGCCCACCTCGAACACCGCGTGATCATCTCCGGTTCCAGGACGATCGTGTTTTCCAAGTAAAACGGCGGCATCGGTTTGCCGGAATAGTTTGTGAGGCTGTCGCAGAAATTGTGACAGCCTCATTTTGTCTTATTGTTGATATATTAATAAATTTTTATTTTTCAAAAATAAATCGGTCATTCTCTCCGTTAAAAGATTGAACACCCACAAAGGGAATAAAAAACGAAAACAGGAGAGTTTACAATGGAAGAAAAAAACAGCACGCCGGAAGTCGTTGAAACTGTTGGTAATAGCGCCGCTGCAAAAACGGCTCCCCGCAGTTTCAGATGTATTTCTGAACCCATGGACAAACGGATTATTGCGATCTCTTTCCTTACTGCCGTAATCACCGTCCTGGCTTACCACTTTTCCATAATTGCGGTCGAATATTTCTGCGATGACGAAGAAGAACCGGTCTATTGTTACTGTCATCGTATCGTTGCCAGTGATGAATCAGAAGACGATGGCGAAGAATCCCGTCGCGACCGCAAAGATTTCAAAGGCAAAAAAGGTGGATTCTTCCAAAAGATGTCGCCGGAAATGCGCGAAAAAATCCGCAATATGTCCCCGGAGGAACGCCGTGAATTTTTCGCCAAACTCCGCAAAAAGAGACAGAGTAAAGAGTTTCCCGACCGTTCCCGGCGCATCCGGAGCCCCCGGGCTGAGCGGAAGCAAAGAAATAATGCGGAAGATTCTTCGCAGGAATGATCCGTAATCATTGATTCAAGAGGCAGCTTATGGAATCGGTTCCACCCTCGCCGGTTCCGCTGCCTCTTCTTTTTTTCACTCAGAACCGCTGCCAACGGCACATCTCCATCCCCATAGTTTTCTTTGATGATGCAGCGGTGAACTTCTTCAAGTATTTGTTCCGTTGCAAATTCAAAAAACGCTCTGGAAAAAGTTGCTTCGGAAGGCACTATTTCGCTGTATTCCCATCCGCAAAGTCTGCGTAAACCCGGATTGTTTTCAAATTTTCAATCAGCAACTTCGTGGTCGGAAAATCGTAAGCTGATTTTACCGGAAACGCACGAAAAATCTTTTCCCGATCTTTCACCGGGCGTCCCAAGCCACACCAACGCAATGCGTCCGTCAGGAACCCGGACGGGCGGACAACTTCCAATATCCGCAAAAATTCCTTCATTTTTCCAGTTATTTCACCAATTTCTTCTTCCACCATTAGAAAAAGATAACTTTCGGTTGTATAGTATATATCGGAGAATCGGTTCATTTTTACCTCCGGTTGCCAGTCCGGGCATAAAATGTACTCTTTGTCCAACTTTTTCAACTATTTTAATTAAAATCTTTTGAAATTACCTCAATAAATCTTAAATCAAGGGGGAATTGACCTATGCCGCAAGTCGATATTTTATGGAACACCACCAAAAGAACCGGAACCACTATCCGCAAACTAAATGGCGGCAATCTGGCGCCATGCATCACCAATGCCAATGCCAGCACCGATATAAAGAAAAGTTTTGAACAGCTCAATCTTGCCTTTGCCCGGCTTCACGATTCGCCGCTTTCCAACCCCGGCTGCCGTCTGGTGGATATCAGCCACATCTTTCCGCTGCCACATCTTGACGAAAATGACCGTCGCAACTATGACTTCAGTTACACCGATGACTATATTTGCAACTGCATTAAAGATTCCAATACGCCGATCTATTACCGGCTCGGAGAATCCATCGACCATTCAGTAAGAAAATACAAGGTCGATCCGCCTGCTGATGTGGATAAATGGATAAATATCTGTTCCAATATCATCCGCCACTACACGGAAGGTTTGTGGGACGGTTTCAATTTCAATATCGAATACTGGGAGATTTGGAACGAACCGGATGCCAAAGAGTTCAAAATGTGGCGCGGAACGCTGGAGCAGTTCAATGAATTTTATGTCAAAGTTGCCAAAGAACTGAAAAAACGGTTCCCGCATCTCAAATTCGGCGGGCCGGCGCACACGAAATTCAATGAGATCAATGTTGAATTTGTCAAGTATTGTGCCGCCAATCATGCTCCGATAGACTTTTACAGCTATCACTGTTATGCCGCAGATCCCTACGGCTGGATACAGGAAACTCCGGCTCTGGTCAGAAAACTTCTCGACGAAAACGGTTACACCGATGCGGAAATACATCTCAACGAATGGCACTATTTCCCCGGTGAATGGGCGCGGCTGCGTAATGACCCGGTCTATAAAGATCACATGTACAACAGTGATATGAAAGGTCTGGACAGTGCCGCATTTCTGACCACAGTTATGGCTTTGTGGCAGGATACACCGCTGGATTACGGAGCATACTACACTTGCATCAACACAGCCTGGGGATGCTATGCTACCAGTACTAACATCAAGACCCCCTCCTGGTATGGACTGAAAGCGTTCGGAGAGATCGTGCGCTATCCGGCGCGGCTGGAGGCATCCAGTTCAATGAAAGAGGTAACGGTACTTGCCGGAGAAGATGACTCCGGCAAAAAGGCGATGCTGATTTCGGCATTCCAGACCAGACCGCTGGAATTGGTCGTGCAATGCGATGTGCCGGTACAGCAGGAAAAATGCCGGGTATTACTTCTGGATAACGACCATTATCTTTCCGAGATGGAAGATGTGGAGTTTGACGGCAGCAGGATAAAATTTTCCTTCTTTGCCAACTCCGCCTGCGCTCTTATTGAAATCGCCGGTTGAACAGCATCTTTCCAGGAGAAATGATTTGAAAAAATCCCCCTGATTGCGTTATTTTATATAGATGAGCCAATACTTTTGAAATTGGCTCTTTTTCGTTTCTTTTGAGCGCATTCTCGGCATAGACCATACTTCTGGAAACACCCTGACAAGGTTATGTCGGTTCGGATTTTGCAGAGAGCAGCCAATACCAATATAATTTTCAAGCATAAAGCAAAGTTTTGTTGCCAACCGGAAACCGGGCAGAAACAGGATTCCGCCAATAATCCTGTTGCAATATATCATAATGAGAAATGGCAAAGCCGTCCCCACCAGAAAAAGAACTGCGATACTCCCGGTCAGGCATATCAAGTACCATTTAACTTTTCTCCAAGTGGAGTCTTTTTCAGATACGATCATTGCCCGGGAGTGTTTCAAAGAGTTTACAGGACTTTGGAGAAGAATTCTTTTACCCGGGGGTTGTCGGAATTTTTGATCACCTCTTCCTGAGTTCCGGAAACGACGATCTCGCCGTGATCCATGAAAATCACCCGGTCGGCAACTTCAGAAGCAAAGCCGATGTCGTGAGTTACCACCACCATCGTCATCCCTTCGTTGGCAAGTTCCCGCATCAACGCCTGAACTTCACCTACCATCTCCGGGTCGAGCGCGCTGGTCGGTTCGTCAAAGAGCAGCACATCCGGATTCATCGCCAGCGCCCGGATGATGGCAATGCGCTGTTTCTGTCCTCCGGAAAGTTGACTGGGATAGACGTTGCGTTTTTCAAACAATCCGATCCGCTTGAGCAGACGGTCGGCGGTTTTTCCTGCTTCTTTCGGGTTGGCACGGTGAGTTTTGATCGGAGCCAGAGTGATATTCTTGTGGATGGTCAGGTTGCTGAACAAATTGAAGTGCTGAAAGACCATGCACACCTTTTGCCGGAACTTGTTGATGTCGTAATGTTTGGCGGTGATCTTTCCGCCTTTGAAAAAAATCTCGCCACCGCTCGGAGTTTCCAGCAGATTCAAACAGCGCAGAAAGGTGCTTTTGCCGCTTCCGGAAGGCCCCACAACAAAGACCACTTCACCTTTTTTTATGGTGGTGCTGACCTTATTCAGCGCCCGCAATTCCGGGAAATCCTTGATCAGATCCCGGACTTCAAAAATCACATCATTCATTTTTCTTCAACCTTTTTTCCAGAAAGCCGAGTAATTCAGTAAGCATGACCACCAATACCAGATAGATGAGCGCTACGGCGATCAACGGGAAAAACGCATCGTAGGTCTGACTGCGGATGATATCGCCGCCCTTGGTCAGATCCTGCAAGGCGATGTAACCGGAAATACTGGTCTCTTTGAGCAGCACGATGAATTCGTTGCCAAGCGCGGGAAGCACATTTTTGAACGCCTGCGGCAGAATCACTTCCCGCATGCCCTGTCCGTAGGAAAGCCCCAGACTTCTTGCCGCTTCCATCTGTCCCTTGTCGATCGCCATGATGCCGCCGCGGATGATTTCAGCGACATACGCTCCGGAATTTATCCCGAATGCGATGATCGCTACCACCACTTTATTCACATCCAGCGAACCGAAGATGACAAAGTAGATGATGAGCAGCTGTACCACCGCCGGGGTGCCACGGATGACGGTCAGGTAGACTTTGCAGAGGACGTTTGCGAACTTCATTTTGCCGGTCTGATCGGAAGTACTGCGGATGATCGCCACGGCGTAACCGATGACGATACCCATCAAGGTTGCAAAAAAGGTTATCTGCAATGTGATCAGCAATCCCCGCCACAAATAGAGCCATCGGCCGTCTTTCACAAAGTTGATGTGCAGTTCATCTTTGATACCGAGCCACAATGAACGTGCCTCTTTTTCGATTTCATCTTCGTTTTCAGCGGTGATTTTTTCTTTGTAGGATTTGATTATCTGTTCCAGTTCTCCGGACTCTTTCATCTTGACCAGTTCCTCATTGAACTGTTTCAGCAGGCCGGGATTTTTCTTGCTGATGGCAAAGGCGTACTCTTCATAGGTGAGCGGCTTGGGAAGCAGAATCAACTCCTGGCGCTGACTTACGAAAACCTGCGCCGGTTCCGCATCGACCACGACCGCATCGATCTTGCCGGCGAGCAATGCGGCAACGGCGACCGGAGCATTGGCGAAGCGTTCCGGCTCTTTGATATTCCGGGAAGTGTAAAGGTCGCCGGTGGTTCCGTGCTGAACACCGATCCGCGCCTTTTTGAGGTCGTCCAGATCCCGGACAAAAGATTTTTTGGAAACGATGATCAGCTGTTCCGCAACGACGTAGGGGATGGTGAAGTTGACCTGTTTTTTGCGTTCTTCGGTGACGGTGATCCCGCTGGCGGCGATATCCGCCTTGCCGGATTGGACGGCAGTGATGACTGCATCGAAACTCATATCCTGAATATCCAATTCATAGCCGAGCCGGTCGGCGATCGTCCGGATGATCGCCGGGTCGATGCCGTCGATCCCGCGTCCCGACACGAATTCATACGGCGGAAAGGTCGCATTGGTGACCATGGTCAATTTCGGTTTCGCCGGTTTTTTGCATCCGGCGGCGCACAACAGCATCAATGCTGTCAGAAAAATATTCAGGATTTTCATGGTTGGATATCGGCTTTCATGTTCAATTTGCGGCCGGCTTCTTCAAAACCGCCGAGATTGTGGACGTTGGAATATCCGGCATCTTGCAGGATCCGGCGGGCATTTTCCGAACGGCGTCCGCTCCGGCAGTAGAGATAGAGCGGCACATTGCGGTCGGGAAAGCGGTCAGCGGCTTTGGCAGATATTTCCGGCAGCGGCAGATTGACCGCTCCGGGCAGATGACCGCTTTGAAACTCTTCAACGCTTCGGACATCGAGCAAAACTGCATTGTCCGGAAGTTCGACCGTTTGATTTTTTGCATTGGTGCATCCGGCAGCGCACAACAGTGCCAGAGCAGTCAGAAAACGATTGATCAATTTCATAAAATTCACCCCCCGGGAATGTCATTTGTATAAAATACTATAAGAGAGCGTTTTTTTCAACCTTTTTTTGAATGATTCCGGGGATAAACTTTGTCTGCAGAAAAACATAGGGCTGTTGCAAAACCTCAAAAAAGGAAAGCAACAGCCCTTTTAACGGAGGGAAAATTTATTTCTTTCGCTCTGTTCCCATTTCGGGGAGATAATATTTTTCAATAACTACGTTAGCATTGAAGTAAGTCACGCCGCGACAGTCCGCCGTCGCCCAAGGCTATGGCGCGACAACGGAGCGGCAACGTACCCCGCTTTTTTCGAAAAGGGGTGGGGCGTGTTAGTTTGCACAGCAAACCAACGTGAAGCGCAGGATAAATCCTGCATGAAGCATTGCTTTGCAATGTGAAGCGTTTGCCTGTGGCAAACATGAAGCACTCACTTCGTGAGTAAGGACATGATTGTGTTGTTTTGCGTTGCAAACCAACGTGAAGCGCAGGATAAATCCTGCATGAAGCATTGCTTTGCAATGTGAAGCGTTTGCCTGCGGCAAACATGAAGCACTCACTTCGTGAGTAAGGATATGATAAGTTTATATTTCCCGTTTTGCGAACAACGTGAGCAAAACATACTTCGCTTTTTTCGAAAAGGGGTGGGGTGTGTTAGTTTGCACAGCAAACCAACGTGAAGCGCAGGATAAATCCTGCATGAAGCATTGCTTTGCAATGTGAAGCGTTTGCCTGTGGCAAACATGAAGCACTCACTTCGTGAGTAAGGATATGATTGTGTTGTTTTGCGTTGCAAACCAACGTGAAGAGCAGGATAAATCCTGCGTGAAGCATTGCTTCGCAATGTGAAGTATTTGCCTGCTGCAAACGTGAAGCGCTCACTTCGTGAGTAAGGATATGATAAGTTTATATTTCCCGTTTTGCGAACAACGTGAGCAAAACATACTTCGCTTTTTTCGAAAAGGGGTGGGGTGTGGGGAGGGGAAAAACCTTTTTTCACGAGAAAAAAGGTTTTTC
>SUVV01000004.1 GCA_015061805.1 Lentisphaerota bacterium | reverse complement strand
TTGAAGAATACATTTGCTATTTCAATAACGAAAGAGTATCTTTAACATTAAAAGGAATGAGCCCGGTAAAATACCGAACCCATTCCACATAATTTAACCCGTCCAAATTTTTGGGGTCACATCAAAACCTTAAAAAGGGTGAGCAACAGCCTTTTTCTATTGTCAGAGCTGAACGTTTTTGTCAGATGGGGCGCGGGGAAGAAAACCTTTTTCAAAAAGTGGTCTTCCCCGCAAAGCCATTTTGCAGCAGCTCCCTTGGATTTTTGCCGAAACTGCTGCAGAGTTCAGAGATGATTATTTCTTCGCGGCAGCCTCAATGACTTCCAGAAGGCGCTTGTTGAACTCAAGGGAATAGGTGCGGCTGTGGCCGTGATAGGGGAGAATCGCCAGATGCTTTTTGCCCGGGATGTTGTTGTATGCACAGAAAACAGATGCCGGAGCACAGACTTCATCGACCAGTCCCACCGTGAGATAGGCTTCTGCTTTGACGTATTTAGCGAAGATCGCCGCATCAAAGTAGGGCGCAGTTTTGCCGACCGCCGGGACAACCGCCTTGCCGTTTTTAGCGCGGAGCAGCCGGGGCCAGCCGGGACGGCGATTAACAAGACCGCCGCCATGGTCGCACATTGCCGCAACAGAAGCATAGATCAATTTGACATCGCTGTCCAATCCGGCGGCGGCGAGAGTCTGACCGCCGCCCTGACTGTTGCCGACGACGATGAGGGTTTTTCCATCATATTCCGGCAGGGATTTCACATAATCCAGCGCGCGTTGGGCGCGGAGATACATTCCGAGGAAATAGCATTTGTCACGGTTGTTGGTGCCGCGGAACATATAGGCTTTGAGTTTGGTGGCGTGGATGTTTTTGTAAAATGCGTCAGGCTGACCGTTTTCAAAACCGTGCGGGTTGACATCGAAGCGGATAACGTTGTCCGCGAAAGCGGCTTTGGCTGATTTGCCGGGAGCGCCGTTGAAAGAAACGATCGCGGGAAGGCTTTTGGGTTTGGCATTGGTCGGGATGGTGAGAACTCCGGAGACCGGCACGCCGACACAGGCGACTTTGACATCCCATGCTTTGAACTTTCCTTCAAGCACTTTGGGGAAAGGCATTTTTGCAGCGATGATAAAAGCAAAATAACTGGGCACTTTGCCGACTTTGGCATTACTGACGGGAAGTTCTTTGCGTTCCAGTTCTTTGACGGGAACTTTGGCAAGTTCAGCTTTGGCGTTATCCCAGAACTGTTTGAAGTCGGCCGGTTCAGCAGAGCCGGTTTTGAATTCCTGCGGATCGATCGCCGCTCCGATCATAAAGGTACGCGGTCTGACTCTTTTGCCTTTGCCGATGAGAACGGGTTTTTTATCGGCATTGAGCGGAGTAACGATAAAATTTACTGTTTCCGGAGATTTATCGGTGCTGTAGATAAATTCAGCAGGGGGGGCATCAAACACTTTGGTATCGGTTTTCCAGTCTGCGGTGCGTACGGTGATGCTGACCGGACCGTTGTAGGCCTTTCTGTTGAGCAGATACTTGAGCGAAAGTTTGATTTTGTCACCTTTGGTATAGATTCCATTTTTTTTGTCAAGCGAAAGTTTGAAATCATATTTATCGGCGGCTTTAAGCACGATAAACATACCGAAGATCAACAGCAGAGACAAAGATTTTTTTAATGAATACATGATTTCACCTCAAAGTTTCAGTTAATGGTACTTTAATATAATTCAACTTTTTATCTTTTTCAATAAGCACAGCGTATTTTTAACTCCGGAAGAAAGTGCGGAGATAATATTTTTTTCAATAACTGTGTTCCCACAGGAGTAAGTTATGCCGCGACAGCGGAGCGGCAATACCCCGCTATTGTGTTGGTTTGCGCATGCAAACCAACGTGAAGAGCAGGATAAATCCTGCGTGAAGCATTGCTTGCAATGTGAAGCGTTTGCCTGCGGCAAACATGAAGCGCTCACTTCGTGAGTAATGATATGATAAATTTATAGTCTTGCCGCGACAGCGGAGCGGCAATACCCCGCTTTTTTTGAAAAAGGATGGGGGTTTGGGGGAAGGGAAAAACTTTTTTTCCCGAGAAAAAAAGTTTTTCCCTTCCCCCAATATCCATACCCCGTAAGTTACAGCAGGCAATAGCCCTGGCGGTATTTGGGGTCGAATTCCCGGTGCAGGAGGTCGTACATCGGCAGCGCGGGATCGATGAGATTTACCAGTTTTACGGCATCGCGCATCAGTTGTTGAGAATCGTGTCGGTATAAGATAATGTTTCCTTTTTGGGTTTGCAGCAGTAATCCCATGCAGTTTGACTTGACCAGCCAGATCAGATATACCGCCTGCACAGCGGAAAACGGCACCTGCTTTTTAGCAGATGGAATTTTGTCTGCTTTTCCGGTCTGGTAAAAGATTTTTTTAATTGGGTCCAGGATCAGCATGGGGCGCTTTTTGAAACAGCAGATGAAAAAAACAAAGTTTACTCCGGCATAGAAGAGCATTATTGCTTGAGGTTTGGGAAAGAGTCCGATAATCAGCAGAAACAGAGTGATTGCCAGAAAAAACAGGGAGCGGAATATATTTGCTTTGTCCTTTCTGGGGAGCAGGATTATTCCCGGGCAGGCGGATTGTCCGTCCCATTCCAGGTAAGCAATACTTTTTCGGATGCTGAAGCGTCCGGACAATTCCGGAACCGGGGACAAGCGGGCGGCGAATTCAGGAGGGACGGTTTTCGTATCAAAATTTCTGTTTTTCCAGATCGACGATGCGACAGAGGCGAAGCCGCCGAAAAATATGATGATGATAATAATAAAGGTCAGAAGATCATCATTATAATAGGCGAGGCGGGTTGCTTTGGTTCGGGGATTGAAATAGCATTCGACTTTTGCGCCGCTTTTGTGGAATTTTTTCGGCAGGAGAGTTCTGCCGCCAACGCCGCAGTCATGACCGAAATAGGTGCGGTTGCCGACCTGACAGCGGTAGGTGATTTCGCTGTAGGTGTAGTTGTTTTTGCCGTTCCGGGAGGTTTTTTCCTGATGGCTGACGACGGTTGCCGGAAGTTTCTGCCACGATTGAACTTCTTTCCATTTGAGTTCTTCTTGGTAACGGAGTACAGAAAGCATAACTGCCAGCCCCAGCATAATAACTGTCAGAAAAACGAATAGAATATTTCTGCTTTTTAATTGTTTTTCGATGTAATTCATGATTGTTTTCCGTGAATAATGAAGATTTGCAACATTATTGAATATATCACCAATGATGTGATTTGTCAATGAGCCTCTTCTTTTTCGATAACAGTACGATTTGCAAATATTTGCGGAGGATGATATATTAAGTGCAGAATGATTTCGGGGGGCACGGTGAAAATGAAAAAGTTTCTGCAAAAAGTTTTCCGTCTCAATACTCCCGGCAAGAGCGCTTTTGAAAGTCTGGTCTTATTTTTTCTGGGCGCGTGGCTGCTGGGAACGCTCTTTTTTCTCAGTCACGGTATTTTTGTTTTTGGCTCTTTTTGTCTCGGGGTATTCCGTTTCGGGATCGATAATATCCACATCTCCGATTACCCGTGGCAGTTGTATCTTGTTTTACTGCTTTTGCTGTTGGTAATACACTGTCTGGTAAAGCAAATTTCGTTCTGGTGCAGTTTGCGCCGGGAAAAATGCACTTCGATATTCTGGAAGTGGTTCGCCGTGATGATTCTGCTCTGGGGCGGAACGGCGGCAAGTGTAACATATATCGTTGACCTGGTGACCAAAAATTATTACCACGACGGCTGCTTTTTGGAATATCTCAAAACCGGGGCGTGGAGTTTGCCCTATTGGTGCGTGGCATCGGTGCTGCTGCTTGCCGCAAGCGTGTTGGCAAGCGGCAAGGTTTTCAGTGTGATCGGCGGTTATTCCTTCCGGGAAAACTTTACGATTCCGGTGAAAATTCTGGTTGTGCTGGTGATTGCCGTTTACTTTGGATTGCGCGCATCGGCGCTGTTTGTCCGGAATCGTGTCCGGACGGAAATTGCCCAAGTTGGCAAAAATTTCGGTCGCCCGCTGACCATTGAAGCGTTTCAGAAATTTGTGTTTGGCAACCGGAAAGTCGATGAAAAATTCTGGCAGGAGATCGACTTTTGTAACGATCCTGAACTCAATACCCGGGAACTTGAGCAGCCATTTGCCGAATTTTCGCCAACCGAACTTGCCGCGTGGCGGAAAAAGTTTTTTTCGTCGCCTCAATATGCCAAATTCGACCGGATGATTTCGGAAGAACTCCCGGCGTATCCGTGGAAGATTAAAAAATATGAACTCTCCGGAACTCTTTTGCCGGATTTTCTGATCATAGGGAGATTAGCTGATCTGCAGGTATGGAATATCCGTTTCGCGTTGGAGCGGGGCGACCGGGAAGCCGTGGTTGCGGCGTTGAAACGGTTGGATAATTTGAGCGATTATTTGAGTAAAGTACCGTTTCTTATCGGAATGCTTCGCAAAAATGCGGTTGATATCACCAAAATCCGGGCGATCGAAAATGTCCTTGCTGCACAGATACTGACCGGAGATGATTTGCTTTATGTGAAACAGCGCAGTTGTGTTATCCGGGAAAACATGGCTTCTCTGGAACGTAATGCCATTTGGAGTGAAACACTTGGCGGCTTTGATTTTATTACCGGATTTGTCAACACCGGAACGACCGGAGACGGTCAGGCAGTGGTTCCACTTAAAAACTTTTTTAATATTTTTCCGCAAGGCTGGCTGGTTTACGAGTGCAACCGGTTGAATTTTTTGCGTGTTTACAGCAAGGTAAGCAAACTTCACGATGTTCCGGACATAAAAATTTCTTCTGTGTTCAATTATTTTGCCTACAGTATGATTCCGGCAGTTCACTCATCCGGAAACCGTAATTTGCAGAATATTCTGGAACAGGAAGCGATCAGATTTTTCATTGATCAGGAGTTGTACCGCCTTGAACACGGAAAACTTCCGGAAAATCAAACTCTGCCTGTTGATCTGTTCTGCCAAAAGCCGATGAAATATATTCAGGACAATGTGACGGTAAAAAAAGAGATTTTTCGCTCCGATTACCGCCCGGCAGAAATCAAAGAGTATTCACTGCCCGGGCGTCAGTTGATTGCTCCGTCCAATTACAAGTACCGGAATATTACAATAACTATCCCTGATAAGGTCGCAGCGGCTGGGAAATAAGTGGAGGATGGGTTATGAAAAAAAATAAGGAAAGGGAGTTGCAGATATTTGCCGGAAATGCTATATTTACTGCAGGAGTTGAAAGTTGAAAAAATATCTGAAAATCTCACAAAAGAATGTGATATCGCTGATTGTTGCGGCGGTGGTGATCCTTCTGCTTTCAACCTTGCGTGTGGAGAGAGCCTGGTATTTTGAATATCCGTCATTTTTATCCTGCCGGGAACTCCGGATTTGGGGAATTCCGGTCCATGTCGAAAAAACTGCAACTCCGCTCTCTGACTTTATCGTCCGGCAAAAGATCACGATTCCTGCGGAAAAGAATTTGACTTTTACGGTTTCAAGGAAAATCATAAGCATAAAAGGTGTCGAACGCTGTTGCGGCGGGATCGGCGGTGATTTATCAAAATTGTGCTATGTCGTTGAAAAAAAACTGTTTGGCGATGCAGAAATCATGGATGTGCTGAATTTGCTTTTTCAGCAGAAATTTGTTGAATTTCGACAGAAAGTTGGAAAATTGTATTATCGGATCGGGTTATGACAAAACTGGATTTTCGGAAAATCGGGATAGTGATGCTGATCACGGCGGTGCTGCCGTATTTGACGATCCCGGTGTTGAATTGGAGTTCAAACTGGTCGGGCGCGGCTTACAAATTGATAGTAATTTCTTATATTCTGCTGTGTTTGTACAATCTCATCAGGGGAAGTATGATGATTTGGGAACTGCCCTTTCCAAAAATCTGGCGTCAGTTATGTTTCGTTTTGTTACTGGTGATTTATCCTGCATTATTCTGGTACTGGTTTATCGTCAGTTTTGCGTGTGTTTATTTGATCGTACATTGAACGCAACCACGGTCTGGGAGTGAAAAACCTTTCCGATGACGATATCGCCAATATCATCTACCGCTCCGCAAAAGCCGCCAGAGATCAGCGCAGAACTGCAAGCAGAGACGGAGACGGGGTGAGGTTTTTGGCAGAACCGTTTACAGAAGATCAAAAAAAGCGCATTCTTGAAATGTCTCCAAGAACCGGAGTGGATGTGATGTACAAAATACTGTACGGCGGAAGCATTACACGTAATGGCAACACAGTATTTTTTGACGGCAAAAACAGTCATGCAATAAAACTTCATCTGGATGCAGAAGGTTTCAAGCCAAGCAAAGGGCCTGTAACACCTGAAGAAGTGGAAAGATTTTTACCGTTAGCATTGGCGCAAATACCTGTTGTGGAGACAAAAAATAATCGAAGAGGTAAAAAGCAGAGAAATAAAATTTATAAAATTACCGAGAATGGTATCACATATACTCTGGTTACAGCTTCCAGAGGTGAATTCAGAAGTTTTTACAGCAATAAAAAAGTCAACAAACGCCGTAAATTCGCTCAACCAGGAGCGTCCGCGACCGGAATGTTGACAAGTGATAATATATCACAAAATCCGGAAAATGCAAGCTCTACGGACAAAAACGGACCCTCCGCCGCTCCGGACGGAGCTATGGAGGGCAAGCGGACGGGAACGGACAGGTCGGACAAGTCGGACGGAAACGGTGCGATCTTTACTCTCAACAGCAATGCCAGTGAGGAATTGAAGCGGCAGGTCAAAGCGATGCAGGCCTGTGTCGGGCCTTTCCTCGATCAGGATGGTGCTGAATATGCCCGAAGATTCAAAGAAAAGTACGGCATTACCAATAATATTGTTTCTGTCGTTTTGCGACCAATGGGAGCAAAACATACCCCGCTTTTTTTGAAAAAGGATGGGGGTTTGGGGGAAGGGAAAAACTTTTTTTCTCGTGAAAAAAAGTTTTTCCCTTCCCCCAAAAATTCCCATTACTTGCTTTCAGCAGCGATTTTTTTGAGCATTGTCGGGATATCGATTTGTTGAGGGCATTTTTTCTTGCACAGTCCGCAGGAAACGCAGTTTGCCGCCTGTTGTTTTTTGGGCATGGCGTTATAGGCTGAGGTGAAGCGCCGGGAATTTCCGGTGATCTTCATACTGTTATAGAGGTTGAAGTTTTTGGGGATATTGACTCCGACCGGGCAGGGCAGGCAGTAGCGGCAGGAGGTACAGGGGACGATGCCGGTTTTCCGGTAGGCGGCGAGGGCGGTATCGATAATCTGGCGTTCGCGGTCGGAGAGTGGTTTGAAGTCGGTGAAAGTCTGGATGTTATCGTTGAGGTGTTCGGTCATGGTCATACCGGAGAGGACGCACAGCACATTGGGCAGGGAGCCGACGTAGCGGAATGCCCACGAAGCGACACTGCGTTTGGAGTCGGCATCCCGGAAAACCTTGCGTGCTTCGGGATTGAGGGTGGCGAGGGCGCCGCCGCGCAGCGGTTCCATGACGATCACGGGGATATTCAGTTTGGTCAGGATCTCATATTGTTCTTTGGAACGGTAGAGTGTCCAGTCGAGGTAGTTCAGCTGGATCTGGGCGAAGTCCCACGGATAAGCCGAGGCGATTTCCTGAAGCACTTGCGGTGAATCGTGAAAAGAGAAGCCGAGATATTTGATTTTGCCTTCTTCTTGTTTCTTTTTCAGAAATTCGTATACTTTGAGTTTTTGGGCTTTTTTCCAACTTCCGGCGTTGAGAGCGTGAAGCAGATAGAAATCAAAGTAGTCGACTTTGCATTTTTTGAGCTGTTCGTTCCAGATGCGTTCGACATCTTCGGGGCGGCGGAGTCGGGAAACCGGCATTTTATCGGCGAGCATGTAACTGTTGCGCGGGTAGGCGGAAAGCAGATCGCCGGCGCAGTTTTCACTTTTCCCTCCGTGGTAAAAGTAGGCGGTATCAAAGTAGTTCACTCCGGAATCCATCGCTATCGCAATCTGTTTTTTGACCGTTTCATAGTCGATTTCGCCGTTGAGCCGGGGAAGCCGCATCATGCCGTAACCGAGCATCGGGACGGTCGTATCCTTGATTCGGCGGCGGGAGACTTTTCCCGGAACCGATTCTGTACCGGGAATGGCGGCGGCAGAGAGCCTGGCAGCGGGAGCGAGGGCGGCGAAGGCAAGCAGATTTTTCAGAAAGTCACGTCTGTCCATGAGGTAAACTCCTTTGTTGTAAAATGCAAATTTATTTCTTGAACATTTTCAAAAACTCATCCGCCTGCCGGTGCATCCGGATGAATTTCTGCATATTTTCTCCGTATTGCAGCGCTCCGGCATCCGGCGAAGCCGCTTTGAAATAGCCGGGGGCAAATCCCGGAAGTGCAGAAAATTTTTCTCCATTGACCGAAAAACTCCGGGAAATGTCGATACCGCAGTTTTTCGCCGGAGAATCTTCGGCAAGGGTCACATCCGGCAATCCGGGGAGATCGTTTTTATTCCACAATTTTTTGCTTTCTTCAAATCCGACCGCCCGGTTGCGGCGGGGGATATCCGGATCAGCAAGTTTGCCGCGCCGCGCTTCGGCGGCGAGGGTGTAAAGCAGATTGCCGTCGAAGATGGGTTGACTGCGCGATTCCATACGGTTCGCCCACTTCACGGTGTTGTTGATGAAGAAAAACGGCATTCTTTCCCGGAATCTTTTTGCCAGATAAAGGACGGTGAAGCCGGGGGAGAAATCATTTCCGCCCCAGAATGTGTTGTGATATATCCAGATTTTTCCGGGATCGACCGGAGCCGGAGGATTTTCAAGATAGCAATTGGTGCCTTTTTCAAAATTCACCATATCCGGGCCCCAACGGTGGGATTCGCAGTGGACGTAGATCTGCTGCCCGGCATGTTTTGCCTGAATGAATAAATTCCGGTAGTGGAACTCCTCCCGTCGGGTGCGTGCTCCGCGCAGATCGTGGATCCGCAACGGAATGCCGCAATTCATCACCAGATTGCCGTGGAAGATACCGGATACCGGCGCAAATGTACAAATGCCGACGCTGGACATCTCTCTAACAACATTGTCTTTGACTTCGCATTGTCTGCCAGCGGCATTGATGCCGATCAAGCCCTGCATGATGAAATTTCCGGAGATGAGGGTATGACTTCCATTGTCATGGATGCCGATATCGTCAGAACTGGCAACGCCGATGATGTATTTGAATATCAGGTAGAGCAGACCGCCGCGCATATCTTCGGCACTGCGGAGCTGAAACAGATCACTCCGGATGAATCCGGCAGTAAGGATCGAATTTTTTACCGTCGTATGATCCGCTCCGGCATCAATACGCACCCGGCTGCTGCCGTGTTTGAGAAAACAACGGTCGATGGTGTTGTGGGAACTTTTGCCGCGGATCCGGAAAGAGCGGCGGCTTCCCCGCATCTGCAGATTTTTGAAAACCAGATGGGAAGCATTTTGCAAAATAAACCCTTCGCCGTTGGAAGCGGTGATCGTGTGCTTCTGCGGCATATCGGTATCGGTAAAGCGCAAATAGATGTATCCCCGGCTCCATCCGGCAAGAACTCCGTTGAGTACCTCCCAGAAACGTTCTTTGCGTTTGCCGAAATATTGGTGCTTTACCCGAATTTCCGGCGGCAGGCTCAGCAGATCAAATCCGGGCAATCGGCGGCAGTCTTTGCCGAATTTACTCCAGAGCATCGCTTCGTCGATCTCCGGAGGAAGTTGTTTCCAGCGCGGCAGAGTCATGGTGCGGGCGTTGATTTGAGCGATCATTTTGCCGTCCATCATCACGAGATCGGGACGCACTGGCAATTCGGCTTTCCAGACACCGGGGGCGATTTCCGGAGCGGGAAGCCAATGGCTGATGATTTTGCCCGGGGCTTCGATAATGGTGAGGAATTCGCCGTTTTTGCCTCTGGTTCCGGAAAAGGTGATGGGGGAACCCGGTTTGCCGGATTTGCGGAAAACGATCTGTTCGCGGTAAATTCCGGGGGCGATTTTTACGGTATCACCGGCGGCGGCGCGCTTTGCCGCAGCAGTGATGGTCGCCAGCGGTTTACTGCTTGAACCGGGGTTGCGGTCACTGCCGTCTGGCGAAACAAAAATATCCCTGCCGCAAAGAGCTGCAGAAATTGCAAACAACTGGATTATAAAAAGACAAAACTTTCTGTTATTGCACATGCTTTCTGATCTCCCTGAAAATAAATGTACACTGCCAACAGAAAATTTACAAGATACTCCGCCGGGAAATTCCATATAAATATATATTATGAAGTGGAAAACGGTGCGGCAATATGAAAAAATTTCCGGGGGATGCCGTTTTTTCAGCAGTAAGTCATGATATAGAAGACTTTTTGTATAAATATGATTTGACATTTGCAAAAGATGGTGGTATATTATAGAACTTTCATTTTTGAAAGAGGTTGAGTCGTGTCCAAGCGCTCCCGATCATCGCGCTGCCGCACGGACGATCTCCCGATGAGATGAAAAAAAGTTGCGTGAACGGTTCGCCAAGCGGTTCCCCGGTGCGAAAATAAGGGGATGCAGCAGCGTGCTGATTGACGCAGGTTTGGAAATTGGAAATAACATTTATTCAATTTGGAAAAAAGAAAAATGAAAACTTATCTGGCAAAAGTCGGCGAAATCGAGCGGGAATACCTGCTGTTTGACGCCTCTGAAATGCCGGTCGGCCGTCTGGCTGTCCGTATCGCCAATGCGCTGCGCGGCAAAGACAAACCGACCTATACTCCGCACATCGATACCGGTGCGTTCGTTATCGTCATCAACGCTGAAAAGGCTGTCTTTACCGGACACAAAGAAGAACGCAAGATCTATTCCGATTACTCCGGTTTCAGCAGCGGTCTCAAGAACTACACCGCCGCCGAAATCCGTGCCACCCATCCGGAACGTCTCATCAAGGACGCGGTTTGGGGCATGATGCCGCACGGCCGTCTCGGTCGCGCCCAGTTCGCTAAACTCAAGGTCTATGCCGGTGCCGAACATCCGCACACCGCGCAGCAGCCGGTCAAAGTCAATTTGGAGAAGTAAGTTATGGCTAAGAAAAATGATTTTGTTCTGGCGACCGGCCGTCGTAAATGTGCTGTTGCCCGTGTCCGTCTGATTCCGGGTTCCGGAAATGTGGTGGTCAACGGCAAGGCGATGAATGAATACTTCAACGGCGATGCCCTCTGCGGTTTTGTCAATCAGGTTTTCACTGCTTGCGATGCCGCCGGCAAGTTTGATATCTTCGCCAATCTCGATGGCGGCGGTATGGCTGGTCAGGCTGGCGCCCTGCGTCATGGTATTGCCCGTGCGCTGATGGCTTATGACGAAACCCTCCGTCCGGCTCTGAAAGCCGCCGGAATGGTTACCCGCGACGCCCGCGTTAAAGAACGTAAAAAATCCGGTCAGCCGGGTGCCCGTCGTCGGTTCCAGTTCAGCAAGCGATAATTTTTCAAATATTTTACGGATTGCCGCTTGACAAATCCGGCAATCCGGTGTATATTATACACATATTGAAAAACGAAGCTGCACCCATAGCTCAATTGGATAGAGCGTCTGGCTACGGACCAGAAGGTTAGGGGTTCAAGTCCCTTTGGGTGTACCAAATATTAGCCCTCTTGAGAGCAATCTCAAGAGGGTTTTTCTATGTCTGCATGCTTGCTTGTCACGGCGTAATGTAATGAAGCCGGATCACGGCGTAATGCAATGAAGACGGATCACGCACATCACTATCGTGATGTCAAATCCCTTCACGTCCTCCATAGCTTCAGCGGCGGAGGATGAGTGTACCAAATATTAGAGAGCAGAAACGCAAGTTTCAGCTCTTTCTTTTTTTGTTATCCCCTATCCGTCACTTGACATTTTGAGCGATTGCTCAACATGTGCAAAACATCTTTATGTTTTCAAACTGAAAGCAATTATTGAAAAAAGCTGAAACGGGTGTATATTACAGATAATGTTCAAAATTCAGCAACTTAATCTAAAATACAAAAAGGATCGTGCCATGAAAAAGTTTGTACTGATGATCGCCTGTCTGCCGCTGCTGCTCTCCGGAGCAAATATCTTCCTTGCCGGAGATTCCACGATGTGCATTTATAAAGAAACATCGGCGCCTCAGCAAGGTTGGGGAATGGCTCTGCAGGCGCTGTGCAAGGATGGCGTAAAGGTTTTCAACTACGCCCAGGGCGGCAGGTCAAGTATGTCTTTTATCACGGAAAAACGGTGGGAACGTATCCGCAAGGAAGCGAAAAAAGGTGATTTTGTCATCATTCAATTCGGACACAATGATGCCCATCGGGGCGAGAAGAACCTTTACCGTTCGATCGATCCGCAGACGACGTTCAAACTTTATCTCCGGCTTTACGTCGCCGAAGCGCGGGCACGGGGCATGATCCCCATTCTCTGTACCCAGACTGCTCTGTGCATTTTCAAAAACGGCAAAACGGTCAACAAACGCGATACTTACGTCAACGCCTGCCGGGAAATCGCCGCCGAAACCAAGTGCGCCCTGATCGATCTCAACGCTTATGCCATCGAAAAGATGACTGCGATGGGAAAGAAAGAGGCTTCCAAGTTCCACATGATCTTCGCCCCCGGAGAAAATCCGAAGTTCCCCAAAGGCAGAAACGATGTCTGCCATCTTACCGGAGCCGGAGCAAAATTTTATGCGGAAGCTTTAGTGGAACTGGCAAAGAAGCAGAATCTGCCGATCGCTGATCTTTTCAAATGATCTTGCCTTTCGCGCAGAGTGCGATTCACTTCTGCAAACTTAAGCAGGTCGATACTCTTATTGTTCAAATTTCGGTTTTCTGAACAATATGTTGACGTCGAGCCACGGCTCTGCTGCGACAAACTGGAGCAGCCATACCTCGCTGCTGTTGAACAATTTTTCCGCATTATTCAGTCGATCTCTTTGCCGGAGTTTGACTTTAGAAAAGTAAAGTGTTCCCGGACGGTAGATTTTTTAGTAATGTTGTGATATATTATAGCCGTTAAGTCGTTTTTTCGGGGGGTGTGCATTTGAAAAAAATAAATACAGGTAAATGGACTTGGTATATCGCTGATGAAAATTATTTATCTCTGGCTACCGACGATATACAAAGTTTGATCGATGACCGCACTGTCTACAAGCGCGGTTCCCGGACACTGGTGTTTAGAAAAGATGATGTCTTTTTTAAATATGATGACATCGTTTATCATAACTGGTTCCGGAAGTTGAGATACAGTTTGTCCTGTCGTGCCAAGAAAGAATATTTTTCTGCGCAACTTGTTCAGAAAAGTGGTTTCAAAGCCTATCATCCGATTGGATTCGCATGTTTCGGAAGTTCATGTATCTTTGTTTCCCGGGAAGTGAAAAACTGCGAAACATTAACAGATTTCTGTCTGCGGGCTCCCGGAAATGAATTTTTCCGCATCTGGGGCGCATATCTGGGTAAACTGCTTGACGGCAGATTGTATTTTCCGGATTTCCATACCGGAAATATCATGTATTCGGAAGAAGACCAGGATTTTGTGCATATTGACCTCTATGGCGTAAAGCCGGTATGGTTTTTGTCTTCTGCA
This sequence comes from Lentisphaerota bacterium, assembly GCA_015061805.1. Taxonomy (GTDB): domain Bacteria; phylum Verrucomicrobiota; class Lentisphaeria; order Victivallales; family Victivallaceae; genus UBA1784. The sequence continues at coordinate 151,775 of SUVV01000004.1, read as the reverse complement.
ATGAAATTCCGTATGGTCAGCAATCATATCGCCCGAGTGATTGAAATTCTGTCTCTTGAGCAGATTTTTACCGTTTTGCAAAGTGCCGGATTCGTGAAAGAACACGGCGAATATCTGGATTTTTTGAAGAAATTCAGCAAATCCAACACGGCAGGACGCGAAAAAATCCGGCAATATATCGCTGCCGAATGATTCCTGTTTTGTAAAAAATATCAGTGTGCGGAATCGTCTGCCTGAAAGGCGGCAATTTCCGCACCCATGGCTTTTAAAAAGTGATCCCGGGCTGCTTACATCACCAGTTTGAGTCCGAGACAGAAACAGCGCACCGGAGTTGCGGCGGCGGGCTTGAATTCTTCGGCGTTTCCGGCGGCATTGTTTCCGGCAACGATCCCGGTGGTGCGGGCATCGTTGTAGAGCCCGAAGCATTTTCCCTCAAACTCGATCGCATCTCCGGCGGCGTAGATGCCCGGAATCGAACTCTGCATGGTGTTGTCCACCAGAATTCCACGGTTGACTTTAAGCGTTTCCGGCATCTTTTCCGGCAGACTGGGGCGGCTTCCGGCGGCGAAGATCACAATGTCAGCCGGAATCGTCCGGTTGTCGGCAAGCGTGACGCCTGCATCGGTAATTCCGGTTGCAGTTGCGTTGAATTCAAAATGAAGATCGGTAAAATCCTTCAATTTGTCGGCGATCCCGGCAGACTGTTCTTCCGAGAGGTAGCGGCTGAACAACCGGGGTGCCATCTCCAATACGGTAACTTTGATATTGCGTTTGAGCATGCTTTCGGCAAGTTCCAATCCCAATACTCCGGCGCCGACGATCACCGCCTGGCGGGTATCGGTCAGCACCTTGTCAAGTTTTTCCAGATCGGCAACATTGCGGAAAGTGTAGACATTATCCCGGTCATTGCCCGGAATTGCCGGTAAACATGCCTTGCCTCCGGTGGCGATGATCAGCCGGTCGAAAGCGGCAGCGGAACCATCCGCCATGACCAGCTCATGTTCTTTGATCTCCACGCAGCGGGTATTGAGTTTGACCGAAATATTGTTTTCGGCGTAGAAACTTTCCGGTTTGATGAAAAACATCTTTTCATTGATCTTGAAATCTGCCAGCATGCCGGAGAGTGCCGGGCGGCGGTAGGGAAGCATGCTTTCAGCGCTGTAGATGGTGATTTCCGCATCGGCGGAAACTTTTCTTGCGCTATTGGCTGCTTCAAAGGCGGCTACTCCGCCGCCGAGTATGGCGATCTTCATAATTCATTCCTTTCTTTGAGCAGATTCAAGGCGGCGGCGATACCGGCGTAACTGGAGATCTCGCGTTTGAGTTCGCTGTTGACGATCTCACAGGCTTTGCGGGGTTCTTCCCAGCAGAAGCGGGGAAGTGCTTCGAGTATCGGCTGTACATAGAGGTCGCCGACTGCCCAGGCAAGGGTGCCGAGCACCAGTTTCTGGGGATTGAAGATGTTGATGAACATGCCCATTGCCTGGGCGTTGCGCAAACTCATCTCCTGCCAGAGTGCCACGGCGTAGGGATCGCCGGCACGAAGAGCCTGTTCCAGAGTACGCATATCGGGTTTGCCGGGTTCGGCGGCAAGTTTCATGATCATTGAATCGGGCTTGTCGGCGAGTTCTTCCGCCATCCGTCTGGCGATGGCTTTCCCGCCGCAGTAGGCTTCGTAACAGCCGCGCATGCCGCAGGAACACTCTCTGCCGTCAAGTTCGATGCAGATGTGGCCGAGTTCACCGGCGCTCAGGGCTTTGCCGCCGCGCACCAGACGGTTTTCAGCGATGATGCCGCCGCCGATACCGGTACTCATGGTGAGGTAGATAAAGTTGCTGCATCCGCGTCCGGCGCCGAAGAACCATTCTGCCAGCGCGGCGCAGTTGGCATCGTTTTCAAAACAGCCGTCGATACCCAGATTGCTTTTGAGATAACTGAGGATCGGCACGTTGCGCCATTTGGGCTGATTGGTGGGTTTGGTCATAATGCCGTTGGCGGCATCCGCCGGGAACGGCGCCGAGATGCCGAATGCGGCGATGTCGCTTACTTTGATTCCGGCTTCGGCGGCGAGCCGGTTGGATTCGCGGACGATCCATGGCAGAACTTCTGCCGGGTCGGTGTCCCGGTTGTCCCGGTAACATGAGCCGTAAATTTTGCCGGATTCGTTGCCGAGTCCGATTCCGATTTTAGTTCCGCCGATATCGATTCCCAACAGATATTTCATAGTACCTCTTTTTTTTGAAAAATAAACGTTTTTGCACTTGTAGAATATAATATTGAAAGTATATTTTATAAAGTGGTTTCTCGTAAAAAAATTCAAAAAAATTTCAATTCAGGAAAGATTGGGGACGGATGATCGGTTTTTTGACAATGGCGGCGGAAACGCCGGGAGTTTATTACGCTTATCAGCACAGTGACGCTGTTGGTAAAGCGATTGTTATTTTTCTGGTTCTGGTGGGAAGCGTTGTTACCTGGACGGTGATCATTGATAAGACGTGGCAGTTGTTCCGGGCGCGGCGGCTGGCGAATCGTTTTGCTTCCCTTTTCCGGGATTTCGGAGAGAGTAATATGATGTCGATGCAGTTGGTAAAAGAAGCGCAGGTCAACTCCGGCCCGGTGGCAGCGATATATTCTGCCGGGATGGAGAAACTGCTGGACTTTTATGCCGCCGAAGCGGAAAAGCAGGGACTGGTTTCTCCCCGCGGCATCCCGCAGGTTTGCAAGATTTCCGATGCCCAGTATAACGCGGTCGAAGCAGTACTGGAACAGGAGGTTTCCTCCCAGATCAGCGAATTGGAAAAACGTATCGGTATGCTGGCGACTCTGGTGAGTTTGAGTCCGTTCTGCGGACTTTTCGGTACGGTGTGGGGCGTTATGATGGCGTTCTGCGGTATTGCCGCCGCCGGTAAATCGGACTTTACCGCGTTGGCGCCGGGTGTTGCCGGAGCGTTGCTGACGACCGTTGCCGGTCTGGTGGTGGCGATCCCGGCTCTGGTCGGCTACAACCTGCTGACCGGAATGATCCGTCAGCTGACGATCCGGATGGACAACTTTACTGAAGAATTTCTGGTGGCGGTGAAACTTTCCCAACTCAAGGTTTCTTCCGGAAAAAGCATTTCTGAAAGGGAATAAATCATGCGCCGCCGCCGAAACCGCGCCCAGATGGTCGCGATCGATCAGATCAATGTGACGCCGCTGCTCGACCTCACATTTCTGTTGCTTATCGCCTTTATGATAACCATGCCGCTCATGGAATACGGAACCAATGTTTCCGAACCGCCTGAAATGAATTCGGAAAAACTGCCCGATGAAAATTTTGTCTGTGTCAGTTTGACCAAAGACGGTACCATCATGCTGGATAAAGATGCCATAAGCCGCGCTGATCTGGAGAAAAAACTTCAGGAGTTGAGCGCAAAAAAGCCCCGTCCGCAACTGTTGCTGCGCGGTGACGGCAGCCGCAGTTACAAGGATGTTATTGAATTGCTGGCGCTGATCCGCGCTCAGGGCTTCAGTGATGCGACTTTGGTAACTCAGGCAGAATCCAATAATTGAGATTTCTTTTTATGTATAACGGCAAAAAAATGTCATCTGCCCGTTTTATCACGTTGATCGTGGTGTTTGCGGTTCATGTCGGAGCGATTTTTATTCCGCTCGGCGTGATGCTTTTTATGCCGGAAAAGCCGAAACAAATTCCTTTCCGGGTAAAAATCGGAGGCAGTGAACCCTCACATGCGCCGATCGTCGGCCCGCCGATGCGCCGCCGTCCCACCGGGACTGAAGGAGGCGGCGGGGTTACTCAGCCTCCGCCGTCGAAACCAAAACCGCTTCCCCAACCGAAACCGGTAGTAAAGCCAAAGCCGAAATCCAAAACGAAACCGGTCGTAAAGCCGAAGCCGAAACCCAAAACGAAACCGAAGCCGGTCGTCAAACCCAAAATCGACAAACGCCGCCAACGGCAGATCGCGCGGCAGAAGCGTTTACTTGAAGAGCGCCGCCGTCAACAGCGTTTAGCGCAGCAGAAACGCTTGCAGGAAGAGCGCCGCCGCCGATTGCAGCAGCAAGTCCATCACGATAAACGCTGGGATAATTGGGATCCCAATAAACCGGCAGGCGGCGGGAGCAATACCAATATGGCAGTTCCGATCGGTCCGCGTGATCAGGGGCAGGCATTGGGCAAAGTGGACGGCCGCACCCCCGCCGGAGGTGCAACTCCTGACGAAAACAAATACTGGGAAAAACTTGAAAAATATCTATATGAACGCTGGCAGGCTCCGGCAGGTATCTTCGTTACTGCCGAAACGGCAGTTGTCCTTGAACTGCAATGGGATGCGCGTGGAAAAATCGTGGTGAAAAAGATAATTTCCAGCAGTCCCAATCCGGCAGTGACCCAGTCGGTCAAAATGATGTTGGAACATTTGGATTATATTCCGACGCCGCCGTATGGTATGGCGACGCGCTCTATACAATTCCGTATGATATCACAATAAATTACAAATAGCAGGAGAAATCATGAAATTATTCAGTTGGTATGGCAGAATCCCGTTGATCTACCGCAACCTCGGAGCGTTTGTGCTGGGATGTGCTGCCGGCGTGATTATTTACAAATTCGGCAACTGTCTTGGCGAAAACGGATTGCAGAAAACGGTGGATATCCTTTCTCCTTTCGGTACGGTACTTGTGAATATGCTGAAAATGGTGGTGATCCCGATCATCTTTTTCTCACTTATTTACGGAGCGGCCAGTCTGCCGGTCAAGACCTTCGGCAAAATGGGGCTTTGTGTTTGTGCGTGGTATTTTTTCACTTCGCTGTACGCGGCGGTATTCGGCAGTGTTTTTGCCCTGCTTTTCGATCCATCGATATCTTCGGCGCAGGAACTTGCCGGAGGATTGATCGCGCAGGTCGAAGGAATGAAAAGCGCCAATACCGGCACCGGAAGTGTCATTGTGAATATGGTACTCGGTTTGTTCTCCAACCCCTTCAAGGCGCTTGCAGATGGGAACTTTTTGCCGGTGATCGTCTTTGCCATCATGTTCGGACTGGCGGCACGGGTGGTGCTTGACAGTGCCGAAGACAGCCGCACCAGAGAGATCGTCAGCCGGTTGCTGGATAATATCGAAGCGATCCAGAAAGCGGTTTTCAAGATGGTCGACTGGGTGATGGCTTATTTCCCCATCGGTATTTTTGCTTTGACCGCCTGCAATTTTGCGGTGTACGGAATATCGTTGTTTCAATCCTATTTGCAGGTGGCGCTGTGCGTTATTTGCGGAATTATGCTGATGCTTCTGGTCTGCTATCCGCTGATGGTGGCGCTGATCTGCCGGGTCAATCCTTTCCCGATCATGTGGAAATTGCGGGAACCCATTCTGACGGCATTTGTCACCCGTTCCAGTGCGGCGGCACTTCCGGTTTCTCTGAAAACTGCCGCCAATAAACTCAAGGTCAAAGGTGAACTTGCCAACTTCACGCTGTCGCTCGGCGCTACGGTGAATATGGATGGTGTGTGCATCCATCTGCCGGTGTTTGCGGTGCTTGCCGCCAATTTGTTCGGATTTGAACTCACCATGAATCAGATGCTTGTGATCGTTATCGGTGTGGTATTTGCCTCGGTCGGAGCCGGTGGTGTGCCGGGCGGCAGTATCTTTCTGCTGTTCATGGTGTTGGAATCGCTCAAACTTTCTCCGGGCCAGATTTCCACCGTTATCGCGCTGGCGCTGGGAATCAATCCGCTGCTGGATATGTTTGAAACCGCCTGCAATGTTGCCGGTGACAATATCGGTACCTTTGTGGTGGGCAAAAAACTGGATATGGTCGACAAAGATTGAAGTTTCAGGAACGGGCAAAAATGAACTGCTGTAACACTTCTGAACATGCGGTGGTGATTCTGACCGGTGCCGGCGGCGGCATCGGCCGTGCCATCGCGGTAAAACTGGCATCTGCCGGGATGAAACTGGTCCTGCTGGGCGGAAACAATCTGGAAAAATTGGAGATCACCCGTCAGGAGGTTGAAAAATTTTCTTCCTGTCTGGTGCTTCCGGGCGATCTGACCGATACCGCTTTTCTTGCTGACGGTGTCCGTAAGGCGCATCAGCACTTCGGCGCGATCGATGTAGTCATCAATAACGCCGGAGTCGCGCAGAATACCGCTTTTGAAAATGTAAGTATCGAAGAGTACGACCGGATAATGGCGATCAATGCCCGCGCGCCCTTTTTCCTCATCCGGAACGCCCTGCCGTTTCTGAAATCCTCTGACCGGGCGACCATCATCAATATTGCTTCGGTAGTCGCTCATGCCGGGTATCCGCAGCAGAGTGTTTATACTGCTTCCAAGCATGCGTTGCTCGGATTCACCCGGAGCATCGCCAGAGAATATTACCGGGATAACATCCGGGTTCATGCAATCTGTCCGGGTGGCGTTTATACCGATATGGTGAAAATTTCCCGTCCCGACCTTACCCCGGAAGGAATGATCATGCCGGAAGAGATCGCCGACATCGTTTACTTTTTTCTCGCCAACCGGGGCAACGCGGTCATCGATGAGATCTGCGTCCACCGGGTCAATAAGGAACCTTTCCTTATTTGAGTTTTCCGGTTCCGATACCGGTTGTGTGCTTCAATGCCCGCAGAGTGTTTTCCACTCCGGGAAAATCCCGGAAGAGCCAGCAGCGTTTCCGGATCGGGTCGGCGCTGTCGAATTTTTCATCGAGGCTCTCCTCATTGGCAAGTGAACGGTCGATACCTAAAATCAGCGGCAGTTCCGGGCGGTTTTTCAGCAGCTGGATGCGGCGATCCAGTTGGGCACCGTGCCAGCGGTGAAAGAGTTCGAGGTGGATGATTTCGCCGGAAACTGCGTTCTGAAATGAGAGATCGGGGATTATGATCTCCTGATTCCCGGCATCGAGAAACGGGGTGTTGCCGATGATCTGCCATCCGGTGGATTTTTCTGCAAAGAGTTTATGATAGAGGCGTATCTCCTCCGGCAGATAGGCGGCAAAGGCGCGTTTGGCAGATTCCAGATGGGATTTTTCGTCCAGTTTGAGTTTCAGTTCCCGGTCGCGGAAACGGAGTGTGGCTTCGAGGCGCCACTTGGGCAGATTCACGATGACTGGAAGCAGTGAAGCCAGAGATACCGCATATTTGACCGATGGCCCGAACAGAGCGTAAGGCCCGGAAACTGAGATTTCCACCGTGTCGCGTTTGACACTTTTGAATTGCGCCAGCAATCGGAAAAATTTTACCGCTTTCAGCACCCGGCGCAATGCGGCGGTATCCGGATCGGTGATTTGGATCGTGACCGATTCGGCGTAGATGAGCAATGCCTGCGCCTGGGCGAGATTATAGAGTTTCAGCAGTTCCTCCGGTTTCGGCAGTTCGATTTTCAGCAGTTTTTCAAAACCGGGCAGATCGCCGTAAATGTCGGTATTTTCCGGCGGAGGCGGCGGCAGTTTCCCGGCGGCAAGAGCGGCGGCGGAATGTTGAAACAATTCCCGGCGCAAGGCAGTGTAATCGGTATCTTCTGTCAAGTGAAAATCGCATCTGTCCCACAACAGTTTATTGAGTCCGGCGCTCACTTTGGGCAGCTCGGATGCCGAAATGATATTATCGGCAAGTTCTTTTATCGCGTTGGCGGTCAGTTGAAAATCTGCACCGTTCCGGTAGACACCTGTGATGTCGGCGGCAATTTGCTGTAAGAGCGGCTCTTCCGGGGAAATCCATTGCGGTTTGACCCGCCCGGAATTGATTTTGCAGAGGATATGTTCTTTTTTCAGCATGGATAAACTCAATATTTTCTGCGGTAGGCGCGGTGTTCCCGCCGTTTGCCGGAGGTGTATTCTTCTGATGTCCCGGCGCTCACCAGTTCATAGAGCATCGCCTGAGTTTTGCCGGGGGCGGGGCGCAGGATCCTGCCGAGGCGCTGGACATGTTCGCGGACACTTCCCGAACCGGAAAAGACCACGCCCACAGCGGCGGAGGGGATATCCACGCCTTCATTGAGGACTTTGCTGGTGACCAGCACCGGATAGGTGCCGGCACGGAAGGCATCGAGGAATTCTTTGCGTTCGGCACTCTTGGTGTGGTGAGTGACCACCGGAAGTATGAATGTCCTGCCGATCTCATAAGCGCTGTCATTGTCAGCGGTGAAAATCAGGACTCTTTCGCCTGCGTGTTCAAGCAGAATGGATTTCAGCAGTTCCATCTTGGCAGTTCCGGCACGGGCGATGCGGCGCTGATTGAGAAAGGCGTTGAATGCCGCTTTGCCTCCGGGCTGGCGGACGCAGGCGATGAGAAAGTTGCGCCAGCCGTTGGCGCTTGCCATGGATATTCCGTGACGGTTGAGAAACGCAGTATAGATCGAGCGCTGTTCCCGGTAGGCGCTGTTTTCTGCCGCCGAGAGGTGGACAAAGAGACGTTTGACCTGATAATTGGAAAGGATGTTGCCCTCCAGTTCGTCGATACCGATGGAGCAGACAGTTTCTCCCATGAGGGTCTGCAGGGTGTGTTTGCGTTCATCATCCATCTCCAGCGTGGCGGACAACCCCAACCGGAAAGGGGCGATCGCCATCGCCGCCGCCAATTGAAATCCCGCTCCGGGCAGATGGTGGCACTCATCGGCAATAAGAAAGGTGAAGCGGTTGCCGATGAATTCCATCTGCAATACCGCAGAATCATAGGTGCTGACGGTCAATGGCAGGATATTTCTGGAACCGCCGCCCAGCATCCCGACCGGACATTGGAAAAAGCGTTCCAATGTACTGCACCATTGGGTGAGCAGTTCGATTGTCGGCACCAGTACCAGCGCCGGACGGCGCAGATGAGCGATCGCCATCACCGCAAGTATCGTTTTTCCCGCTCCGGTCGGCAGAGATACCACACCGCGGCAGCCGTGTTCGATCCAACGGGTGAGGGCGGTCTGCTGATGGGGGTGCGGGCGCAATCCGCCGTGGATACGCAGTTCCGGTAACGGCGAACAGTTTTTGACCAGATCGTTAAACGGGAATCCGATCTCCCGCAAGGTCAGTACCGTCCGGGCATAATCGCATGCCCGCGCCCGGAAAGTGTTGGAGCGGGGATCGAATTTGAAAATATCGGCAAGGCGGATTGGAAAATCTTCGATATTTTCCAGATCCAGCCGGATGGTTCCGGCATCAAATACCAGATTATTTTTTGCCATTGTCCGCGATTTTCCGGTAGGCTCCTACCAGCAGCCCGACCACTGCTCCGATGAGGGCAAAGCCGATGGCGCTGAATAACGGCGCTTTTGCTGCTGTTCCGAAAGCGAAAAAGGCGATGCCGGTCAGAACGGCAGTCTGACATCCGCGGCGCCAGTTCGGCCCTTTGGGCATGGCTTCGTTGACCTGTTTTTCGGCTTCCATGAGTTTGAGTTTCAAAGAGGCTGGGATTTTGTCTTCTTCCATAATACATCTTTCCGGTTTTAATGGGTTATATTTTTTTTGACAAATTGGCGCAGTTCACCGGGGAGATCGGAATCGAAGTGGAGCGTTTCACCTGAAACCGGATGAACGAGGTCAAAGGAAGCCGAGTGCAGTGCCTGCCGTTTCAGGAGCAGTTTTGCCCGGTCTTCCGGAGTGAAATCTTCGCTTTTCTGCTTCAGGAAAAAGCGTTCATCCACGCCGTAGAGTTTATCCCCGACGAGTGGATAGCCCAGCGAATACAAGGTCGCCCGTATCTGATGGGTGCGCCCGGTGCCGAGGGTTGCCTGCACCAGAGAAAACTCTTTGCCGGAAATGACCGGTTCAAGTGTGGTGAGTGAGGTTTCTCCCGGCAGGGAGTCGGGATTTTTCCGGATGAATTTCCGCTTTTTGCGGATCAGACTGTTGGCTGATACCAGAAATCCGGCGGCTTCGCTGCGTTCCGCGAAGCATCCGTGGACGATCGCCAGATATTTTTTGCAGCTGATGCTTTGGTTTTCGGCGATTTTTCCGGCGATGCCGGCAGATTTTGCCGCCAGCAGAAGTCCGCTGGTTTCCCGGTCAAGACGGTTGACAAAGTGGATATTCTGATATTTCTGCCGGAGCAGATACCAGAGAGTATTCTGATAAAAAGGACCGGAGGGGTGGACGCAGAGATTGCCCGGTTTGTCGATGACAAGCAGAGCATCGTCTTCATGGATGATCCGGTAATCGGTGCGCGCCGGCGGTTCCGGGATATCCTGCGGGCGGTATTCGATGGAATCGTGCATCTGCAGGATATATTCCGGGGCAACCGTTTTCCCGTTGACGGTGATTTCGCCGGAATTTATCCGCGAACTCCACTCTTCGGCGCTGCGGTAGGTGAAGCGCCCGGCAAGGAACTGCACCAGTACAAGGTCGGTACTGCTCCAGTCGACGGAAGTCCGGATAATTCGTTGTCCGGGGGCGGGCATGATCAGAAAGTATCTCCAAGCATGGCGAGTTCGTTTTCGACGAATTCGACTGCGTTGGCAAAGGCCCGGGCGCGGTGGCTGATGGAATTTTTTACTTCCGCAGGCAGTTCACCGAAGGTCTGGTCGAAGCCGTCCGGCTGGAAGACCGGATCATAGCCGAAGCCGCCGTCACCGCGCGGAGCGAGGGTGATGGTGCCTTCGACGGTGCCTTCAAAAGTTTCCAGCACTTCGCCGTTGAATGCGATCGCGATGGCGCAGACAAAACGGGCGCGGCGGTTGGTTTTGCCCTCAAGTTCACCGAGCAGTTTGGTGATGCGTTCGGCATCATTGGCGGCGTAGCGCGAAGAGTAAATGCCGGGTCTGCCGTCCAGAGCCTCGACCTCCAATCCGGAATCATCGGCAAAGGCGGCGGCTTCACAGTATTTGCTGGCGGCTTTGGCTTTAATGGCGGCGTTTTCTTTGAAAGACGAACCGTTTTCCTCCACCTCCGGGAAGTTGGGGAAGTCGGCGAGAGATTTTATCTCAACATCCATATCGCCGAGCAGTTTTTTGTATTCTTCGACTTTGTGCAAATTGGCGGTAGCGGCAACGATATATGACATGATAACAGACCTTTCGTTAAAAAATTTTCCGGTAAACTGCCGGAAAATTTTGCATAATTATCCGGCGGGTATATATTATAAAGCATGAAAGGTGAAATTGCAAATGGGTGAAGCGAAAAAAACATTTCTGGTAGGGTTTTCCGGCGGTGCCGACAGTACGGCGGCGCTTCTGCTGCTCCGGGAAAATCCGGATGCCCGCATCGTTGCTGTCCACTTCAATCACCATCTGCGCGGCGCCGAATCCGACCTTGAAGCGGAAAATGCCGCCCGTTTCGCCGCAGTTCGCAATATCGAGTTCCGTCTGGTCGATCTGGATATCGCCCCCGGAAGCAATCTCGAAGCCCGGGCGCGGCAGGCGCGCCTTGAAGCGTGGAAAAAGTTGATCTGCGAATATGAAAATCCGGTCGTCGTCACCGGTCACCATAAAGACGATTGTATCGAAAATATGTTTCTCCGCATGGGGCGGGGCAGCAATGTTTCCGGCTTGACCGGACTGCAGATAACTTCTGAAGTCGAAGGGGTGAAATTTTTCCGTCCGCTGATTATTTACAGCCGTAAGGAGATCGAAGAATTTCTCCGGGCGCGCGGCGTGACAGAATGGGCGGTCGATTCCAGCAATTCAAGTTGCGACTACTCCCGCAACGCTTTGCGGAACAAGATTTTACCGGAATTGTACCAACTTTTTCCCGGCGGCAGAAAAGCCTTTGAACAGACCTTGTCCAATCTGAGATACGATGCCGCCTTTATCGACAGCGAAGCCGATTTGCGTTACCGCTGCGCCGATGACCGTTTTGCAATCGGATTCTGGCAGGGGCAGCCCCGCGCATTGGTCGTGCGGATGCTGAAAATGTTGTGCAAAGAATTCTTCGCCGATGAGCGCCCTTTGAGTTCCGGCGCGGTGGAATCTTTTTCTGCGATGGCCGATGAGGGCAAAAACGGGATTTGCGTGCTGGATGAAACACGCAAACTTTACTTTGCCGACGGCAGGATTTTTCCTTTGGAAAAAGCCGAAGAATTTGAATTGTGCTGGGAGTACCGCAAACAACCGGAATTATCTTTGCCCGGGCGGTGGATGATCCGTTGTGAAATGGTGGACTCTCTGCCGGAATCCTGTCAGGATGATGAGGCATTTTTTGATGCGGAAGCGCTCCCGGAAAAGTTGACCGTCTCCTCCGTCAGAGCCGGAGAGAAAATGGTTCCTTTCGGCAGGGAAAATCCGGTTTCATTGAAGAAGTTGCGGGTCGATGCCGGGATTCCTGCACTTCACTCTCCGCCGGTGCTGAAAGCCGGAAATCAGGTCATCTGGTTCCCCGGTATCCGGCGCTCTGATGCCGCTTTGGTGACGGAAAATAGCCGTGTAATCAGATTTTTTATAGAAAAAGATGGATTTTTGCCCCGGAAAAACTTGTAAATTCCCGGAGCGGGTGTATAGTTTTATCAAGTCAACGCAACAGTAAACTTTAACAGGAGGATAAAAAATGCGTGCGTTTTCCAAAATTTCGGCTGATTGGTGGGATTACACAACTCTGGATCGTGAGATCCTTGATGCTGCCGCCAGAATCACTATCGACAATCTGAAAAGTTTTGAACGTCCCGGTTTCAAGATCAATCTCTTCGACACCTATCAGGAATTCTACTGCGCCGAAGCGCTCGAATACATCCGCTGCTGGCAGAAAGCCACCGCTGACAATCCCTGCGGTATCTGCGGCCCCATCGGTCCCACCGAACAGCTTCCGCTGGTCGCCCAGATGGTCAACGAAATGAACCTCAGTTTGAAAAATGCCCACTTCTGGGGTATGGATGAATGGGCTCTGGACGGTGACGTCCCCGCCGGTATGGATTTCCCCCTCGGCTTCGCTAAAGCCGACTGGGATCTCTGCTTCTCCCGCATCCGTCCGGAACTGCGTATGCCCGCTGAAAACATGCACTTCCCCAACGGCGACATCGCCGCTTATGAAAAATCCTACGATGAAGCCAACTGCCTCATCATGCAGGGCGGTCAGGGCGAAACCAAGCACTGGGCGTTCAACGACCCCGTCCGTCGCGATGGAAAATACAAAGAAAATCCCCCGACCCCTGCCGAATACCGTCAACTCGGCACCCGTCTGGTCAATCTGCACCCGATCACTCTGATCCAGAATGCCCGTACCTCCGGCGGCGGTACCGTCCAGAACGTTCCCTCCCGTGCCTTCACCGTCGGCCCCGTCCAGACCTGGAAGTCCAAACAGGTTTCCATCTGGCATCCCGGCCACCACGACAATCCCTTCGGTATGCGCCTGACCACCTTCATGATCTCCCAGAAGATCGCTGACAGCTGCGTGCCGATGTCTCTGTTGAGCGAACACGATGACGTGGTCTTCAACTTCTACCGTCCCGGCTTCGGTATCTGCGACGTGGAGATGCATTGATCATGGCTAAACGGGCTTTTGCTATCGCTTCCCATCCTGATGATATCGAATTCATGATGGCAGGTACTCTCATCCGCCTCAAAGAACTGGGCTATGAGATCCATTACATGAATATTGCCGACGGCGCGCTCGGCGGCAATATGCTCAACCATCGTGAACTGGCTGCCCGCCGCCGCGAAGAGGCGATGGAAGCCGCCAGGATCATCGGTGCGGTGTTCCACGAATCCATCACCCACGACCTGGAGGTCTTCTACAACACCGAACAGCTGACCAAAGTTGTTCGCGAAGTCCGCTCGGTCGACCCGGAAATCGTTCTCACCCACGGACCTTTCGACTATATGGAGGACCACATCAACGCCGGACGTCTGGCGGTTTCCGCCGCGTTCTGCCGCGGTATGGGCAACTTCCGCGGTGCCGAAGATATCGCGCCGGTGATGACCGATGTGGCGGTTTACCACAGTTTGCCGCTTTCTCTCAAGGATCAGCTCAACCGTCCGGTCACTCCGGATATTTTCGTTGACGTGACTTCCACCATTCCCACCAAGCGGGCGATGCTCAACTGCCATCAGACCCAGAAACAGTGGCTGGATGAAAGTCAGGGGATGGATGCCTATCTCGAAGATATGGTTTCCCGTGCCAAAGCCATGGGCGATCTTTGCGGTTTCTGCGAATACGCTGAAGGCTGGATCCGGCACAATCCCAATGGATTCTGTCCGGATAACTTCGATCCGTTGGGCGTGATTGCCCGTCCGGCGGTCAAGTGACAAACTGACAAACAGTGGCGGAGAAAGATATTTTTCCGCCATTTTTCTGCTATGACCTGTGAATTGAGTCTGATCATCGCCGCCGGAGGGAGTTCCTGCCGGTACGGTGAAAAAGATAAACTGCTGGAGATGCTCGGCGATCTGCCGGTCTTTCTCCACTGTGTGAGAAACTTTTCTCCGCTCTGCAAGGCGGAGAATATGGTCATGGCGGTACGCCCGGAAGCATTGGATGCTTACCGGGAACTTGCCGGAAAGTTTTTGCCGGAGATAAAATTCCGGCTGATTCCCGGCGGCAGTGACCGGGCCTCTTCCGTGCGTAACGCGCTTGATGCACTCGCTGCAACCGATGGTGTGGTCGCCATTCACGATGCCGCCCGTCCGCTTGCTTCGGCAGAATTGCTGCGCCGGGTCGCTGAACGCGCCGCAGTTTGCGGCGGTGCGATCGCCGCAGTGAAAAATGCCGACAGTTTGAAGCGGGTCGATGATAATAACCGGATCGTTGCACCGGTCTGCCGGGAGCGGCTTTACCGGGCGGAGACGCCGCAGGCGTTTGATATCAGGAAACTGCGGCAGGCATATGATTCGGCGGATACTTCTGCCGTGACCGATGATGCCGGAATTATGCAGCAGGCAGGATTTGCTGTGGAGGTGGTGGATTCCGGAGAATTCAATTTGAAACTCACCACCGTAAACGATTTCATATTGATAAGAAAATTTTATTCAGCAGGGGAATGATGGGGAAAGCACCGAATACACGGCGCTCCGGGCAGGATATCGATGCTCTGGATACTTACATGCGCGGAGTTCAGGAACTCGGCAACTATTCCCCTGAACACCAGACCCGACTCTGCCGCAGTTTTGAAGAGTATTCCGATAATGTCCGCAAACAGATATGTGCGTGGGGATTCACCGCTTCGGAATATCTGCGCAGTATCTCCGGCATTCTGGACAAGGGCGTGGATGCCGCCGATGTATTTCTGGTTTCCGCGTTGCGGCAGATGGGCGACAGCCCGGCAGCGCAGTTCCGTACTCTGCGTGACTATCAACAGGAGATCAGCAGCAAACTTGAAGCGCTGAAACAGGCGTTCGTCCGCAACGGGGATTGTTCCGTTTTGCGCGAAGAACTGACCGGAATACTGATGCGCTACCGGCTCACTTTACAGCGGATCTACGAATTGATCGATGTCGGTGCCGGTTATATCCGGATGCTGGATGAGAAGTTTGAATGGGGCAGAGAGTTTTCCGGAGGCGATTCGGAACTCACCGGCTTTATCGAAGAAAAAATGCTCTTCCGTGCTTCAGAAATATCTCAGCACTCTGCAGAACTCGGTTCCGCTATCGAAGATCTGCATCAGGTACGCAACAAATTGGTCGAAGCAAATTTGAAACTGGTCGTCAGCATCGCCCGGCGTTACAGCAATCAGCGCAATCTGCTGGCAGATCTGATCCAGGAAGGCAACCTCGGATTGCTCCGGGCGTTGGAACGGATCGATTTTTCATTGGGTTACCGTTTCAGCACCTACGCCGGATGGTGGATCCACCATCGGGTGGTTCAGGCGGTCAACAACTGCGGCAGGGTGATCCGGCTGCCGATGCACATGTTCAAACTTATCGACGATATCAACCGGGCTGAACAGCGTTTTATTCAGATGAACGACCGGGAACCGGAGATCGAGGAACTGGCGAAAATATTGGAGCTTCCGGTCGCCCGCGTGAGCGCCGTCCGCAAAATGGCAGTGCAGACCATCTCTCTGCAGGCCCACGTCGGCAACAATGATGATATGAGCGAACTCGGCGATTTTATTGCGGACTACACCGCTGAAAGTCCCGAAGCCGGATTGAGCCGGCAGATGTTGAAAGAGCGTTTGTATGAAATGCTGAAAACTCTCACCGAACGTGAACAGCAATTGTTGATCATGCGCTTCGGACTGTTCGGCCATCCGGTGATGACTCTGATCGAAGTCAGTCAGCACTTCAGACTTACCCGGGAACGCTGCCGCCAGATCGAATTGCAGCTGTTGACCAAGCTGCGTTCCCCCGAAAAACTGAAATTTATTGACGGCTACGTCAATTTTGAAGATTTTTAATCTAAAACAGGGTGATATGATATTTTATGGGAACTGTCAAACTTAGCAACATCTGTAAAAGTTTCACTCCGGGCGTCCCGGTGTTGAACAATTTGAATCTGGAGATAAAATCCGGAGAACTTTTCTTTTTGCTGGGACCTTCCGGCTGTGGTAAATCGACCTTGCTCCGGATCCTTTCCGGATTGACGGCTCCTGATTCCGGAAGTATCTGCTTCGACGGTGTGGAGGTCAAAGATCTTCCCCCGGAAAAACGTCAGGCGGCAATGGTTTTTCAGAATTACGCACTGTGGCCGCTGATGACCGTTTATGAGAATGTCGCTTTCGGTCTCAAAATCCGCAAATTGCCCGCCAATGAGATCAAAAAACGGGTGATGGAAGCGCTGGAAATGGTTCATCTTGCCGATTGTGCCAAGCGGCGTACTCCGCAGTTGTCTGGCGGACAGCAGCAGCGTGTTGCACTGGCGCGGGCATTGGCGGTCAATCCGCCGCTGTTGCTGCTGGATGAACCGCTTTCCAATCTGGATGCCCGGTTGCGTGATGCCATGCGCGAAGAGATATCTGCAATTTGTTCACAGCGCGGATTTACCGCACTGTACGTCACCCATGACCGTCAGGAGGCGTTGAGCATGGCGGATCGTATGGCGGTGATGAAAGATGGTGTCATCCGTCAGCTCGGCACTCCCCGGGAACTTTATGAGCATCCGGCAGACCGCTTTACGGCGGAATTTCTCGGGGATATCAACTTTATTCCGG
Organism: Lentisphaerota bacterium; assembly: GCA_015061805.1. Taxonomy (GTDB): domain Bacteria; phylum Verrucomicrobiota; class Lentisphaeria; order Victivallales; family Victivallaceae; genus UBA1784. The sequence goes on along the minus strand of SUVV01000004.1, from coordinate 134,779 downwards.
GCGAAGTAAAGGATGGTGTTTTCTCGACCGGATTCGGTAAATTCCCGGTTGCAGGTGATTTCTCCGGGAATCATACTGCCGCCATCCGTCCGGAACGTATCGGATTCGTTCCGGCAAATGCTTCCGGCGACGGTATCTTTGAAGCCGAACTTGTTTCCGGCAGTTACATGGGCGATTGCTGCAACTGGATGTGCCGGGTCGGAGATTTCTGCCTGAATGTCCGGGAATTCGCTCCGGAAGATCGCAAGATCGGCGACAAGGTCAAACTCTGCTTTGTCCCCGGCAGGTTGATGATTTTGGAATAACCGGCAAGAGGAAACACTGAGATATGATGTGGCGTCGTTTGATCATTTGTGCCGTATTATTCGGAGGATTGCTGGCTCTGCCGTTTTACTTCCGCAAAGCTGACGGCATTCCCCCGGTGGAAGCGGATGCCGAGCGGCTGGTCATCGTCAGCGCTCACAACAAGAGTGTGCGCGACGAATATGAGATCGCTTTCCGCAAACACTACAAAGCCAAATACGGCAAAGATATAATTCTGGACTTCCGCTCTCCCGGCGGTACTTCGGACATCGTCCGCTATGTGGAAGACCGTTTTACAGCGGAGTTCCGCAACGCTTACACCGCTTCCGGAAAAGAGTGGAAGCGGGAATATGCGGATATTTTCCGTGATCCCTCTTCAAATCATCCGGTCCGCAAGGCCTTTCTTGCGTCCAATGTCGGTATCGGCATCGATGTTTTCGCCGGCGGCGGAACTTTCAACCATGACCGGCTCGCCAAGCGGGGGTATGCAGTCGACGGCAAGGTGAAAGAGCGTCATCCGGAATATTTCGTGGAATCTTCCATCCCGGCAACTTTCGGCGGCGATGTCATGTATGATCCGCAGGGCAGGTACTACGGCGTGGTGCTGACCACTTTCGGTATGCTCTGCAACCGCGACCGTCTGGCAGAACTCAAAGATCCGACCCCGCCGGTGCGGTGGCGGGATATCGGTGAAGCCAGATTTTTCCGGGAGATCATTGTGGCAGATCCCAGTAAATCCGGTTCCGCCAACAAGTGTTTTGAAATCATTCTCCAGCAGTGCATGGCGGATGCCGGAAACCCGGAACAGGGCTGGTATAACGGCATAAATCTGCTGAAACGGATCTTTGCCAATGCCCGTACCATTACCGATTCAGCGAGCAAGGTCGTGCGCGATATCAACATCGGAGAGGGTTCCGTCGGAACGGCGATCGACACCTACGGTTTTGCAGAAGTCGAGTGGAGCAAGCGCATCTTTGACGGCAAATCCAATGTCTTTTATATCACACCCAAAGGCGGCACAGCGGTTTCCTGCGATCCGGTTCAGATCTTCCGGGGCGCGCCGAACCGGAAAGCCGCAGAAGAGTTTGTCGATTTTCTGCTTTCCATCGAAGGACAGAAACTTCACGCTTTCCGGATGGGAACTCCCGGCGGCGCGATCAAAAATTCGATCAACCGCCCCGCCATCCGCCGGGAACTCTACGCCCCGGAATATCGCAAGTTCCTCTTTGAGCCTGACTATGATCCCTACCGTTCCGGTGCGGACTTCACCTATCGTCCCCAGTGGACGGGCAGATATTATTCACTGCTGCAGATGGTGATCAAGAGTATCATGCTGGATACCCATCTGGAACTGCAGCGGGCATGGCGCGCGATCATTGCCGCAGGCGGCCCGGAGGCGGTTCCCGAAGCGATGAAATATTTCAACGCCCTGCCGTTTGAATACAAAGATGCTTCCAAAGCGGCAAAGAGTCTGCGCAAGACCGCCGAATGGAGCGCTGCCGATGTCGCGGCAGTCCTGCGGAAGTGGAATGAATTTTCCAGAGCAAATTACATCAAAGCCGAACAACTGGCGAAAGAGGGAAAATGAAAAGCAACAGAATAATACAATATCTCGTTATGACCGCATTGACACTTTTTCTCGGAGTGTTTCTGCTGCTGCCGGTTTTTACGGTGATCCAGGTCGGATGCGACTGGGGACTGATCGTTGAAGCATTCCGCAGTCAGGTCTACCTTGAAGGTTTGCTGAACAGTTTGAAAATCGCGGTCGTCACCACGATCCTGGTGGCGCTGATCTCTCTGCCGCTGGCATTGATCTATGACCGTTTTGACTTTCCCGGCAAGGAGTTCTGTTCTCTGGCGATGCTGGTGCCGATGATCCTGCCGCCTTTTGTCGGAGCGTTGGGATTCCAGCAGCTGCTCGGTCACTATGGAGTTTTCAACTCGATCCTGGCGGCATTGGGCTTTGAACGGATGGATTTCCTCGGCGGCAGCGGTACATTCTGGTCGGTCTGCTTCATCGAAGCACTGCACCTCTATCCGATATTTTATCTGAATTCTGTGACCGCTTTGGGCAATATCGACCCGGCGCTGAATGAAAGTGCCGCCAATATGGGCGCATCGCGGTGGCGTCGTTTTGTTTCCATCACTCTGCCGATGATGCGCCCGGGATTGCTCGCAGGGGGCAGCATTGTACTGGTCTGGAGTTTTACGGAACTGGGAACTCCGCTGATGTTCGGTTACACCCGCGTTGCCCCGGTGCAGATATTCAACGGATTGAACGAATTGGAAACCAATCCGCTTCCGTATACGCTGGTGCTGATAATGCTGGCGGTTTCGGCAGGTCTTTATCTGGTTTCCCGGCTGGCGCTCGGCGGCAACAGCAGTGCGGTTTCCGCCAAGGGAACCATCGGCGGTTCTGCGGTCAGACTCCGTTCGTGGAAGCGTTTCCTGCCGCTGGTGCCGTTCGTGGTGGTCTCGCTGCTGGCGGTATTGCCTCATCTGGCATTGATCGGGGTGGCTTTCGGAAAGAGTTATTACAATACCATTTTGCCGCATGGTTTTACGCTTCAGCACTTTGATAATGCGCTCTCCAATGCGTTGGTACTGCCGTCGATCGGCAACAGTTTGCGTTATTCGAGTCTGGCGATGCTGATCGCGGTGGCGATCGGTGTGGTGGTGGCACTGGCATCGGTCCGGTGGAAGCTGCGCGGTTCGGTGGTGCTTGATCTGCTGGCGATGCTTCCTCTGGCGGTTCCCGGCGTGGTGATCGCTTTCGGATTTCTGGGAATGACCGTCAAATTTGCCTGGGCCGGTGCGCTCTTTGACCCGGTGGAAAATCCGCTGTGGCTGCTTTCCATTGCCTACGCAGTGCGGCGTATACCCTATGTGGTGCGTTCGGTCGGTTCCGGTTTGGAGCAGACCCCGGAGGAGTTGGAACTGGCGGCGCGCAATATGGGCGCCGGTTCATGGCAGACGCTCCGGCGTATCACGGTTCCGATGGTGGCGGCGAATTTGCTGGTCGGCGGCTTGTTTGCTTTCAGTTTCTCTATGCTGGAAGTCTCTGATTCGCTGATTCTTGCACAGAAAAGCGAGTTTTTCCCAATCACCAAGGCGCTCTTTGAATTGTCCCAGATATTGGGTTCCGGACCAAGTTCTGCCAGTGCCTTCGGTGTATGGGCGATGTGCTTCCTGGCGATGACGCTGATCACAGCCGGAATTCTGATGGGAAAACGGATCGGTTCGATCTTCAAATTTTGAAGTTGCCGTAACTATTCCCCGCCAATGGCTTGAAATTACGTCGTTCAGAATGTATATTTACCTTCTGGACAATATAATTCGGAGAGAAATTTATGCATCGTATTTTCTGTGGTGAAATCCCGGACGCAGGAGAGGTTTTTCTGCCTGCACCGCGGGAGGCTGAACATCTGTTCAAGGTGTTCCGTGCCCGCCCGGGCGATGCTGTCGAATTGCTCGACGGTCGGGGCAAACGCGCCGAAGCCGAAGTCATCCCCGGTAAACAACTTATCATCCACCGGGTGTCGGTCTGCGAAGAACCGCAGGAGAAACTCCATCTCTGCTGTGCGCTTCCCCGGCGCCAGAAGTTCGATGTGCTGTTGAAGCAGGCGGCTGAACTCGGCGCATGGAGTATCCGTCCGGTGAATTGTGAACGTTCCGTCGCCGAGGGCAACCCCCGCGAGCGCTGGGAACTGCTGCTGCAGGAGGCGTGCAAGCAGTCCGGCAATCCATTCCTGCCGGAAATATTCCGGGAAGCCGATGTGAAAGATACCCTCGAAGCGCTGAAAAAAGAAAATATCGATATCTATTACGGAAGTGTCAAAGTCATTCCGCTTTTCGATGACAAACTGCCGCGAAACCGGCAGAAAGCGGTGCTGATCGGCCCGGAAGGCGGTTTTACCGGTGAGGAGATCGCTGCGATCGAAGCAGCCGGAGGCAAACCGCTCAATCTCGGGCCGCATATCCTGCGTTTGGAAACGGCGGCGGTGGCGGCTTTGGCGGTACTGAGATTACTGGTATTCTGTCTGGCGGCAGGAATTGTTTTTCTCTGCGGATGCGAACGCGGTGATATCAGCCGCAATCCATTGATGATCAAAGCTGAACAGTTTCGTAAAGATGGTTCGTTTGAGGATGCCCGCCGTTTTTTGCGTCAGGCGGTTGCGCGTTACCCGGATGCCCCGGAAACCTATCTGGCTCTGGGCAAATTGTGCGAAGAGGAGTTGGATGATAAACTTGAAGCAATCTATTGTTACCGCAATTTTCTGCAGTTTATTCCGGATGGCGACCCCCGGAAAGCCGAGGTGGAGAAATTTCTCCGGGCGTTGGAAAAAAGTTTTGCCGAACAGGCGGTCGCCAGATCTGCCGAAGTTGCGGAACTGCAGAAAAACAACCGCAATATGCAGACCGAACTTCTGCTTGCCAAACGTCTGATCTTGAGCAAACAGCGGAAAATAAGCGAATTGGAAAAGAAACTCAAAACAGTGCCTCCCCGGCGCAAAAGGAGATAAAGGATGAAAAAATATATTTTGCCGGCAGTGACCGTCCTGCTGTTGTCCGGCGGTTGTTTCTTCTCGCGCGGAAGCGCGCTCAAAGTCGCTCATTATCAGCCGGAACTGCCCGTTTCCGGCACTCCGGTCTGTTCTCTGCGTACCGGTGCAGTCAGCAATATTTCCGGTGCGGGCAGGGAATTCGTGGTCAGGGACAGCGGCAGTGCGGTTAAAATCGTTCCGGGCAAACGCTGGTTCAACTCCCCTGAAGTTATGCTTAAATCGGCGATGTTGATGAATTTTTCCGGCGGCAGTGATGCAGATGCAGTTTCCGCACAGATCATCCGTTTTGAATTCTCTCCCGGATTCAAGACTCTCGATGCGGTGATCGTGTTTACCCTGAAGTCCGGCCGCAGTGTGATCTGCCGGGAGAGCGAACCGGTTGAGAATGAAAATTACGGCGATGCCGTTTCAAAAATATTGCTCCGTTCCATCAATCAGGTCATCAAGGCGGTGAAAAAATGAAAAAATCCTGGCAAACACTTCTTTTGACAATGGCATTGTTACTCTTTTCCGGATGTATCCGGACTTCCACTTTGGAGTGGATCAAGCCGGAGCAGGAAACCTTCAGCACTTCCGGGAAGCCGGTCGTATACCATCTCAACGCCCGCAACTGCGGATTATACCTTTTTAATGTGATCCCGATCTGGTCGGGCAAGGTCGATATGCCCAACCGCAAAGACTATGAGTTGTGGGAGGATATGGTCAACTACTGGGATATGCGCCGGCTGCTGGATTGTGAACTCAAACGGCTTGGCGCGGATGAGGTTGAAGATATTTCCATGAAATCATATTCCAGCGGTGCCTGGGGACTCTGGATATTCTGGAAAAAATCGATGACCGCCACCGGGGTTGCAGTAAAAAACAATACAAATGCAAAAAAAATGCCTTTGAAATGACGGAATAACTTGAAAAAAAACAATGGTGGTGCTATATTCCGTATGCGTTGTATTGTAGATGCATAAATTTTGTTGTGAAAAAAGTTTGGATATTGTAAATAAATTCTTATAGAAAAGGAAATTGAAAATGAGCCGTAAAGTAATTATCGCCGGAAACTGGAAGATGAACAAAACCGCAGCCGAAGGTTGCGAACTGGTCAACGCTCTCAAGGAAAAACTCGCCTGCAGCTGCTATGATCAGGTCGATATCGTGGTCTGCCCCCCGTTCACCACTCTCGGCGCTGTCGTTGAAGCCGCCAAAGGCAGTCGGATCAAAGTCGGTGCCCAGAATGTCCACTGGGCGGAAAACGGCGCTTTCACCGGTGAAATCTCCGCTGAAATGCTCAAAACTTCCGGTGTCGAATATGTTATCATCGGTCACAGCGAACGCCGTCAGTATTTCGGCGAAACCGATGCTACCGTCAACAGCCGTCTGAAAGCTGCGATCGCCGCCGGACTCAAACCCATCGTCTGCATCGGCGAACTGCTCGAAGAACGCGAAGGCGGTCTTACTGAAAAAGTTCTGACCACCCAGCTGCGCGGCGGATTCGAAGGCATCACCGGCGAGCAGATGGCGGAAATCGTCGTCGCTTATGAACCGGTCTGGGCGATCGGTACCGGCAAAACTGCCACCCCGGAAATCGCTCAGGCAACCCACGCTCACATCCGTCAGGAACTTACCGCCATGTTCGGTGCTGAAGTCGCCAGCAAGGTCCGTATCCAGTACGGCGGCAGCATGAAAGCCGACAACGCCCGCGAATTGGTCGCTCAGGCTGATATCGATGGCGGTCTGATCGGCGGCGCCGCTCTCAAGGCTGACAGTTTTGCTTCTCTCATCGATGAAGCGATGGGCAAGTAAGTCGATTTTTCACTCCTGATACCGTGAGGGATGGTATTATCCGTTCATGGTATCATGATATTTTTTAACCAATCGTATCTGACTGCGGTCAGAAATACAGGAAACTGACATGAATATTTTGACTGTTTTGTGCTATGCGATGATCGTGGTGGTCGCTCTCCTGCTCATCGGACTTATCATGATTCAGCCGTCCAAGTCCGGCGGCATGGGTGCGGCATTCGGCGGCATCGGTGAAGCGTTCGGCGGCAAGGCGGGAAGTCATCTTACCAAAACCACCGTTATTCTGACGGCGATCTTTTTCATTATTGCTCTGGCGCTTGCCGCTCTGATCGGTCACGGCGGCGGCAAAACTGAAGTTTCTGATGAGTTTACTCAGGCGCTGACTGCGCAGGAAACCAAAACTGCGGTGGAGACTGCTGCAAAGGCGGACGCACCCGCCAAAACCGAAAAGAAATAATTCAACCAAGGGAGTTTTTATATGAACACGTTTGCTTCAAAGGTCGTATTTGCAATACTGGTCGTATTCTGTGCGTGTACTCTGCCTGCCAACAGCGTTGTTCCGGAGATCAGCAACGTGTCCATAAAGGTAACTCCGATTACCACTATCCCCGAGGTGAATTATTCCCGTAATCTTCCGTTGAAGGTTTACAAATCTCATGTTACCAACCATTGGCAGGCAATCGTGGTTGAGTATACTCCCAAAGCCAAGCGTAAGTCGAAAGGTACTGGTTATCAAAACGAAAATCTTGCGCGTGCGCGCCAGTACCTCGACAATGTTGAAGTCAACGTCCGGGTCATCTGTGAAACCGATGGGCCCAATGCAACCGAGCAGTATGCCCTTTTTACCGGCAACTGCCGGTTGTGGTTTATCAAACTTGATGGATTGCGTCACACGGTGATCTTTTTCGTGCCTCCCTGGTTGCTGGATCGGTATTTCTTCCCGCATGCCAAGTTGAGAGGCATCCGTGCGGCTAATGCAAAATTGCGTCCCGAACAGGTCAAGAGTGGTCTTGCGGTTCATCGGGTCGCAAAAAATGATTTGAGTATCGAAGTTACTTTCAATGTCAATAATTCAGTTGTCGCCTCCGGTTATCTCAACGTGGTCAACAGCAAAAAATCTCCGGCGAAGGTGAGTTTCGGCAGGAAAGTTGAAAAAGTTGTTGGTGGGTATGTTTTTGAAGGCGCGGTGATGTCCTTGCGGCAGTCTCCGTGGGCATACAGTGATATAAATCTTTTTGATCCGGAAAAGCCGGCGACCGCCAAATGATATGCGGTCGGGGTAGTTGCAGTACAAAGAGTGTGGTGTTAAATCATGGCAAAAGAAAACAAGATTCTGGCGATAGACATCGGCGGTGAAAACCTTAAGATGGCAGAATTCCGCTATGCGGAAAACGGGGGAATTGTCCTCGCCGCTTTTGCTTTCCGTAAAATGGTTGCGCTTGAAGGCGAAAGCAACGGGGAAATGTTCCGCCGTTACTTTAATACCGTTTTGGCAGAAGGCAATTTTACCGCTACCAATGTGCGGATTTCACTTTCCGCACAAAATTCATTCCAGCGTTTGAGCAAACTTCCGTCGATACTGGGTAACCAGGCGGCGGTCGACAAACTTATCGAATACGAAGCCTCCCAGACGGTTCCGTACTCCATCGATGAAATCGAGTGGGGATATCAGTTGCTCTATCATGAATGGAATGAAATGGTTCCCGAAGAGCAGGAAGATGGTTCGGTCGTTGAGGTCGAGGTCAAGCGCGCTGAAAATGAAGCCCTCTTTATCGCCATGAAAAGCGAAGATGTCGTTACCTACACTGAAATCATTGAGGAATCCGGTCGGCAGGTGCTTTCGGTTGATGTCGCTCCGGTTGCTCTTTTCAATGCTGCAATGGCGGCGCAGATCAAAGAAGATGAATGTGTTCTGCTGGTCAGTATCGGCGGCAGTTCAACCAGTTTGATGATCGCTGATAACCGACGGGTCTTCATGCGTAACATCCCGACTGCCGGTGATGCCGTCACCGCCCAGATCGCCCGCGAATTCTCTATCAGCAACGATCAGGCTGAAGAATTCAAACGCCGTTACGGTTTCGTCGCTCTCGGCGGTGCTTACGAAGAACCCGAATCTGAACTCGCGGCGAAGATTTCCAAACTCACCCGTAACGTCATGACCCGTTTACATGGCGAGATCAGCCGTTCCGTCAGTGTCTGGCGTGCCCAGCACGGCGGTTCCGCCCCCAGCCGGGTGCTGCTTGCCGGCGGCGGTTCGACCATGCTTTACACCACTGAATTCTTTAACGAAAAACTCCGTATCCCCGCGGAATACCTCAATACTTATCCGTTGATCGGTATCGGCAGCCAGGTCGATAAATCTCTTCTGCAGTCGACCGCTCCCATGTCACAGGAATTGATCGGATTGGCGATCCGCCACCTCGGACACTGTCCGCTGGATATTTCTCTGCTGCCAAAATCGATCAAACGTCAGATTGAACTCAACAGCCGCAAGCCTTACCTTTACGCCAGCGCGGTTACCCTTATCATCAGTTTGCTGATCTGGCTGTTTGGTCTGTTCCTCATGCTCGACTTTGAAAAACGCCGGGTCGATGAGGTTAACAAAGATCTGGCAAGGGCTGAACTCGAAACCAAACGTATTCAGCAGTTAAACGGTGAACTCAACAACTATCGCACTCAGTACGATGAAGCTGTTCAGATTATCAAAGACCGCGGCAAATGGGCAAAAATGGTTTCTGAAATCCAGTCCAAGATGCCGGCGAATATGTGGCTGGTCGCCATTGAGTATGAAAGTGACCGTAAATTGAGATCCACCGGTAGCGAAAGTGAAAGCAGCGGTGAAGAGTTCGTCAATACCGGAAATAATGATCCCAACAAACGTCAGACTCTGGATATGATCTCCAATAATCAGGATATCAACCGGGTTCGTCTGGTCGGCTATGTCCGCAATGACGAAAGCGGGCGCGGAGCGGCGATTTACACCTTTATTGACCGGTTGAGCAACAAAAATGATGCTGATAACAGTTTCTTTGATGTTGAAAACGTCCGCCGCCGGGACAGCATTGACGCCAATGACTACAACCTGTCCTATTTTGAGATCATCCTGATGCTCAAAGAACCGTTGAGAAAATAAGCAGGAGAGAGTAAACGTGAATAAATTTACCAAAAAGAATTTCATGCTGGTGGCAGTCCTGGTCGGCTCCGGAGTTCTCGCCGCCGCGCTTTTGATTGCCGCAGGTATTGTCTGGCTCGATTTGCTTCAGCGGATCGGTGACACCAAAGCCGCCCGGGAAAAGGTTGAAAAACTTACCAAAGCCAAACCTGCTCCCGGAGATGAAAATGAAAGACGCATTAAACACGATATCGTTATTTTCCAGAAGGCGGCGAAAGAACTCCGCAAGGCGTTCGGTTCTCCGTTGGAACCGGCAGTCGAAGCGTTTATCAAGGAATTGCAGCCGCCCTATGCCAAGCAGCTGACTGACGAGCAGCATGAGCGTTTCCGGATTCATCCCGCCAATGAAGATGAGATGAGTCAGGAGCAGATCCGCAATCTTAAAACCCGTAAACTCTCCGTCGAAGATTTCCGCGGGCTTTTTCAGGAAGCGTTTGAAAACAATCCCGGAAGCCGGGACGAAAATCAGCGCCAGTTGCTCTCCACTCAGAACTTCTTCATTATGGTTTTCCGGAGAAAGTTCCCGAATTGGAACTCCGCTCTTGCCAAGTTCGTCGAAAAGGCTAAAACTCTCACCCATGAGCCGATCGGACGGAGTAATGACGTGGCGCTGCTGTTGACCGCGATGGGTTTCCCCCGGGCGATCCCCAATGAGCAGGAATTCATCCGCCACATGGAAAGTTACCGTGCGGCGTTGATCCAGAAAGCCGAAGCCGGTAAACTTGAATTCATGCCCGCTGTTGCAAATTTCATGCTTAACGGCAGTACCAACAACAGTGGAGAATTCAATATGAGCGGAGGTTTTGCTCCCGCCGATATCCGTGAGATATTTTTCCATTGGGATGTGCTGGGTGATTTTGTTTCGCTTCTCTGTAAATCCGGAGTCCGGACTTTCCATGATCTCCGGGCGCGCAACTTCTCCGAAACTTTGGAAGAGGGCCGCAAACTCGGCACCTACAGCGAAACGGTCGGTTCCTACAAACTGTATCACTACAGCCTGGAAATTTCCGGAACTTTGAAAAGTATCCGTGATTTCTGCACCAATCTTGATAATTCTTACAAAAACGGTCGTCCTTATGTCGTCCGGGCAGTCACCCTGTACGCCGAAGAAAACGGCGCTGGTCTCCTGATGGGGCAGATGCAGCTGGATAAAAAAGAGGGTGCGAATCAGGACGAAAACAATGAAAATTATGGCGGCCGTCGCGGCCGTCGCGGTCGTCGCCGTCAGGTCGTGGAAGTTGCCGGAAGCGAAAAAGAACAGCAGGTCGACCCCGATGAACTTCGCGCGCAGGAAGAGGCGCGTATCAAGGCACTTCCGGTTCACGAACGTCCCGGTTACGGTGCGGTTTTGGTCGGCAGCGGAGAATTGTTCCGTGCAATCATCGATGTAGACTACATTATACTTGAACAGAATCAGTAAAGGGGAATGAACTGTGAATTTTCTCAAACGTTATTATGACAAAGTAATTCTGCTGACGCTGTTTGTGTTTTTCGTCGGCTTGATGCTTTCTGTGCTGTCGAAAGTTGAAGAAACCAGTGAAATCAAAGCTGAAGACTTGAAACTGCCGCCCCGTCAGGCTGACCACAATTGTGTCGTTCCGGAATCCGATGATTTCAAGATCAAGGAAATGTGGGAGAAATCCGCAATGGTTTGGAAAAGCGCCGCCAAGGGCGATCATGTTGAAACCGCTTCCGATCTGATCAAAGCGGAAAAACTCGCCGCATGTCCTTATTGTTCCGAAAATGAAGGGGCCGGCAAAGTTCTCATCCCGTTCTCCTCTTTCGGCGGCAAGTGCCCCAATGAAAGATGCGGCAAGGAATTGCCTGCTCCCGCCGCCGATCAGCAGACTCTGCTCATCACCGCCGGTGATTCTGATGGTGACGGAATTTCCAACGATGATGAGAAAAAATACGGTCTCAATCCGGAGAATCCGGATGATGCCACCACCGATATCGATGGTGACGGTTTCAGCAACCGCTATGAGATCGCTCAGAAGACGGCTCCCAACAACTCCTCCGATCATCCGCCGCTCTGGCACCGTCTGCGGGTAGTCGATATCCGTACTGTTGAATTGCCGATCAAACTTCAGGTGGTCAACACCAACAACGTTTCTGATAAATCCAAGTGGGATATTCAGTACAATCTTCCCCGTACCCGTCGCGGCAAGGTCCGTATTACCAGTAACTTCGTTGTGCTGGGCGATGAAATTCAGGTCGATGAAAACGATAAGCGTCTTTATCGTATTGTCGATGTCCGCCATGTGGAAAATGCCACCACTGCCAAAACTGCTGCAACTGAAAGCAAAAATGACGGCAATGCGAGCAACGTCGGTAAATTTGAAGTTATTCTCAAAGAGGTGCTTGATCCTGACAGCAAACATCAACCTGACGTGATCAAAATGGTGACCGGTGAAACGGTTCACTCCTCTGACCTGCGTCCGATTTTTCAGGATACCGGCCGTCCGGGGTCTGCGAATATCATCCGCCGCCTCGGTTCCGATATTGAAATCAACCGTCTGGTCGGTGCGCAGAACACTTCTTTGAGCCGCTATTCCAGGAAATACAGCGAAAAGTACCGGGTCATTTCTGCGGATGTCCGTACCAAGCACGTGATCCTCGGTAAGATCAACGGTGTGGTCGAGGATGAATCCAAACTGGAAACGGTTGAAATCACCCCCGAAGGAAAGGTGACTGTCGCCGATGCTGTTTCTGAAACTAAAGAGAATGCCGGAAACACTCCGGATGAAGAGTGATTTGAATAATAATTTATAAATATCAGAAGGGATTGTGGAAATGATGAAACCAACCATCGCAGTCGCGGGGATGTGTTCGGTGCTGATGTGCGCCCAGAGCATCGCTGCACCTGCGGCATCAGCAAACGCCAATAAGCCGCAAATTCCGGTCAGCGAAACGGTGAATTCTCACCGTACCGAGGTCAACACCCGGTATGCTGAACAGGACAAAGAGTTGTTGCGCGCCGATCAGTTGGCAAGGGGCGGACAGGACGAAGACTTCGAAGCCGCACTCAAGATTTATCAGGACGTTCATCTCGGTTTGGAGCTGGAGATCGGTTCCCTCGACAGCTGGATCGCCCGCAAGCGTTTCAACGAAGTCGGTACCCGTCTGGATGCGCTCCGTCTGACCTACGGCAATAAAAAGCTGCAGGAAGCCAGACAGGCATTCAATGAGGGCCGTTACGGTGATGCCGCAGATATCGCCGCCAAGGTTTCCGCCGTGTGTCCGGCGCTCAATGACAAAGCGGCAAATCTCCGTATCGTTGCCCGCAGCCGTCAGAAAGGCGAAGAGCGTTTGCTCGAAGTTTCCGCATATACCGTTTTGCCGAAACTCAAAGACGACGAAATCAATATCGAAAGGGAAATCGCTGAAGCTCGCGTGCTGATGAAAAACCGCAAGTTCGAAGAAGCGCGCCGCCGGATTGAAAATGTCTACAAAATCAATCCGTTCAATCAGGAAGCCGCTTATCTTGCCACTCAGATCTACGCTCAGTATTATACCGCCGGATATCACCGTTCGCAGGCTGATGCCCGCAGCATGATGGCCAGCGAAGCATGGCAGTGGGTGGAACCGACCTTCTACCGCAGTTCCGGTAACGACAACATGGAGAGCGGTCAGATCCGCGGCAGCGGTGATGAAAAGATCCAGGCTCAGCTTGATGCCATCGTCATTCCTTCAGTCAAGTATGATGCTACCAATATCAGCAGCGTCGTTACCCATTTGATGAATACCAGTAAGCGTTTTGATGATAACGGAAAAGGTTCCGGTGTCATCATCGACTATATTGCCCCGATCCGCCGCGAAAACACTGCTGCAGCAGCTGCGCAGAATACTGCCGCTCAGCAGGAAGGCGAAAATCTTGATGAAGAAGGGGGCGCCAATAAACCCAATCCCGCCGCCGCTGCTGCCGCTGCGATGCCCAAAGATAAAGAAATCTTTGTTACTCTCAATGTCAACAATGCTTCATTGCGGGAAATCCTTGATTACATCTCCTTCCTGACCGATCTGCCCTACCGTGTATATCCGGAGCGTGTCGTTATCGGTGCGTTGAGCGATGATGTCAAGCGTGAAGTTTTCCAGGTCACTCCGGAAGCGATCGCCATGATCACCGGTGACAAAGGAAATGCTCCCGAAGCTGAAGCCGGCGGTGATGCCGGCGGTGAAGCCGGCGGCGATGGCGCCGGCGGCGATGGCGCTCTGGTCAAGGGCGATGTCACTGCGATCAATATCTCCTCCGAAGATTTGAAACGTTTCTTCGGCGATTTCGGTATCGATTTCAGCGATCCCAGATGCCACATCAGTTACAGCAACGGTAAGATCACCTGTTTCAATACTCAGGAAAACCTCAATCAAATGGATCGTTTTATCCGTAAACTCAATACGGTTTCTGAAATGGTTCAGATCGAACTCAAGACCATTGAAATCAGCGAAAGCGATATGGAAGACCTCGGTTTCAACTGGTCACTCGGTACCAGCAACGGCGACGGCAGCACCATTCTCGGCAATGAGAAGTGGAGTCTGGCGCAGGGTGCCAATGCGATGCTCGGCAATGCTCTCAACCAGTTGGGGTCTTCACTCGTTGAGAAAACCGGTTCTTTAGTCAACGGATTGAATATTTTCCCGAACCTTTTCGGTTCCCACTCCCCCTTCGGTTCGGATATTCAGTTCAATTTGTCACTGTCGATCACTGCGCTTGATCAGAATGAACGCAGTGAAATGATTTCCGCTCCCAGCGTCCTGGTCGCCAATAAGGCTCAGGCGGTGGTCAAACTGACTACCAACTACTACTTCGCCAGCGACTGGGAAGAGCCGGAAATCGATATCACCAGCGGTACTGATTCCGGTCCGCGGGTCGAATGGACTCCGCCCAACCCTGACTTCGATGATGAAACCGAGATCGGTACGGTCTTTACCGTGACTCCGACCATCAAGAAAAACGGTATCATCGGTCTTACAATCAATCCCAAAATTTCCAGTTACATCGGTAAAGACGCGCACATTGTGGATGGTACCATCTGGGTTTGGCGCGATAACAAATGGATTGTGGATGCTGAACAGAGCCGCAGTTTTGAAGTCTGGGCCCCGGTTATTTCCCACCGTGAACTGAAATTGGAAGTCAACGTCAAAGACGGCGAAACTCTGGTTCTCGGAGGTCTTTCCGACAGTAACATGCAGACCCGTTTGGACAAAATTCCGATTCTGGGAGATATCCCGTTGATCGGCAGACTGTTCCAGTCCCAGTCCGAAATGTCAACCCGCAAAAATACACTTATCTTTGTCACCGCCCGTCTGGTCAACGATCAGGGGTTGCCCAAAGATACGGTGCATAACGGCGGTATTCCGGATATCAACCGTTAATCATACCGGAGGATTTGAAAATGATGAAAAACAAGATTACTTTTCTCGTTCCCGGTATCATGCTGGGCATGTCGGTCATCGCCGCGGAAACTGCCGTCAGCGGTGCCAGTCCTGATTTGACTGTGCGTCTGGTCAATGTCGGACGTCAGGAAATTCTCAAAGACAGCGACAAAGAGGTCGGCGAAGCCAACAAAATGGTTCTCGCCGGAAAATATGACGAAGCGATCGCGATATACAACCGCGTCGCCGGAAATTTGCAGAAGTATCCCGGTGAAACTTTTAAGAACCGTTATGATTTCTGTAAAAAACGTATCGAATATTGCTACTTCCAGAAGGCTGTCGAAGCCATGCGCAAAGCGGATGACTCCGTGACCATCGGCGACTTTGAACAGGCGATCAAACTCTGCAAAGAGGCGCTCGAATTCTGCCCGGAAAAGAAGGCTGAACTGGAAGCGAAAATCGCTTTTTATGAAAAGCGCCGTACTGCTGCCGTTACCCGCGAAGGCCGGTCCATCGGAAATCTCGTTCCCAGTCTGGAAGCGAACAATCAGAAGGTGGAATTGCTTATCGAACAGGGCCGCAGTCTCGCCCGCCGTCAGGAGTACGTCAAAGCCAAGCGCGCTTTTGAAGAGGTCCTTCTGATCGATCCCTACAACGATGTCGCCATGCACAATCTGCTGTCGGTCAACACCTATATTCAGGATGCCGCAAAACTGCGTGCCAACGCCACCAAGTCTCACATGATCGGAACCAACAAATGGGCAGGTGCGATCCCGGTGGTCTCGGTCGAAAACAGCACTGAACTGCAGAACCAGTTGGATGGTCCGGTTGCCAAGGTTCAGGAAAGCGCCATTGAAAAACGGCTCAAATCGGTGCGTATCCCCCAGATCAGTTTTGTCGATCAGACCTTCGCTGAAGTGATGGAAACTTTGAGCAACAGCTGCCGCCGTCACTCCGCCGGACGTACCGGTATCAACTTCGTGATCAAAGATCATGCCAATGCCGAAGATTCCCAGAATGCCCGCCGCATTGAAGAGTACATGAAACGCGATGCCAGCGTTTACGAAATTCTGGAAGATCTGCAGAATAATCAGCACTTCCTGACCTACCGTATCGACCGCAATGCCGTCTTTGTCGCGGCCGCCGGTATCCCGCTGGAAAAGATCAAAGTTGAGATCATCGATATCACTTTGCCTGCTCACATCAGCAAAAACCTGACCGAAACTCTCAAAGCCAACGGTATCCCGCTGGATGAAAATCTCGGTACTTCGGCAAAAGTTCTGGGTAACTACGTTGTTGCCAGACACACCCCGGATATGCTGGAAAAGATCAAAGTTGTCCTCGAAGAACTCAGCAATGATGAACCGGATATGGTTCAGATCATGTTCAAGTTCCTTGAAGTCAACCAGAATGACCTTGATGAACTCGCTTTCAACTGGCAGTACAGCCGCACCGGAAACGGTGATAAGAGTCTCGATTTCTCTTCCAATGCCAACAATCAGCTGCTGCGTCACTACCATTACAGCAAGGAAAGCGGCGGTACCCGTTTCAGCGGTGCTTCGGAAGTCGGTGGAACCGCTGATGCCAACTATTATTTCAACTGGAGCGATTCCAAAAACAATCTCAATGTCGCTCTCTACGCGTTGGATTGGGCTGATAACTCCAGCATCCTCTATGCGCCGCGCGTGACCACCTTGTCCGGTCACATGGCTGAGATCAATATGTCCGAAGAGCATACCTACGCTGATGATTATGAAACGATCGACAGCGAAAGAACCGATATGTTCCGTTACGACGGTGCGGTGTTCCCGAATTTCGATGACCCGGAATTCCTCGGTATCAAGTTTGAGGTTCAGCCGGAGGTCATCGGCGACCGTATCAAAGTGCCCATCAATATTCCGATCAAGCAGTTTAAGGAATGGTTGATCTATGACGGTCGTGCCAGCACCACTTCCGGCAGCGAAAGCAGCGATGATGCCGAATATACCAAAAAGCCGGTGTTCACCAACCGTTCGATCAAGACCGAAGTTACGGTTCGTGACGGTGAAACGGTTTTCATCGGCGGTGTGGTTTCCGATTTGAACAAGAGTGTGAATGACAAGATTCCGATTCTCGGCGATATCCCGGTTATCGGACGGCTTTTCCAGTCCAAATACACCACCTCGGAAAAGACCAATCTGATGGTCTTCATGACCTGCCGGATCATCAAGGCTGACGGTACCGCCAAGCACGCGCGCAACGCCCGCGCCAACGATAACGGCTTGCCGGAGTTCCCGCGCAATCAGTAAAACCTGATACTTTTACCCCGGAAGATTCCGGGGTAATTTTTTATCTGCAGATTATGGCTGAGTTTTCTTTTGATTCCATAGGTGTCGTCCGTTGTGACGGGAAATTCAAGTTCGAAGCACCCCGGCAGGGAGTTTTTTCCGGAGCCGGAGCGGTTATTGAACTCAAACCGGAATTTTCCGGAGAAACGCTCTGTGACCTTGCCGGATTTGACCGGATATGGGTCGTCTTTGTTTTTCACCGCAATCTCGATGCCGCATGGAAAGTCCATGTCGCCCCGCCATACACCCCCAAACCGCGCAAATACAGTTTGTTTGCCACCCGTTCACCTTACCGTCCCAACCCGATCGGCATGAGTTGTGTCAAATTGGAAAAGATCGTCGATAACCGTAAATTGTTCATCAGCGGACATGATTTGCTCGATGGTACGCCTGTTCTGGATATCAAGCCGTACATCCCGGCGGCAGATGCTTTCCCGGATGCGGCGGCGGGATGGTGTGATCAGCTCCAACTGCCGGAGTGGGAATTGCACTGCAGTTGCCGTTTTTCGGAGCAGGCGGATTTTTTGCTTCGTCACGGCGCACCGGATATGTATAACTTCTGCCAGGTGCAGTTGCGGCATACTCCATTGGATTCTTCCCGGAGAAGATTGTTCAAAATTTCAGAAAATATTTACGAACTGGGATGCCGGACGTGGCGGATAAAGTTTGAAGTGTTTCCGGAGGAAATGCGCATAGATCTGCTCGAAATCCGTTCAAATTATACCGAAGCAGAACTTCTGCCGGGGGCAGAAGACAAATACTCCGACAAAGATATCCACCGTTCATTTATTGAGATTTGAGGCGGATCCATCCGCCCTGCAGCGTTTTTTGTAGTGCGCCGACCATCGGGGCGGGAGGCGTGTGCCGGTTTGCTGTACAGACCAACGTGGAGCGCAGGATAAATACCGCTTTTTTTGAAAATTCCTGTTGCATTTACTGCCGGAAGGGTGTATTTTATAAAAAAGAAAACAACCGGTTGGTTTTAATTAAATTTGCAAGGAACTTATCTTATGCTTTTTCCGGAATCCATTAAAGATGTGGAGCAGTTGGAAAAACTGCTGTGTATTCCCAATCCTGCGCTGGTCGATATGATGCGGCGGCTTAAAGGTGATATCATGATTCTCGGTGTTGCCGGGAAAATGGGGGTCACAATGGCGATGCTGGCGGTGAATGCCATCCGGGAAGCCGGAGTCGCTAAACGGGTCATCGGCGTTGCCCGCTTCAGCAATCCCGCCGAACGCGAAAAACTGGAACACCACGGCGTTGAAACCGTCACCTGTGATCTTCTTGACCGCGAGCAGGTCAGCCGTCTGGAAAAAGTTGACAATGTGATCTTTATGGCAGGTCGTAAATTCGGTACCGACGGCAGTGAAGAGTTGACCTGGGCGATGAATATTCTCGCTCCGGAATATGTCTGCGAACACTTCAAAGCGAGTTCCATCGTCGCTTTTTCCACCGGTTGTGTTTATCCGTTGGAGCATATCACTTCCTGCGGCAGTACCGAAGAAACTATCCCGGCTCCGGTCGGAGAATATTCCCAGTCCTGTCTGGGACGGGAACGGATATTCCAGTATTATTCCAAAAAGAATGGTACCAAAGTTCTGCTGTTCCGTCTGAACTACTCCATTGATCTGCGCTATGGCGTACTGCATGATATCGCTTCCAATATCGCTGCCGGAGAACCGGTCAATAATACGGTCGGATTTTTCAACTGCATCTGGCAGGGCGATGCCAACAGCAACGCGCTCCGGGCGCTGGAATTCTGTGAATCCCCCTGTGCCATTCTCAATGTTACCGGTCCCGAAACCGCTTCGGTGGAACATGCGGCAACGATCATGGGACGTATCATGAATAAGCCGGTTTCATTCAAAGGTGTTCCGGGGGAAACCGGGTATTTGAACAATTCCGGCAAGATGTGCAAACTCCTCGGTTATCCGGTCGTTTCCCTTACTCAAATGATCGAATGGCAGGCGCAATGGTTTGTCAATGGCGGTATTTCCATCGGTAAACCGACCCATTTTGAAGTCAACAACGGCAAATTTTAAGTTGGTGTATCATGAAAAAGATTTCCGATATCGCTCCTGAAGTGCTGAAAAAATTCCGCAAAGGTTGTGTCATCCCCGCTCAGCCGCTGGCTCTGGATGAAAACCGCCATTTCGCGCCGCAGTATCAGCGTGCGCTCTGCCGCTATTATATCGACAGCGGCGTTGGCGGCATCGCCGTCGGTGTTCACTCCACTCAGTTTGAGATCCGCAAAAAAGAGATCGGACTGTTTGAACCGGTGTTGAAGCAGACCGCCGGATTTATCGATGAATGGTGCGCTCATCGCGGAACTGATATTCTCAAAGTCGGCGGCGTTTGCGGCAAAACCGATCAGGCGCTTTATGAAGCTGAATTTGAAGCCGGATGCGGCTATGATGCCGCGCTGTTGAGTTTGAGCGCGTTCGCCGGAGAAAGTATCGATGCCATGCTGGAACATTGCCGCAGAATCGCTGCGATCATTCCGGTGATCGGATTTTATCTGCAACCCAGTGTCGGCGGCAGAATTCTGCCTTACGAATTCTGGAGAGAGTTCGCGCAGATCGAGAATGTCATCGGTATCAAAATGGCGCCTTTCAACCGCTACTGCACTCTGGATGTGGTGCGTGCCGTCGCCGGAAGCGGCCGTGAGATCACCTTGTATACCGGAAACGATGACAATATCGCCGCCGATTTGCTCACTGAATACCGTTTCGGTGGAAAACGCCTCCGGATAAAAGGCGGTCTGCTCGGTCACTGGTGCTGTTGGACACGTAAGGCGGTCGAACTGCTTGAGGAAATCCACGCTCTCATTGATTCCGGCAAAGATATCCCCCATGAATTACTGACCCGCAACATTGAAATCACTGATTGTAATGCCGCATTTTTTGATCCGGCTCACAGTTTTGCCGGATGCATTCCGGGCATTCATGAGGTGCTTCACCGGCAGGGATTGTTGCCGGGCATCTGGTGTTTGAATCCGGAGGAGACACTCTCTCCCGGACAGCGTGAAGAGATCACCCGGGTCCATGACAGTTATCCGCATCTGCACGATGACGATTTCGTAAAAGCCAATCTGGCAATGTGGCTGGCTGACTGATATGGCTCAGAAATTACAACTCCGCGCTGAAAAGACCCGGCTCCGGATATTGGAAACTGCGATCGAAAAGTTTTCTTCCGGCGGCTTTACCGGGACGGTCATCGACGATATCGCCGGGAGTGCCGGGGTGAATAAACAGCGGATATATGCCTATTTCGGATCTAAGCAGAAACTCTTTGATGCGGCACTGCTGGAGGTTTTTTCCCGGGTGAAACTGCTGTCATCCGCAGCGGTAAGGCGCGCGGCGGAGGAGCCGGAAAATCTGACCGGCATCGTATTGGAGGAATTTTTCCGGGTGCATCAGGAAAATCCGGCGTTGTGGCGGCTGTTGGCCTGGGCGAATTTGCAGAGTTCCACTTCAGTCGAAGCGCTTGCCGGAGTGCGGCATGAAGAAAATTCCGCTCTGCGTAAAATATTTGAAGTCGCGGTCGGGCAGGGATTGATAAAGGATGTGAAGTTTGAAAACTGGCTGTTTATGCTTCTTGCCGTTTCCTGTTTTTATTTTTCCAATTCCCGCACCATGCAGTACACTTTCTCCGCTGAAATCATTGAACCGGCATGGAAAAACGCTTTTACCGGAGAGCTGAAAAGATTGTTTCTGCCGGGTGCGCAGTGATCTTAAAACTCTTTCAGCAGTCGTGCAAGGTGGCTCTTGTCGCAGAAATCCCACTCTGCGGCGGCTTCTTTGAGCGTTGCTCCTCTCCGGATGGCGGCAAGCGCTCCATTCAAGCGGAAATTTCTTTCGTATCTGCCGAAACTCAACCCGGAGAACTCCCGGAATAATATCGAAAAACGGCTGCTGCTCAAGTTGCAGAAGCTTGCAGCTTCGGAAAGTGTGACCATCCGGTTTCCGAGTTTTTCCAGTACCGGAAGCAAGCGGCGGTAATCTTCATTCACCGGCAGATCTCCGGTCTGTTCCGGTATGATCGCCATAAACAATTCCAATACCGCGTGCCACAGGCGCAGTTTCTGCCGGGGAGAGGGGGATTCAAGTGCGAAATCAATGATTTTATTCAGACACTCATCCGGCAGTTTCAACCGGCTTGTGTATGCCATCCGGGCAGCGGAGGGGGTGCGGAACAGAGTGTTGAGATTTTCTTTGCAACTGCAGAAAAAATCTTCCAGACTCCAGCAATTGAGCGTGATCAGCAGGATTTTTCCCGGAGTGCTTTTGATGGTTTGATGAGGTTCCCACGGTGCTGTGATATAAAATCCTCCTGCGGAAAATGATAACTCATCCCTGCCGAATCTGCCGCGGTTTTCCCCCTCCAATATGATGCCGAGGTGAATGGCGCTGTGCATGTCCGGCGGACGGGGTGCACTCGCGGTGCCGCAGCTGACCACCATTGACGTTACCGGATTGCGGAAATCCAGTTTCCAGTCAAAAAGTTCTACATTTTTCGCCATTTTTTATATTTAACAGTAATAATATTCAACTCTGCCGCTATAATATACTACCCGGAAAGTTTGTTTTCAAGAATATTCCCAATTATATTATAACCGTAATAACCCGAAAGGAGATATCCATGAAACATAAACTTATTCTTATCGGTTGCGGCGGCATGGCAAAACAGCATGCTTCCCGCTTTGAAGCACTTTTTGACCGGGTCGACATCACTGCTGTCGTCGATTTGGATATTTCCAAGGCTCAGGCGGTTTCCGATCTGCTGCCCAATCATCCGCCGGTTTTCACCGATTACAAAGAAGCGCTCCCCTTCGGTGATTTGGTTCTGCAGGTGCTTCCCCATCAACTTCACGCCGAAGTCACCATCGACTGCCTCAATGCCGGAAAGCATGTCCTCGCAGAAAAACCGCTCGCCAACACCCGTGAAGAGTGCCTTGCCATGATCGAAGCCGCCAAGCGCAACAACCGGATATTGATGGTCGCTTACTGCATGAGATTCCATCCGATTCTGCGGGAGATGCGCCGTCTGATCAAAGAGAAGGTCTACGGCGAATGTTTCCAGCTGTCGATCTGGACCGAACAGTTGACCATTTCCGAAGATAAACCGTGGGTGCATGACCGGAAAACTCTCGGCGGTGGACAACTTTTCAGCCACGGCTGTCACTACATCGACCTCATCCTCTGGATGATGGGCAAACCCATCTCCGGAACACACGTCTCCACCAATCTCGGTACTCCGTGGATGGATCGGGAAGGTACCAGCAATGTCACATTGTCATTCCCCAATGGCGCTTTGGCGTACCACTTCGGCACCTGGGGCGCCCGGGGAACCCGGATGGGATACAGTTTCCATGCCCACTGTGAAAAAGCCATGCTCGATTTCAAACTCTTTGAAAACAAACTCTATCTCCGCACCAATACCGATGAACATATCCCCGATATGCCGGAAGGTCAGAATGAAACCGTTCTGATCGATATGACCGGTTCTCCTGCCAAGCCGACGGTGGAAGAGATGCGCCATTTCCTCGACTGCGTGGAAAACGGCACCGCTCCCGAAACTTCCCCGGAGGAGAGCCTTGAAGGTCTGGAAATCATTTGGAAACTCTACGAAGCCGAAGAAAAGGGATGTATTGCCCGTTTCTGACCTGTGTCACCGGAAACTGCTGCCGGATCGTTTGTCCGGCAGCAGTTTCTTTTTTTATGCTGCTATTACTTGTAAAAGTAAAAAAAGTGGTGTATCTTAACAACAGTGTCTTCCCGGAATAAAAAAAGGAGTTGGTTATGAAAAAGTTGTGGTTGTGGGCGGTTTCAGCGTTACTGTTGGGCGGATGTGCTGCGTGGCAGGATAATCCGGATGTCTTTGTCGGCGGAAATCTTGCCAAAGAATTTTATCTTTCCCGTAAGGTAAATTCCGCAAATTACAACCGTATTCCGGCGGATGCCAAAAAATTTGCCGTCGGCAATGATTTTGTCGAATTGGACAAAATCGACGGAATAAAACGCAAAAAGAAGACCAAGTCGCTGGTCTACAATAAATTCACTCTCAAAAATGACCGGAAACTCTTTCTTCTGATCGGTGCAGACTGGCAGTTTAAAGCATTTTTAAATGGCAAAATGATATTTGATTCCAGTAAATACGGCGGCAAGCCGCTGTTTTACACCTATCAGGTTGAAGCATCAGGTAAAGCCGGAGAAAATCTGCTGACGATCGAAGTTGTCCGCGGTAAAGCCACTTCGCTCTTTTTCTGTGGCGAAGGGGTGAAAAAAACTTATGATTTTTCCAAGCCGCTGGAAGTGAAAGCCGATATTTCGGCTGTCTCCGGTATCATCAAGCCGATGAATGCGGTCAACAACGGACCGAAAGCGGCGGCTTCATCCCAGACCAAATCCAATATGACCGCGTGGCAGAAGGCGAAAATCCCCTATTCCCGCAACCATGATGCTTCGATTTCCGGTTACGGTTCGGCACACATTGTCGATGTTCACCAGATATTTCCGGATTTCTCCAAAGATCCTTATGATCCCAAATCTTACGATTTCACCCTGACCGACATCTACCATAAAAATATTCTCAAGGGCGGAACTAAAATCTTTTACCGTTTGGGCAGCCGTATCGAACACAGTATTGTCAAATACGGAACCAAAAAACCGGCGGATTTCAAAAAATGGGCAATCATTTGCGAACACATCATCCGCCACTACACCGAAGGCTGGGCAAACGGTTACAAGTGGGATATCCGGTATTGGGAGATTTGGAACGAACCCGATTTGAGCAGCGGAAAAGCCAATAAAAAGACCTGGGGCGGAACCGATGAAGAATTTTTTGAAATGTATCGTCTGACCGCTTTTCATCTCAAAAAGAATTTCCCCCAACTCAAGATCGGCGGTCCTGCGCTCTGCGGAAATCTGGAATGGGCAAGAAGTTTTCTGAAGGCGATGACAGCAGGTGAGCGTGTTCCCATCGACTTCTTTTCATGGCACATTTATACTGCTCACCCGAGTGCGGTGGTCGCCAAAGCCCGGCAGGTCCGGCGGCTGCTTGATGAATTCGGCTACAAAAATACGGAAAGTATTCTCAATGAATGGAACTATGTCCGCAACTGGACTTCGGCGTTTGTTTACAGTATTGAAACGATCATCGGTATCAAAGGTGCCGCATTCTCTGCTGCGGTGATGAATCTTTCGCAGAATGCCCCCGTGGATATGCTGATGTACTACGATGCCCGTCCGGGAACCGGATTCAACGGTCTGTTCGACTTCTATACCATGCGGCCTCTGAAGACCTATCATGTATTCTGTGTCTGGTCGGAACTGGCGGCGTTAGGTAAACAGTTCAAACTTGACTATCCGGAAAATCCGGAGATTTCGGCTGTCGGAGCGACCGACGGTAAGGGCAATGCCGGAATATTGTTCAGCCGTTATACTGAAGAAGACAAACTGCCCGGCCCGGTGAAAATCGTGGTTAAACCCGCCGGAGTATCGTTGAAGGGTGCCAAACTCTATCTGTTGGATAAAGATAATAATCTGGCGGAAAAGAAACTTTCCTTCAATTTCGACGGTTCGGTGAGTTTCAAAATGGAAGCCAATACGGTTGTCTATTTGAAAAAATCGGCGAAATAAGGAATTTTGACAGTGCAGAATGTTTTGAATACCGTTCCCGGTGTGCAGTTCGATGAAAGCCGCCGTTTCTGGCAGGGATGTCCCACCATCGCCCGGACTGCCGGGGGCAGATTGTATGCCGGATGGTATTCAGGAGGAACCCGTGAACCCTCTTTGAGAAACTACAATGTTCTGGTCAAAAGTGATGATAACGGACGCTCCTGGAGCGCTCCGGTGCTGGTCATCCCCAGTTTGAAAGAAGATGTCACCTGCTGTATTGATATTCAGCTGTTCACCGACCCGGACGGACGGATGTGGATATTTTGGACTCTGCGGGACTGTCACTATAAATTCGCCGATGAGCGCCATTTATCAACTTTTGCGGTTATCTGTGAAAATCCGGATGCCGATGTATTGGAATTCTCGGAACCGGCATTTGTCTCTCCGGGATTTCTGCGCTGCCGTCCGACGGTGCTTTCTGACGGCCGCTGGATGCTGTGCGCCTACGATTTCCGCGAAGGCGATTACCACTATTCGGTTTCTGCCGACAAAGGTAAAACCTGGGAACGCAAGGTCGGTGCCAAACGATGCTGTGCGCGCAACTTTGATGAACCGATGATTCTGGAACGGCGTGACGGTTCGCTCTGGTTCCTCGCCAGAACTGGTGTCGGTGTCGGTTTTCTTGCCGAAGCAGAATCCTTTGACGGCGGCAATAGTTGGGGCGAATCCCGTTTGACCGATATTGCCGATCCCTCCGCACGCTTTTTCCTGCGCCGTTTGAAATCAGGCCGGGTACTGCTGGTGAAAAACGACAGCCGGGGACAGGATCGGTCAAAGAAAGAACGCTTCAAGATGACGGCGTTTCTCTCAGAAGATGACGGCAGATCGTGGTGTGCTTCCATGGTGATCGACCCCGGTGATTCCTCTTATCCGGATGCGGTTGAGGATGAAAACGGCAACATTTATCTCGTTCATGACCGGGGCAGATACAGTTTCCGGGAGATCGTGGTGTCGCGCTTTACGGAAAAGGATATCATGGCTGGAAAACTGGTTGAACACTCCTCTTTCTGCAACCAGATCATCAGCAAGGCGCCGTCGACGCCGTGGGACAACGCCGAATTTGAAAAGCAGAAAGCGGAAGATACGGAATTCATCAAGCGTTATTTCGGCTGATGTTTACAGATCGTACTTTTCGGCAATGGCATTGGCGCGTTCAATGATCGTGCGGCGTTCCCGCTGGGTGTAGATGAATTTTTTATTCGCCTCTGATGCCAGAAATTCAAACGCTTCGTCATAATTTCCAATAGTCCGGTAGTAATCGGAACAGCGGATGGCGATTTGCAGATTATGTTTATCCCAGCGCAGGCGGCGGTGTTTGCAGAAATAGAGAATATCCGCGATGGCAGTTTCCGGAGAACGGAAATAGTTGCCGGCATGTAATTCGGCGAGCATCAGTGCCACATCCGGGGATTCCGGATGCTCAAGGCGCATTTCGCAAAGTTCCGCTTCGGCAAGGATGTACTCTTTGTGGGCGATCAAACCTTTCTGCCGGGTGGTTATCACCGGAGGCGCTTTGAGATGGCGGCGCGGATAGAATAAAAAATCTGTTAAACTGGTCGCTATATTTCCGGTATAGAGATAGGAAGCGGTCATCCCGAATAAATACAATGAACTCAACAGCAGGAATCCATCTCCGACAATTCCGAGTTGGGATTGTGCTGCAAAATTGATTTTGATGTCCTTAATGACCCACAGTGTCGGTAAAAAAGATATTGCCAATGCTGCTAATTTTGCAAGCGTCTGGATTTGCGGCGGTAAAACTTTTTTCATTATTTTCTTTTTCCGGTGATAAAGAGGCGGGTCCCGGCATCTCCGGGAAGGGAAATTTCAGGAGAAATTTCCCAGTTGACACTTTTGCTTTTCTGCAGTTCCGGCAGTTCTTCCGCCGCCTGTCCCGGAGTTTTGTAGAAAATCCATTTCCCGGATTTAACGGTGAATTTATCCGTTTCATGGAAAAGTTTCGGTGAGGGTGCCACCGCCCGTGCGGTGACGATATCGAATTTATTCCGGAATTCCGCTTTGCGGTTCAATTCGATTGCCCGACCCTGAATGGCGGTCAGATTGTCCAGATGCAGCGTTTCTGCGGCAAGTTTGACAAAGTTGATCTTTTTGCCGATCGAATCGATTGCGGTTATCTGCCAGTGGGGAAACGCCAGCGCCAGAATGAGTGACGGAAAACCTGCACCGCAACCGATATCGGCGATACGCAGTTTCTGCGGGACAAGTTCCGGGAAACCTACGGTGAGCAGCAGGGAATCGGCGGCGTGTTTGAAGGTGAAATCATCTTTTCCGGTGATCCGGGTGAGGTTTACTTCCTGATTGATCTTTTCCAGCAGGAGCCGGAGTTCTTCGCACTTATCGGCGAATCTTCCGGGTTCGGCAACTCCGGCGGAAGCGGCGAATGCGGCAAATTCAAATGACATTTATATCCTTTGACAAAAATGGTTTGAAGTATTATATTAAACAACTGTCAACATAATATATATGGAAAGGTGCTGGTTTTCCAGTAAATTTATTGAATGTCACGATTTTTTCAGGATATTTGGCAGCGCAAACGCGCTTTTTTACTTTTCATTCCCCTGACATTGCTCTATTCTACGAGTTATTTTCAGCGAACCGCTATCCCCGGAACTATTTTCAATCAGTTGCAGCATGACCTGCAGATCACTGCGCTTCAGGTCTCTTACATCGGGGCATCGTTTATTTATGTTTATTCATTGTCCCAGTTGTTCATCGGCTATCTGGTCGACCGTTTCGGCGCCCGTAAGGTGGTGATGCTGGGCGGTGCGGTGTTCTGTGCCGGAGTGGTGGCATTTCCGCTGTTGAAAGTTCCGGTGCTGATCTACATTGCCCGGATGGTGGCAGGTATCGGTGCAGGAACCATGTATTTGAGTTTGCTCCGGGAATCCGACCGCCTTTTCGGCAGAGAAAATTATTCGGTGATGATCGGGGTGGTCTTTGTTTGCGGCTACGGCGGGGGACTCTTCGGAACTCTGCCATTTGAACGGCTTACGGCGGCGTTCCCCTGGCGCAATGTACTGCTCTGTGCCGGAATATTGTCGCTGATATTTTACATCTGGTTTCTGATCTCTTATGCATCCGGAGAAGGCCGTGCTTCGGCTCCGGCAGGAGTGGTCAAGACCTCCGGATGGAAGGAAACCTGCCGGATGCTTGCCAATTTGCCGTTGTGGCTGGATGTATTCTGCGGGACGTTGAATTTCTCCGTTTATTTTGTTATTCAGACGGTCGTTGGCAAGAAACTTCTGCACGATGCCGCCGGTATGAGTTCCAGCGGTGCTGCGGCAGTCATTTTTGCATTGACGCTGGTCTGCATGACGGTTTTGATGAGTTCAGCCACCTTGACCCGGCTCTGCGGCAACCGGAGAAAACCGCTGATGATTTTCGCCTCATCTCTGGAGGTTGTCAACATGATCGTAATGTGCTGTGCGCTTTATTTCCGGTTGCCGTCGTGGGTCTTTGCCGGATGTTTCATCAGTTTTGCAATTGCATCCGGAACCTTGATCTCCTTTTCGCTTACCGCGCAGGAGTTGGGCAGTCCCGGTACGATGACCCGTAGTGCCGGATTTTACAACATGACTAATTATCTCGGTGTG
Organism: Lentisphaerota bacterium; assembly: GCA_015061805.1. Classification (GTDB taxonomy): domain Bacteria; phylum Verrucomicrobiota; class Lentisphaeria; order Victivallales; family Victivallaceae; genus UBA1784. The sequence goes on along the minus strand of SUVV01000004.1, from coordinate 105,949 downwards.
GTACTGCTGTCGCCGGTAGTTGGATGGTTTCTGGATCATTTCGGCAACCCGAAAACGGTTGACGGGGTGGTAATCCATTCGGTGGATGCGTATTTGAAACTTTTCTGCTTTCTGCTGATTCCGGTGCTGATCGGGGCAGTGGTGGTTCACTTCATTCCGGAAACCCGCGGAAAATTCTGCCGCGAAGATTGAGCCGGATCGGTGTCACTTTTGACAAAATATACGCACCAGTTGTCAAAAATGCACCATGTCGGTTTGTATTGCAGAAAACCGGTGATATAGTATTGACAGATTACATGGTGGGAAATTTCCGATTTCATGAATGATTTTGGCGTTTCCCGGCGAAAATGGAGAATCTGTCCGGATGAAAAAACTTTTGCAATATTGTGCTGAAATGCCGCAGTTTTCGGCGGCAGGTGTCGGCATTATGAGTGAGCCGTTGATCCCGCAGGGGTTGCGGTTTTACTCCAGAGGTTCCGGCAAACCCACTGGTAAACCGTGGGTACATGGCAGATATATTTTCCGTTATCAGCTTGATGGCGAACGTTGTTTCAATGTTGACGGCACCAAGTTCAACATGACTCCCGGCGATGCCATATTGATCCCGCCGGGGGCACGCCACTTTGTGGAATCTTCCGGAACTGTTTTGCAGCAGGTGGCTTTGTGTGCGGCATTTGAACTGCCGGCGAAAGAACTCCGGTTGCGCCGGGTATGTAAATTTATTTTCCATCCGACAGTTCAGGATCAGAAATTATTGAACAATGCCGTATCCGCATTTCTCAAATGGCTGGACGGCAATGCGGAAGCTGCCGGGGAAGCGACCTTGTTTTTTTCCTGCTTTCTGCACCGGCTACAGCATTTGAATATTCAGGAAAATATCGGGCTTTCAGTTGATAATGACCATAATTCCCTGGTCGGCAAGATAGTGGAATACCTCGCTGCCAACCGCGATCACCGGGTGACGTTGAAGGAGTTGGCGCACGTCATGCACGTTTCCGGTTCGGCTATCCGTCAGACATTTTATGCCAAAATGGGGCGTCCCATCGGGGCGTATGAACTTTCCCGCCGGTTGATTTACAGTACCGAATTACTGCGTTCCACCGATTTGAGTGTCCACGAAGTGGCGAATAAGTGCGGTTTTGCTTCTGCCAATGGCTTGTACCGGGCGTTGCGGCGGGCGAAGTGTCCAGGTCCCGCCGAATTGCGAAAAAAGATCCGTCAAAAATAATTTCAATATAAAAGTAAAACAAAAGGAAAAAAAGATGTTGAAAAAAGGTGCTTGTGCATTGTTAGGAGGATTGATGATGACAACCTTGATCGCTGCAAATCCGGTGAAAACGCCCCAATGTCCCAAAGAGGCGGCGGTATTGACGCAGGTTCAGAACTTTTTCAAGTTCGAGGTCAAGCCGGAACCGTTGGAAGTCCGGACTATGGAGATCTTTGCCAACCGTCTGGCGGTTCGTGACGTGACGGTTGCTCCGGGATATTCCATTCAGGTCCGGCGCAATGCCAACTGCACCGAAGAAGAGTTCCGTCTCTCCGGCAGCGTTGATGCCAAAACTCTGGTACTGGATTACAGCACTCCCAAAAGTTTCCTTTATGCCGCAGGCAAACTGCTCCGCGACGGCGTCTACGCCAACGGAACCTTCACTCCCGGCAAATGGCGCGGAGTTTTCCGTCCGGTGAAGTCTCTGCGCTGTGTCTATCTTGCCAGCCACTTCTACAACGTTTACGAGGTCTGGTCGGTCGATAAGATGGAAAAACACATTGAAGACATCGCTTTGCTCGGCTACAACTATGTCACCCTGGCTGGCGGCTCCTCCGGTACTCAGGAGTCTGTCGACCGCCGGCTGCATCTTATGAAATACAGTAACTTCCTCGGCTTGAAAAACCGCAGCAGTGCCAGCAACTTCGGTTCCAGAAATGCCCCTGCTGAAATCAAAGCCACTCCGACCGGACACTCCTTTTTGGGTACTGAAATCTGTATTTCCAACCCCAAAGGTATGGAGTATATCCTCGAACGTTTCAAAGCCAAACTTGAACGCGAAAAAGATTTCGACATCGGTATCTTCCAGTTCTGGCCCTACGATCAGGGCGGCTGTGGCTGCAAAGATTGCTACCCCTACGGTGTCAACGGTATGTTCAAACTCGCCGAAAAGGTTGTTCCGTTGGTCAAAAAGACCTGGCCCAACGCCAAGATCGTCTGGTCCTGCTGGGAATTCGGCCACAAAGCCCCCCGGGAATGGGATATGCTCTACGAACGCATCAACTCCGGCAAAGCTGACTTCATCGACTATCTGATGATCGACGAACACGGCAGTTTCCCCGAATATCCGCTCAAGCATGGTCTGCCCGGCAAAACCAAGATGATCACCTTCCCGGAGATCACCATGTGGGGACGTCATCCGTGGGGCGGCTACGGCGCAACTCCGCTGCCGAAACGTTTCTCCGGACTTTACGGCGAAGTCGCCCACCTTTCCGAAGGCGGTGTCCTCTACTCTGAAGGTATCCATGAAGACTTCACCAAGGCAGTCTACGCCGGATTCTTCAACAACGGCAACAACGATACAACTGAAGCCATTCGCGAATATGCCAATTACGAATTGGGTCTCAAACCGGAAATGATGGGCGATTTCCTCCGTCTGCTCGAACTTATGGAAGAAAACCATCCGGGTTTGGTCTGGGCGGAAAATGGTGATGGCAAAGTACTTAAAAAACTCAAAAACAAACCGGTCTGGGCTAAAGTCGGCAAGGTTTGGAAGAACACCGATGAGATGCTTGAACTTGCCAAAAAGATCGATGCTTCGCTCCCGGCATGGGCAAAGAAGTGCTGGCGCTGGAGAATTTTCTATCTGCGCGCGGTCATCGATTACGAATTGTCCCATAACGGTGGTGAACCCAATGCCAATAGCGAAAAAGCGATGCTCGAACTTGTCAAAATTTACGAAATCAGTCCCGTTACCGCCAATCGCCGGGTTACGCCGTTTACCAATGATTGGATCCGCCATCATATCGACAAGAATTTCAAGCTCAATCTTGAATTGCTCGGTGTCGATTGATTTGCCACACAGAAAGAGAGGTGTATCAATGAAGAATGAACAAATGCTTTTCCGGTTTTCGCATGATTTGGAACCGTTGGAAATCAAAGCGCTGGATATTTTTGCCGCCCGTCTGGCGGATCGTCAGGTCAAAGTCGATCCGGATTATGTGATCGAAGTTCGGCGCAACGAACGTTGCACTGCAGAAGAGTTCCGTCTCTCCGGCAGCGTCGATGCCAAAACTCTGGTACTGGATTACGGCAGTCCTGCGGCATTTCTCTATGCCGCAGGCAAATTGCTCCGGGATGGTGTTTATGCCGACGGTATTTTTACTCCCGGCAAGTGGCGCGGAATTTTCCGTCCGGAAAAATCCATCCGCTGTGTCTATTTCGCCAGTCACTTCTACAACGTCTTTGAAGTATGGCAGCAGCGCAAAATGGAGGTCTACCTCGAAGATATGGCGCTGCTCGGATACAATTATGTCACCTTTGCCAAAGGTTCGGCAGCGAAGATCAAGGGTTCTCCGGAAGATGTCGCGGATGAACAGCGCCGGCTGGCATTGATGAAATATGCCAACTCGCTCGGCATGAAAATCCGTTACGGTATTGTCAACCACGGTTTTGCTGATTCTCCGGCAGAGTGGCGGGCAAAGCCGACCGGACTGTCCTTTTTCGGTACGGAAATCTGCGTTTCCCATCCGCAGGGATTGGACTATCTGGTGCAGAATTTTATCGATGCTGCGGAAACATTCAAAGATGTTGACGTCGGCCTTTTCCAGTTCTGGCCCTACGATCAGGGCGGCTGCGGCTGCGAAAAGTGTGTCCCTTATGCAGCAAACGGCATGTTCAAACTTGCAGAAAGGATTCTGCCCATCGTCCGGAAATTGTGGCCCAATGCCAAAATCATCTGGAGCTGCTGGCTGGTCGGCAAGAAACATGACAATGAATGGGATATGATCTATGATCGGATCAATTCCGGCAAAGCGGACTTTATCGACTACCTGATGATCGACGCTCACGCCAATTTCCCGGAGTATCCCCTGCAGCACGGTCTGCCCGGGAAAACGAAAATGATCACCTTCCCGGAAATCAGTATGTTCGGCCGCCATCCCTGGGGCGGCTATGGCGCAACTCCCCTGCCGGAACGTTTCGCCGGACTCTACGGTGAAGTGGCTCATCTTTCCGACGGGGGCGTGTTGTATTCCGAGGGCATTTTTGAAGACTTCACCAAGGCGGTCTACGCCGGATTTTTCAATAACGGTCACAACGATACCGCCGAAGCCATCCGCGAATACGCCAATTATGAACTGGGTATCAAGCCGGAAATGCTCAATGAGTTCAAGCGTCTGCTTGTGCTTATGGAAGAAAACCACTGCGGTCTGGTCTGGGCGGAAAACGGTGATGGTAAAATTCTCTGCAAACTCAAAAACAAACCGGTCTGGGCAAAGGCCGGAAAGGTTTGGAAAGATACCGATAAAATGTTGGAAATCGCTCAAAATATCGATGCTTCACTTCCCGAATGGGCAAAGAAATGCTGGCGCTGGCGGCTTTTCATCCTCCGGGCGATCATCGATTTTGAATTGTCCCACAATGACAACGAACCCAATGATGTCACCGAAAAAGCGATGCTGGAACTGGTGGATATCTATGAGGTCAGCGCCAAAGATGCCAACCGCCGGGTCACGCCTTTTACTGATGAGTGGATCCGTTACCACATTGATAAAAACTTCAAACTGAATCTGTCGCTTCTGGGCGTGGATTGAGTTGACTGCGTGCCGCGACAGAAGTCCGGCTGCGGCAAACGTGAAGCGCTCGCTTTGCGCGAGTATGGATGTGATAAATTATTTTTCGTTTTGCGACAAACTGGAGCAAAACATATCCCTGCTTTTCTCGAAAAGGGGTGGGGTGGTGGATGTGAAGAGACGGATTTCATCCGTCGTGAAGAATTGCTTTGCAATGTGAAGAGTTTGCCTTTGGCAAACGTGAAGCGCTCGCTTGCGCGAGTATGGATGTGATAAATTATTTTTCGCTTTGCGACCATCCGCCGTCGCTCAAGGAGCTGTGGCGGGACAAGTCGGGAGCAAAATACCTCGCTTTTCTCGAAAAGGGGTGGGGTGTGGGGAGGGAATATACCGAGGCCGACGTTCGGCCTCTTTTCTCGTGAAAAGAGGTTTTTCCCCTCCCCACAATATCATGACTGTTTCTTTTCGCGGAGATTTGACCAGTATTCGAGGCGGCGTTTGATTTCGCGTTCGAAGCCGCGTTCGACCGGAGTATAGAACTGTTTTCTGCCCATGGCTTCCGGGAAATAATTCTGCCCGGAAAAACCTTCCGGGGTATCATGGTCATAGATATAGCCCTTGCCGTAACCGAGATTTTTCATCATTTTGGTTGGTGCATTGAGAATATGTGCCGGCGGCGTCAGCGAAGAGTATTCTTTTGCCGCTTTTTTTGCCGCGTACCATGCGGTTTCGGCGGCATTGGATTTTGGGGCGGTTCCGAGATAGATGATGAGTTGGGCGATGGCAAGTTCTCCTTCAGGGGAGCCCAAACGGTCGTAACTTTCCCAGGCGGCAATGGCAAGCTGCAGAGCCATCGGGTCGGCAAGACCGACATCTTCGGAAGCAAATCGGGTGAGGCGTCGGAGCAGATATGCCGGGTCTTCACCGGCGGTCAGCATCCGTGCCGCCCAGTAGAGCGCGGCATCGGTGTCGGAACCGCGAAGTGATTTATGCAGTGCGCTGATCAGATTGTAGTGTCCCTCGCGGTCTTTATCATACATGGGGGAACGTTTCTGCACGATTTTGAGCAGAGCCGTTTCATCAAGGATCTCATTCATTCCGGTCAGATCATAGACGGTTTCCATAAGATTGATGAAGTATCTGCCGTCGCCGTCAGCAAGGTCGATCAGACATTTGCGTGCTTCCGGGGTGACGGGGAGTTTGCGGGATTGCAAGGCTTCTGCCCGGAGGATGAGCTGCTCGAGGGCTTCGGCTGAAAGCGGCTTCAGCACGAATACTTTGCATCGGCTCAAAAGCGCGCTGTTGAGTTCAAAGGATGGATTTTCGGTGGTGGCGCCCACCAGTACTACCGTGCCGTTTTCCACAAAGGGCAGGAAGCCATCCTGCTGGGCGCGGTTGAAGCGGTGAATTTCGTCAACAAAGAGCAGAGTTCCTTCGCCGTAACGCTGATAACTTGCGGCTTCGTCGAAGGCTTTCCGGAGGTCTGCCACTCCGGAGAATACGGCAGACAGTGCCGTGAAACGTAAATTGGTACGATTGGCAAGGATTCTTGCCAGAGTGGTTTTTCCGCATCCCGGCGGTCCCCAGAGGATGAAACTGGAAAGTTTTCCGGAGTCGATCATCCGTCGCAGCGGGGCACCGTCTCCGAGCAGTTCGTCCTGTCCGACGATCTCTTCAATGGCTGTCGGGCGCATCCGATCGGCAAGCGGCCGGGTGACGGTGTCACCGAAAAGAGAATTCTGTTCCATATTTCAATTATCCTCTTGCTTTTCCGGCGGCGCGCCGTTGACCCAGGTGGAGTAGGGGGCGCGGCTGAGCGAACGGTTGGTGTAATTTTTATTGTCGGATACTTCAGCGCCCAACCATGCGGGTTTTTCAAATGGAGTATCGGGGGCCGGCAATTCGATTTCGGCGGTAAAAAGCGGTGCATTGTCATCGAGATATTCGTCGATTTCCCAGACGAGTCCGTTTCCGGCCGGGACGAGGAAGCGGATTTTTTTGACAATGGTTCCGACGGTCATGGAAGCGAGCATTGCTTCGGCATCTTCGACCGGGATCGGATATTCAAATTCGGCACGCACCAGACCTTCGGCGCGCCCTTTGATGGTGAGAAATGCTCCGTTTCCGGTTTTCCGCACCCGGATCGTGGATGCTCCGCCGCCGAGATATCCCTGACTCATCGCTGTGGAAGATACCACATCGCGGCGCCACGCATCGGAAGCGACCAGGAATTTGCGTTCGATTTCAATAGCCATATATTTTTACCGGGATTAAAAAACGGAGGAAACGCTGTTTGAAAACGCTCCCTCCGTTTGAAACACTCGATTTCAGACGATTACTTCGCCTGGGAAACCGCCACCGCGACAGCGACGGAGGCTCCGACCATCGGGTTGTTGCCCATACCGATCAGACCCATCATCTCGACGTGAGCCGGGACGCTGGAAGAACCGGCGAACTGGGCATCGCCGTGCATACGACCCATGGTGTCAGTCATGCCGTAGCTGGCAGGACCGGCAGCCATGTTGTCCGGGTGCAGGGTACGTCCGGTACCGCCGCCGGAGGCAACGCTGAAGTATTTGCGGCCGTTTTCGGTAGCCCACTTTTTGTAGGTACCGGCGACGGGGTGCTGGAAGCGGGTCGGGTTGGTGGAGTTTCCGGTGATGGAAACGTCAACGCCTTCGTGGATCATGATAGCGACACCTTCGCTGACATCATCGGAACCGTAGCATTTGACTGCGGCTTTGGGACCATCGGAGAAAGCTTTTTCTTCAACGATCTTGAGTTCGCCGGTGAAGTAGTCATATTCGGTTTCAACGTAGGTGAAGCCATTGATACGGCTGATGATGTAAGCCGCATCTTTGCCCAGACCGTTGAGGATGACGCGGAGAGCTTCTTTACGGACTTTGTTGGCGGTCTTGGCGATACCGATGGCGCCTTCAGCGGCGGCAAAGGATTCGTGACCGGCGAGGAAGCAGAAGCACTTGGTTTCTTCGCGCAGCAGCATGGCGGCGAGGTTGCCGTGGCCGAGACCGACGGCGCGGTTGTCAGCGACAGAACCGGGGATACAGAAAGCCTGCAGACCGATACCGATCTTTTCGGCGGCTTCGGCGGCATCTTTGGCACCGGCTTTGAACGCGATGGCGGCACCGAGGGTGTAAGCCCAGACGGCGTTTTCAAATGCGATGGGCTGAACGCCCTTGACGATAGCTTCCACATCGACGCCTTTGGAGAGGCAGAGATCGCGGGCAGCTTCGAGACTTTCGATACCGTATTCGGCAAGCGCTTTTTCGATTTTGGCGATCCGGCGCTCGTAACCTTCAAATTTAACGCTCATTGTATGAACTCCTGAATTTATATGTTACTGTTTGCGCGGGTCAATAGTTTTGACAGCCTCGTCGAAGCGGCCATAGGACTTGACGTTCTTTTCAAAGGCTTCCTCGGGGGCGGCGCCATTGCGGATGGCTTCCATCATCTTGCCGAGATGGACAAACTTGTAACCGATGATCTCGTCATTGGCATCCAGACCGATTTCGAGGACATAGCCTTCGGCCATTTCCAGATAACGGGGTCCTTTTTCCAGAGTGGAGAACATGGTACCGACCTGCGAACGCAGACCTTTGCCGAGGTCTTCCAGACCGGCGCCGATGGGCAGACCGTTTTCGCTGAAAGCAGTCTGGGTGCGGCCGTAGACGATCTGTTTGAAAAGTTCACGCATGGCGACGTTGATCGCGTCGCAGACCAGGTCGGAGTTCAGGGCTTCGAGGATGGTCTTGCCGGGGAGGATTTCAGAAGCCATAGCGGCACTGTGAGTCATACCGGAGCAGCCGAGAGTTTCGACCAGAGCTTCCTGGATCACGCCGTCTTTGACATTGAGGGTAAGTTTGCAGCAGCCCTGCTGGGGAGCGCACCAGCCGATACCGTGGGTAAGACCGGAAATATCGCTGATCTGTTTGGATTTTACCCATTTCCCTTCTTCCGGAATCGGGGCGGGACCGTGTTTGACGCCCTTGGCGACACGGCACATCTGCTCAACTTCGTGTGAGCACTGATACGGACAACTCATTCTCCGTTTCTCCTGTTGATTATTGGTTGAACGTTGAAAACGCTAAAACTACCTTATAATATAGCACCGCCTGCGGCGTATTTCAAGTCGCAATAACCTCTGCGGCTTTAATTAAACCGGCAGGCGCATTTGCCGTTTGCCGGAGTCGCCGCATCACCTGAAAAAGGTGCCGTCGGCAATGCTCAAACTGCCGATACCTTTTCTTGCTTTGACGATGAAACCGAACTCATTGCGGGGGCAGGTCAGGTCGATCTGCAATTTTGGGGAACCAGAGAGTTCAATTTCTCTGACCACGTTCCCATCGTTGATGATTTTCAATACGGCTCCGGCGATCTCCTCACCGCTGATCGCGGCGCTGAATCGGGAATAGAAATTCTCCGGCAGATGGTACAGCAGTCTTGCTTCGACATTGATGCCGAATTTGATGCAGTTCCGGCTTTCAGAAAAACGTTTCAACTGGAAGCCGCCCCCGCCGCCGATGGGGTAGTGAAAAGGAGCGAATTCGCTCAAGCTGCGTTCATTTACCGTCGGGGTGGTGTTGCCGGCAAGCGCAAAAATGGTGGCGATGGTGTCCGCCGAAAGTTGTACCGATGAGTTGAACATCATTCTCTGATTGTCCAATACCATGTTTTTACTTTTGCCGATGATGAAATCCAGGGCGGTGTCAAACAGCGCCTGCCGGGAAATTGCGGTGCAGTCACAGTAACGGCGGTAAAGCAGTGCCGGAAATTCGTCAGGATGAGAGGCGAAAATTTCCGGAGATACTGTGAGCGATGAGAAACTTTCATCCAATGCAATGGCGCATACATATTTGGCAAAATCTTTTCCGGACATGCGGTCAATGGTGTAGATGTCGGTGCCGTCCGGCCCTTCGAGCGCATGGATGCCGAAGGTCGAATCCTGCAGATAGTGCAGCAGACAGCCGAGGAATTTATATGCTTCATCAAACTGACTTCTGCCGAGATGATGCAGGATGTTGTCCTAATAGAATTTGAATCCGGCTTCGCTGAAACTCCGGTTGCGGTTTGCGGCGGTTGATACCATGCGGGTACCGGATTCCGGCTCATAGTTCCAGTAACGGTAAAATTCATCGACCGGAGTATGGGGCGGATAGTGGAACTCCAGATCATCGTGGATGAATAAATAAGGTTTGACTTCCTGATACCGGGTGTGGTAATAATCCGGAAAACTGCTGTAATCTTCGATGAGAGCCGCAGATCCGGAGATACCGGCACTGCGGAGTGCTTGTCGGGTGATGGTTTGATGATGTATTCTTGCTGGCATGGTGATCCTCCGGGAAAATGATCTTGATTTAATATAGCGGTCGAAAATCCATTTTTCAATCGGGCAATATGAGGAAAAGTTGCCATGCAGCTTGACATCCTCCGGAAAGATATTAATTGCATTTAGTTTGCCGGGGATGACTTGAATTAACCGCCTTTGCGGGCTATATTATATAATATGGAAATTCGGTAATAACCGGAACTAAAAATCAAGGAGTAAAAAAATGGTCGATTACAAATCCCTCGGATTGGTGAACACCCGCGAACTTTTCGCCAAGGCAGTCAAGGGCGGTTACGCTATCCCCGCCTACAACTTCAACAACATGGAACAGCTTCAGGCGATCATTCAGGCCTGCGTTGAAACCGAATCCCCGCTGATTCTTCAGGTTTCCAAAGGCGCCCGTGAATACGCCAACCAGACCCTGCTGCGCTACATGGCTCAGGGTGCTGTCGAATATGCCAAAGAAATCAACAACGGCAAACTCATCCCCATCGTCCTTCACCTCGACCACGGTCCCGATTTTGAAACCTGCAAAAGCTGCATCGATTTCGGTTTCTCCAGCGTCATGATCGACGGATCCCATCTCCCCTATGAAGAAAACATCGCCGAAACCCGCAAGGTCGTTGAATACGCCCACGCTCACGATGTCACCGTCGAAGGTGAACTCGGTGTTCTCGCCGGTGTTGAAGATGATGTCAAAGCCGAAACCCACACCTACACCCGTCCGGAAGAGGTCGAAGACTTCGTCAAACGTACCGGTGTTGATTCTCTTGCCATCGCGATCGGTACCAGCCATGGTGCTTACAAATTCAAGCCCGGCGACGATCCCAAAATCCGTCTGGACATCCTCGCTGAAATTGAAAAGCGCATCCCCGGATTCCCCATCGTTCTGCATGGTTCCTCCAGCGTTCCCCAGGATCTGGTCAAGATCATCAACGAAAACGGCGGTAAACTCAAAGATGCCATCGGTATCGGCGAAGATCAGCTCCGCGCCGCTGCCAAGAGCGCTGTCTGCAAAATCAATATCGACTCCGACGGCCGTCTGGCGATGACCGCTGCCATCCGCAAAGTCTTCACTGAAAAGCCGGGCGAATTCGATCCCCGCAAATATCTGGGCCCCGCCCGTACCAGTTTGAAAGAACTGTACATCCGTAAGAACAAAGAAGTGTTGGGTTCCGCCGGTCACGCCTTTGACAAATAATTACGGTCAGTACTGAACGTACTTTCAGAGATCGCTGCAAGACTTCCGGTTTTGCCGCGGTCTCTTTCTTTTTTTTGTGCGGTTCAATATTTGTTTTTTTCCTGATTTGCAAAATTATTGCATTCATGGTATATTAGAGAAGTTTACCGATTTTCAAGAAAAAGGTGTGTTTGTCTAAACGAAAGGAAATCAAAAATGAAATTGTCAAACATCTTCACCCTGATGCTGGCTGCACTGATCGGTGTTTCTCCGGTCTTTGCGGATGACGCTGCCACCGGCGCTACTGCCAAAGCCGAAACCGCTGCGAAGCCTGCGAAAAAAGCGAAAAAAGCCAAAGCGAAAAAAGCCGCAAAGCAACCGGCCAAAAAAAGGACTCTGGAACAGGAAATCAAGGTTGCCACTACCCCCGTTCAGTATAAGCGCCATGCCAAACGCCATCTGGAAAAGAAAGCGTATGCTGAAGCCAATAAAGATAAAATCAAAATCCTTATGCTCGGCGATTCCATCACCCATCAGTGGGAATACAAACCCGCTGCCGCTGCCAAGAAAAAATATCTTGATCCCTATGGCGTTCTCAATGTCGGATGCGGCGGCGACCGTACCCAGCACACCCTCTGGATCATCCAAAAAAGCGGTATTCTTGAACTTATCAAGCCGCAGTTGGTCACCATTATGATCGGAACCAACAACCGTGACCGTTATCAGGCAACTGCCGCCGGTGTCAAGAGCATCGTCGAAGAAGTCCGTAAGCGTTATCCGGAAGCCAAGATCCTGCTTTATGCCATCTTCCCGCGCGGCAAAGACAACTCCGATGCCCGCCGCATCAAGAACGACAAGGCCAATGCCGAAATCGCCAAACTCTGCGACGGCAAAGATGTCATCTGGGTTGACATCCGTCAGAAATTCCTTACCCCCGAAGGTATCCTGGAAAAGAGCGTGATGCCCGACCTGCTCCATCCCAGAGTGTCCAAGTCCTACGCCATCTGGGGCGAATCTCTGCTTCCCTATTTTGAAAAATACGGAAAATAATCCAACTCATGACAGTGCGGGGCTGCTGCGAATTTTTGCGGCAGTCCCGTTTTGTATATAACTTGCTGTCTACCGCGAAGTTATCTTTTCCCGTCTTCCGGGATCGCCGTGCTTGAGATACTTGAAAAGGCAATTTTGTGTGCTATATTATATTTCTGATATGATATATTAAACATGAGGTGATAAAATCGAAACTGACCTGAACAACTCCGGGGTTTTTATTACAGTCCCGAAAGATTACAAACTGGAGTCGCCGCTTCCTCTTGATTGCGGCCGGGAACTCAAAAATGTCAACATCCGTTATGAAACTGCCGGAACTCTCAATGCCGATGCTTCCAACGCAGTTCTGGTGACTCATGCTCTGACCGGTGATGCCCATGTCTGCGGCCGCCATACCCCGGAAGATAAAAAGCCGGGGTGGTGGGATGAGATGATCGGTCCCGGAAAAGCGGTTGATACCAATAAATATTTTGTGATCTGTTCCAATATTATCGGTGGTTGTTCCGGTTCTACCGGGCCGCAGTCCATTGACCCTGACACCGGAAAACCTTATAATACCAATTTCCCGGTCATTACCGTTGCGGATATGGTTCGCGCCCAGAAACGTCTGGTCGAACACCTCGGTATTAAGAAATTGCTGGCGGTTCTCGGCGGTTCGATGGGCGGTATGCAGGTTCTTCAGTGGGCGGTGGATTATCCGGATGCGATGGATTGTTTCATTCCGATTGCGACTGCCAGCAGTTTTACTCCGCAGAATATCGCCTTTGACTGGGTAGCCCGGGAAGCGATCAAAGCCGACCCCAATTGGAAAAACGGCGATTATACTCCGGATATGCCGCCGGATCACGGTCTGGCGGCGGCGCGGATGCTGGCTCATATAACCTACTTGTCCGAAGAATCTCTCGGCAGGAAGTTCGGCAGAACTCTTCAGGATAAAGCGGAATTCGATTTCAAATTTGACTTTGATTTCGCTGTGGAAAGTTATCTGCAGTATCAGGGGCAGCGCTTCGTCGAACGCTTCGATGCCAACAGTTATCTCTATATCACCCGGGCAACCGACTATTTCGATGTCACCGCCAAACACGGCGGCGATTTGAACGCCACCTTTGCCCGAGTGAAATCCGCTGCGCTGGTGGTCTCTTTCTCCAGCGACTGGCTTTTCCCGACAGAACAGTCCCGCAAGATTGTTGACGCTCTGCTCCACAATGGGAAAGAGGTCTCTTTCTGTGAAATCAAGTCCGGATACGGTCACGATGCCTTCCTGCTTGAAGTCGATACTCTCGGCAGAATGGTCCGGGATTTTCTCCACTACCGTCAGGAGGCACGAAACCATGAATAAACGTCAATTTCTCGATCCCCAGCGGCGTCATGATCTCGATGTGATCGCCCGCTTTGTAAATCCGGGCGATAAGGTTCTCGACCTCGGCTGTGGTGATGGACTTTTTCTGCGTAAACTGAAAAACGATCACAAAGCTCAGGTGCTGGGCGTTGAAATCGATCAGGATTCCATTGTCCGCTGTATCGGTAACGGAGTTCCGGTGATCCAGCGTGACCTCAATGATGAGTTGAACTATATTCCGCCGAAATCATTTGATCTTGCGGTATTGAGTCATACGCTTCAGGAGACCCGCCGTCCGGATCTGTTGCTCAAAGAGATCGTCAAGGTCGGTAAGCGCGCGGCGGTAAGTGTTATCAACTTCGGTCATTGGCGCTGTCGTGCGCAGGTCGCATTCGGCGGCAAAATGCCGCGCAGTACCCAGATGCCTTTCCAGTGGTATGATACGCCCAATATCCATTTTTGCACGCTCAACGATTTCCGTGAATTGTGCAGGCAGTTGGAGATCACCATTCTGGAAGAGTATCCGATCCCCGGACGTTATCCCCGGTTGACCCGGTTGATGCCCAATATTTTTGCTACGGTGTGCGTCTTTATCCTCGAAGCAAAGTAGGCATGAAGCGCTCGCTTACGCGAGTAATGATATGATAAATTTATAGTCTTGCCGCGACAACGGAGCGGCAACATACCCCGCTTTTTTCGAAAAGGGGTGGGGTGTGGGGAGGGGAAAAACATTTTTTCTCGTGAAAAAAGGTTTTTCCCCTCCCCACAATACAATCTTAAAAGAAGAGGTCGGTGATCAGGATTTTTGCGCCGATGATAATGATAGCGGCGCCGCCTGCGGCAGTCAGATATTTCTGCGGAATCAGATTCCGCAGACGGCTGCCCAGCATAACGCCGAAAGCCGAAACTGCCGCCGTAATAATTCCCATGCTTGCTGCCGGAAGCCACAGTGTTCTGCCGGAAAAGGCAAATCCGGCACCTACGGCGAGGGCATCCAGACTGGTCGCTGTTGCCGGGACAAAAAGGTTTTTTACAGCAAAAAAGTCGCTGCCGGTTTTGCAGCAGAGATCATCATCGTCTCCGGCAACGGCTTCGTAAATCATTTTGCCGCCGACAAATCCCAGCAGGGCAAATGCCACATAGTGGTCGATACTGCGAACCAGATCCATCGCCAGTCCGGCAAGGAAAAAGCCGATGACCGGCATGATGAATTGGAAAATACCAAAGAAAAGCGCCGCATTCAAAGCTTGAATCCGGCGCGGAAGAAACGGTTTGCACAAACTTCCACTGGTCGATACGGCAAATGCATCAATCGATACACCGAATGAGATCAGCAGAATCTCAAGCAACGCCATGGAAGTTATTCTCCCATCAGCATCGTCATGACCGCTTTCTGGACGTGGAGACGGTTTTCCGCCTCATCAAAGACGATGGAGCGTTTCGGGTCATCCATCACATCGGCAGCGACCTCTTCGCCGCGGTGCGCGGGCAGGCAGTGGAGGAATTTAGCATCCTTTTTCGCCTTGTCAAAGAGTGCGGAAGTGACCTGATAGGGACGGAAGATTTCCATGCGGCGGGCGCGTTCTTCTTCAAATCCCATGCTGACCCAGACGTCGGTGTAGAAGTAATCGACACCTTCCGCGGCCTTGACCGGATCGGATTCCCAGATGATATTCTTTGCATCGCCGATAAGGTCGGTACGCGGAGCCTCCTGTTCGGGTGCGGCGATGACCAGTTCCATACCGGTAAGTTTGGCGGCGAGGATACAGGAGTTGGCCATGTTGCTTCTGCCGTCACCATAGAATGCCATGCGGATGGATTTGTCGACTTTGCCGGAATATTCCTTGATAGTCAGCAAATCAGCCAGCAGCTGGCAGGGATGGAAGTCATTGGTAAGAGCGTTGATTACCGGACATTTGGCGACTCTGGCGAGTTCTTCGACTTCGCTGTGTTCAAAGGTACGGATGACGATACCGTGCAGGTAACGGCTCAGAACGTTGGCGGTATCGGCGACAGTTTCGCCGCGGCCGACCTGCATTTTGCCCTGATCGAGATAGAGGGGGTTGCCGCCGAGTTCGCTGACCCCGACCTCAAAGGAGATGCGGGTACGGGTGGAAGACTTGGCAAAGACCAGACCGACGCTTTTTTCGGCGAGTGGTTTGAAAGCGACTTTGCCGCGTTCATTTTTGAGTTTGAGCGAAAGTTCGAAGATTTTTTCCAGATCATCTCTGGTGATATCCTGAAGTGTAAGCAGATCTTTTTTCATTTTTGTTCCTTTGCGAATTCTTCAAGTGCTTCGCCGATCCTGGCAATGGCGATATCGGCATCGGCTTTGGTTACAGTCAGTGGCGGGAGCAGGCGGAGAACTGTTTCTCCGGCAGTCAGGACGATCAATTGTTTTTTCATCAGTATTCCGGCGAGGGGACCGGCGGGGCGGTCGAGCACCAGTCCGATCATCAGACCTTTGCCCCGGACACCCTTGACGAAATCATATTTGCCGACGAATCCGGCAAGTTTTTCCATGATGTAATTGCCGACTTCAACGGTGTTTTCCAGAATGCCGTCTTTATCGAAAGCCTCCTGCACGGCAAGCGCGGCGGCACAGGCAAGCGGAGTACCGCCGAAGGTGCTGGCATGAGTACCGACGACCAGCAGTTCCGCGAATTTTTTACGCGCCATGAATCCGCCCATCGGCATACCGTTGGCAATCGCCTTTGCCATGGAGATCGCATCCGGGACAACTCCGAAACTTTGGAAAGCAAAACGGGTTCCCAAACGGCCCATGCCGCACTGAACTTCGTCGCAGAGCATGAGGATATCTTTTTTATCGCAGAGTTCGCGGACTTTTTTCAGGTACTCGACATCGGCGGGATAGATGCCGCCTTCGCCCTGAACCATCTCCAGCATGACAGCGCAAACATCAGGAGTGACCGCCTTTTCCAACGCTTCAAAATCGTTGAATGGGACCTGTTTGAATCCGGGCATATCCGGTTCAAATCCTTTGCGGTACTTGGCTCTGCCGGTCGCCGCAAGGGTCGCCAGAGTTCTGCCGTGGAAACTGTTGTCCATACTGACAATGGTGTTTCTGCCGGTCTGGTTGCCGTATTTACGGGCGAGTTTGATCATGCCTTCGTTGGCTTCGGCGCCGGAGTTGGCAAAGAAGACCATGGCATCATCGATGCCGGAAGCGGTCACCAGTTTCTCTGCGAGGCGGGGCATGAGTTCATTCATATAGAGATTGGAGATATGGACCAATCGTCGGCACTGCTCTTCGATAGCGCGGCTGACGCGATCGTTGCAGTGTCCGAGGTTGCAGACGGAGATACCGGAAGCGAAATCGAGATATTCCGCACCTTCATCATCCCAGAGTCTGGCACCTTCGCCGCGCACAAACAGTTTGCCCGGGGCATAGGTAGGAACCACATACCGGGAAAATTTCTCATTTGTCTCGTCAAAAAGTTTGCCCATTTTACAAGTTTAACTCCATCAAATATTTTAGTTGCCCGATCCGGTCTTTCCGGATCATACTTTGGAAAAGATTAATATACATCATAAAACAGCAAATTGCAAATCAAAAACTTGACAATCCGTGTTTTATCGGTTATATTTAGCCGATGACCAACAATATGGAGTCTTATGAAGATCATACATTTTTCTGATCCTCACGGCGGCGGAGGTGCCGAGGATTGGATGGCATATTTTGACAAGCGCTGGGTTGGGGTGTTCAATTACCGTTTCCGGCGGCGCTTCCGGCATGACCTTTCCAAATTGCAGAGTGCAGTGGAATACATTCTTGATACCAGACCGGATGTCGCGGTCTGCACCGGAGATCTCACCAGCGCCGGTCAGCCGGGAGAATTCGCCCGGGTCCTGGAAATCCTCAAACCGCTGCGTGATTCCGATATTCCGTTGCTCTACACTCCGGGCAATCACGATTGTTACGTTACCCGTCCTCAATGTGTGGCAGCGGTGAAACATGCGGTCGAATATCTTTCCTGCGGCCGTTACACCTTTGATACTCTGCCGTCCAGTGTTGTTTTTGACGGAGTTGAATTTCTGATCGTCAACACCAGCGCGCCGTCCAATCTGCTCTGTTCCTGGGGATTTCTGAAATCGGAAAACCGGGATTTTATTGCGGAAAAATGTGCAAATTCTCCGGATGTGCCGAAAATACTGGTAACTCACTATCCCATGTATGAAGATCATCCGATCCTCCGCATCCGTCACCGGCTCTTCGGTCAGAAACCGGTCATTTCACTGTTGGAAAGCAAACAGCTTGATCTGGTGCTTTGCGGCCATGTTCACAAACCTTCGCTCCGGGTGGATGAATCCGGACGCGGTGAATGTATCTCCGGTTCTGTCACCCGTAACGGAACGATGATGGAGATCGAATATGAAAAAACCGCCCGGAAATTCACTTTCCGGACGGTTGAGTTGTAAGATACGGAAGTTTATTTAGAGAGCATACGCGGTGCGTGACGATGCATGCCGGGACGGCGTTTGTTTTCCGGTTTCTTTCCGGAGATGACCGCATCGGTGATGGCCTCGATAATGGCATCGGAGTTGCTTTCGCGCTTTTTCAACTCCTCTTCCATTTTAGCGATACGCTTTTTGTTGATTTCGATATTGCGTTTCAGGTGTTTGATGCGGGAATCAAAGGATTCTTTGAGCATGGCCCGCAGTTCAGCCCGGAGCGCAGTTTTCTCTTTTTCATCCTTGGAATTCCGGACTTTGGCGGCGAGAGCGGCGACCTTCCGGCGTTTAGATTGCATTTCCGCCTGGATTTTTGCGGCTTTTTCCTGCATGACGGCGCGGAATTTTTCCGGCTCATTCTGCTGAAGTTTCATCAACTCTTTCTGCTCGTCCTGCGGAAGCATGGAAAATGCTCTCCAGACTGCCTGATTCCGCTGGAATTTTCCCGGTTTCCGGGGAGCGGCGGTTTTTTCTGCAGAGGCAGAGAAAATTAAAGTTACAACTGCGAAAAACAGAATAAGATGTTTCATATATTCATTTCCCTTCAGATATAGGTGTCAAACATGCTTTCTTCGGCGCTGGTCATGGAACCGACTGCGTAATTTTCCTGCTCAAGCGAGGTGAAATCGTTCATGGCAAGCAGTTCGGCTCTGGAATAGTTGACACTGCGTGTCACCTGGCGCATTTCATTGCGTTCAAACAGCCATGATGAACCGATCCCGGCGAGCGATATCAGCAAGGTTGCGGCGGCGGCAAATCGGAAAATCTTTCTGCTCCGGCGGCGGCGGTTACTGATCGCCGCATGGATAAGGATCACAGAATCGAGATGTTGAGGGACATCTTTTTCCAGAAATTTTGTAACTCCAAGATGTTTTTTCATTTTATCAGTCCTCCTCGGTCAACTTCGGATAACATCATCCGTAAACTCTTTATAGCATACCGCATGCGGCTCAATACTGTGTTCAGGGAACACTCCTGCAGTTCCGCGATCTCCTTGAACGACAACTCCTGTTCCCGGAGAATAAATACCTCTTTCTGCTCCGGCGGCAGTTTTCCCAGCGCATCGCTGATCGCCCTGCCGATATCAGCGGCTCCGATACCGGTGTCGGGTGAACGGGTTTTAGCGTCCATCAATTCCGGAGTATTTTCATCGTCTGCCGGCACGAATCTTCCCGGATGGCTCTGCCGCACCCGGTCGATAAAGATATTCTTTGCCATCCGGAACAGCCATGCGCTGAATTTCCCTTCATCCCGGTAGCCCGGCAGTTTGTCGATCACCTTGACCCAGCAATCGGAAAATACCTCATCTGCCCCGGCGGGATCACCCTGCATCAGATTATTCAGATATCCGTAGAGAAGTTTCCGGTAGCGGAAATAAAGTTCTTCAAAACTTTTTTCATCACCGGCAAGATATGCGCTGATGAGTTCTCCGTCACTTTTTTCATGTTCCATTATCTTTCTGCTTTCCTGTTCTGGTCTTATAACGTTTGCGGATGGAGAAATATTTTATCGTGAAGTCAGAAAATTCCAGAATTCCCGGTCGTTTTCCAACATATCTTCCGGAAATTGCGGAGTCAGATCGACCCATTTGACCTGCTGATTTTCGCAGGGACGGGGAGCGGCGGAATTTCCGGGGATGACCCGGACAAAATAGAGTATTATGCCGGGACGTTTGATCCGGTAGATGATATCCAATGGAATGACCTCCCAGTCCAACTCTTCGCGGAGTTCCCGGACAGCGGCAGATTGCGGTGTTTCTCCGGGTTCCAGTTTGCCGCCGGGGAATTCCCATCCGGCAGGCGGTTTATCTTCCGGGCGGCTGGCAAGCAGTACTTTGCCATGCCGGATACAGACGGCGGCGGCAACGTGGATCACTTCAACCCTCCGTAGACTCGCAGCAGAAGGCGGCAGAAATTGATGACGATGACACCTGCTGCATCATAGATGTAATCAAAACAGGTGAATACGAGCATTATCAGTACCAGAAATGTTCCTTTTACCCATTCAGCGGCATTGGCAAGGTCTTTTCTCCAGTAGGTGCGGAGGATATTCCAGCCGTCCAGTCCGGGGATCGGGAGCAGATTGAAAAGCGCCAGCACCATATTGATTATTGCTCCGAAAAACAGCATGTTTCCGGCGAAGGGGTTGATCTCACCGATGGCACCTGCGACCGCAAGTATACTGAACAACAGCGAAAGTGCCAGATTCGCCGCCGGGCCCGATGCCGAAACCAGCGCCCGTGAATGTTTCCCGCGCAGATTTGCCGGATCGACCGGTATCTGTCCCCAGGCGATGCCGAGGAAGCAGAGCATCAGCAGAGAAACGATCCCCATTTGTTTGAATGGATTCAAGGTCAGGTGTCCCCGGTCGGCGGCGGTGGTGTCACCCAGTTTGTACGCTGCAAGCGCGTGGCAGTATTCATGAACACAAACCGACACCACTACGATAAGCAATTGGGAGAAAAACAGCCGGGGATCATTGAAAAGGGTCTTGATGAACATCGTTGACAATTCCTGAAATTATTTCAACAGCATGCAGTCGCCGTAACTGTAGAAACGCATTTTATTTTCCACCGCTTTACGGTACGCGGCAATCACCATCTCTCTTTCGCAGAAACAACTGACCAGCATCAGCAGAGTACTGCAGGGCAGGTGGAAGTTGGTCAAGAGCATATCTGCCGAAACAGCTTTGTAAGGAGGATGGAGGAATATATCTGTCCTGCCGCTGCGGGGAGTGAGGAAACCGGTGCTGTCACAGCAGCTTTCCAGAACCCGGACCGTTGTGGTGCCGACGGCCAGTACCTTGCTGCCCCGCTTCCGGGTGGTGTTGGCGAGGTCGGCGACATCTGCCGGCAGGATGAATTCCTCAAAGTGCATTTTGTGTTCTTCGGCGTATTCGGCACTGACCGGCTTGAAGGTGCCGGGGCCGACATGAAGCGTCAGTTCGGCAACAGCAACACCTTTGTTTACGGCTCCGGTCAATATTTCCGGAGTGAAGTGCAGTCCGGCAGTGGGGGCCGCCACCGCTCCCGGCCGGGAAGCGTACACGGTCTGATAACGTTCGTTATCCTCTTTTTCGGCATCCCGGTTCAAATAGGGCGGAAGCGGGATGTGTCCGAAACGTTCCTGGATCGCCGCATCGTCGCTGTGGTCAAAGCGGATATGAAAGGTGTCATCGCCGTTGCGGTTGATAAAGGTGAAACCGATACCTTCTGCGTTGAGTGACCCGTCCTGCTCCAGCAGAACTGCATGAACGCCGTCTTTGGCACGTTTTCCGGGTTTCACCATGCAGTTCCATTCGCCGGGGATGCCATTATGCGGTTCAACCAGCAGAATTTCAAATTTGGCACCGTCGGCATTGCCGCCTTTTCTGGCGAACATCCTGCCGCGGCAGACCTTGGTGTTGTTGCAGATAATGGCATCACCCGGAGAAAGATAGTTCAGGATATCGGAAAAGGGATGGATCTCCGTTTCTCCGGTGATCCGGTCCAGCACCATCATCCGGGAACCGTCCCGGCGTTCTGCCGGATAACGGGCGATGAGTTCCGGCGGCAGTTCGTAGTCGAAAAGTGAAGTCGGAAGCATGATGATTCACTCCTCTCCCCGCATCTGGCGGCGCGCTTTTTTGAGCCGTTCCAGTTCATATTCGCTCAAACTGTTGATCCCGTCCCGGGAAAGTTTATCCAGCAGCGCATCAAGTTCGCGCTGGGTGACCGGAGCGTTGACATCATTCGCCGGGCGGCTGCCGGTGGATTCCGGACGCGGCTGCGAAGCCGGAGGCGGCGTAAATTTCGGCATGCCGGAGAATTTGATGAAACGGAACGGATCCCACGGCAGACGGGAACGGTAGATGATCTTGATCAGAATATAGCCGCCGATAAAACCGCCGAGATGCGCGAGATGAGCGATGCCGGAATTGTTTTTCCCAATCATCATCAGGATTTCAAGAATGGTGTAACAGATCACCAGAGTCGAGGTCTTGATCGGAGAAAACGGCAGAAACAGCATGACAAAACGGCGGTTCGGCTCCAGCATGGCGGCGGCGATCATCACCGCGAACAACGCACCGGAGGAACCGAGCAGTATGCCCGGTGTGCCGAAATTGGAGAAATAGTAGAGCAGGTTTCCGGTCACGGCACCGGCAAGGTAGAGGGCAAGGAACTGCGTTCTGGTAACGTAGGGAGTCACCAGTTTGCCGAAAATATACAGTCCCCACATATTGAAAATCAAATGCCAGAAATCAGCGTGGGCAAATCCGGCGGTAATGATCTGCAGAATGTGCAGTATGCTGAAACTGCCATCCATCACCAGGGCAAGTTCGCCATTGGAAAAAAGGATATAATTGACAACATTGATGATGATCAATGTGATGAGCATCGGCTGTCCGTCATTACCCGGCTCCGGGTAAGGTGAACGCATATATTCACGGTTTTGCAAACCCATAAAAAACCTCATTGCTGGTTGATTGTTAAATTATCCAAACAATAATATACACTTTCTCCGGAGATTATACAACTGTCTGTATTTGAAATATCCGGAAAAAAGCGGTCGGGGTGGGGAGGCTTGAGGTTTGTAAACCAAGTGGGCTTGCTGACTGGCGCTTTGGGGTGGGAGGATTGGGAGACCGTGGGAGATTGTGAGAGTTTTGGGAGGGCGTTAAATTACGTGCAACGCGCCCTTTGCGGGCAGTTGGAGCCGCGCGGTTTGAGGTTTGTAAACCAAGTGGGCTTGCTGACTGGCACTTGGGGGTGGGAGTATTGAGAGGCTGTGGGAGATTGTGAGAGTTTTGGGAGGGCGTTAAATTACGTGCAACGCGCCCTTCGCGGGCGGTTGGAGCCGCGCGGTTTGAGGTTTGTAAATAGAGCGGGCTTGCTGACTGGCGCTTTGGGGTGGGAGTATTGAGAGGCTGTGGGAGATTTTGAGAGATTGTGGGAGGGCGTTAAATTACGTGCAACGCGCCCTTCGCGAGCGGTTGGTGCGGAGTGTCTTGTCTATAAGCCGCGATAGCGGCGCTATTATCAACTACCTTACGCCTGTTGGGCGTTCAGCCCAACGACAGGCGCCGCTCCAGTGGCGTTGTTCCGAAACTTTCGTTGCTCCAACCGGCACGATGATCGCGGGATGATGGCGCCGGAAAGTTGAGGGCGAAGTGAACTTTTGTTCACGAGTTCCCCTCAACTTTCCAAGCCAGCGCCCGTGAGCGCGTGCCGCCCCCCAGATCCTCACGAAACACTATTCAAAAGCGAGATGAAGTTGCGCAGTACCTGGGATGAGTTGTTTTCGTCCCAGGCGGCGATGGTGTATCGTTCGATTCCGATCGGGATGTGGCGCAGTATCAGATTTTTCAGTTTGCGATGCATCGGCATTTGCGGTATCAGTGCGATTCCCAGACCGGCGGCTGCCAACTGCAGAGAACCGTTGGCCCCGGCGGCTTCGTGGACGATCAGCGGTGCGCTCTGGCAGTTTTGATAAAAGAAGCGCTCAAAGTGACTGCGCAGACGTGGAGCTTCTTCCGGGGGGGGGAAGATGAAGTGAGAGTATTTCAGATCCTGAATGGTGAGGTTTTCTTTGTGGGCAAGCGGATTATTTGCCGGGATGGCGAATGCCAACGGGATATCAACGATTTTTTTGTAGAGGAGATTTTCCATGTTGTTGGAGATGTTGCTCGCGGCAAAAAAACTGATATCGCATTTTCCGGAGCGCACCAGCGATGCTGCTGCCGGAGAGACCAGAGTATCGTAGATACGGAGTTTTACATCCGGATATTTCTGCAGCATATCTTTGCAGAGTCGACCGATATCCACGAAGTCGTAGATAAGTCCGGCAACTCCGATGGACAAGGTTCCGATATCGCCTCGTGCGGCTTTGCGCGCCATTTGTCCGGCTTCGGCCATAAGTTCCGGAAGCTCTTTGATCTGCCGCAGATAGATGGAACCGGCTTCGGTCAGTTTTATCATCCAGCGGTCGGAACGGTCGAGCAGTTGGCAGCCGACGGAAGTTTCCAGTTTTTTGATTTCGTTGCTCAACGCGGATTGGGAAATCCCAAGCAGTTGGGCGGCTTTGGCGAAGTGAAGTTCCCGGGCGAGGACGATGAAATTTTGAAGTTGTTTCAGAGTAGGCATGGTAATTTGATTTGCTTTTAGTTATTAACTTTCTTTTTTTAATATATTGCAAGTTGCAGGCTTTGCAAGTACATTTATACATAATTTTTTGGTTATATCAATAAAAACTGTAATTAAACACATCAAACATGGGGAAAATTATGCTCGGATTGAAAACTTGTCTGTTGAGTGCAGTCGCCGGAACTTTGCTGCTGACCGTTGGCGGATGCGCCAAGAAAGCCAAAAAAGAGTTTAAGGAACGGGAAACCAGAGTGACCGTTCAGGAGTTGGAACAGCGCACTTTCCGTGAACGCATCCCGCTTCAGGGTATCATTTCTCCCAAAGAATACGCCATGATCTCTGCCAAGATCAGCGGCACGCTTGAACTGCTTAAAGTGAGTGAAGGCGACCGCCGCAAAGCCGGAGATGTCCTGTTCGGCATTGACCGGCAGGTTTTGAAAAATCAGGTAGTGGTCAAAGAAGATGAGATCAAGGTCAAGGAAGCGGCGCTTCAGAGTGCCAATTTCGCGCTGAAAACAGCAGAGATCAATCAGCGTCAGGCGAAACTTGATTATGACCGTGCGCTTACGCTGCGCGATTCCAGAGCGATCAGCCAGGCTAATTTTGAAACCACTGAAACCGCGTTCAAAAAGGCGGAAATGGATGTTCGGAATGCTCAAGCTGATATCATAAACGCCAAGGCTCAACTCAAACAGTCCCAGAGCAATCTCGCTATCGCTAAAAAGAATCTTGATGACTCCGTCATCCGCGCTCCGTTCGATTGCGTTGTGTTTGAAACTTTCGTCGAAGAAAATGAATATGTCACCGTCGGTAAAAATATCATGAAACTGGAAAATCCCGGCAGCTTTGAGATCGTCTGCTACATCAGTTCCGTTTATTACGATCGTATCAATGTCGGCAAAACCGCCGTCGAATTCGCTGACAGCAAGGGCAATCTCCAACGTTGCGTGGTCACTTACAAGGCACCCGGAATCGATTCCACCACCCGTACTTTCAAGATCAAAGCTGTCGTCCCGCAGAATATCAGCGTGGTCAGCGGTATGCTTTGCGAACTCAATATCATCTTGAGTGAAAAAGTCGCTTACGGTCTGCCCAGCGATGCGGTTCTGCTGCGTGCCAATAACCGGTACATCGTTTTCACCGTCGGTAAGGACAACCGCGCCGAAAGCGTCGAAGTCACCCCCGGCATCGTTGACGGCAATGCCTGTGAAATCGTCAATGCCGCAGAGGTTCTCGGTAAAAAGTTTGTCACTACCGGACAGACCTTTATCAATAACGGCTCTTTGCTCAAATTCATCAAACGCTGACACTGGCCGGAGGATATAGAAAATGTTTTTAAGCAGATGGTCAGTTCGCCGTCCGATCGCGATGACGGCATTTATAATCGTTTTGATAATGATCGGTGCGACGCTCTATTCCAAGATCAGTATCGACCTGCTCCCCAACATGGAGATCCCGACGATCCTTGTCCGGTGCGAATATCAGGGTGCCAGTCCATCGGAGATCGAAATCGAAGTGGTCAAGCGGATCGAAGACGCCGTTTCCTCTCTGGACGGTATCCGCCACGTCACCAGTACCGCTATCGAAGACCAGGCGCAGATCCAGTTGGAATTCAATATGGGTATCGACGTTGACGTTGCCGCCACCGATATCCGCGAAGCGCTCAACCGTATCCGCGAAGATTTCCCCGATGGAGCCAAAGAACCGACGATCCGTAAGATCGATACCAACGCGACGACTGTGGTGCAGGCGTTTCTGGTGGGTGACCGTACGCAGGATGATCTGTACGACTTTGCCGACGATGTGATCGCCGACCGTTTCGCCAGTGTTCCCGGTGTCGGTGAAGTCCGGGTCTACGGTGCCAACGAAATGCAGATACATGTCCTGATCGACCGGGTCAAACTTACGGCGATGAATATTTCCATCAATGATATCGTTTCCAAACTCAAAGCGAACAATGTCCGTAAGCCGCTCGGCCGTATTCAGATCGACAAGAGCGAAAAGAACGTCACCTTTGACGGCGATTTCAAGAGTTTTGAAGAGATCAAAGCCATGGAGATCGGAACCTACCAGAATAAGCGCATCTATCTGCGCGATATCGCCGATGTCAAACTCATGAGCCGCGAAGTCCGCAGTAAAGCCTACGTTGACGGCAAGCCCGCCGCCCGTTTCAACATCGTCAAAAAGGGGGAAGCCAACGCTATCGAAGTTATCAGCGGCATCCGCAAACGATTTGAACAAATGCAGAAGAACGGTGAACTGCCGACCGGTATGGAACTGGTCTGGTTCCGTGACTCCGGTGAATTTATTCAGGCTTCGGTGGATGATGCCTGGGGCAGTATTCTTACCGGTGTGCTGCTGACTGCGGTACTGCTTTTCCTCTTCCTGCACGATCTGCGCTCAACCTTTATCGTTATGGTGTCCATGCCGATCTCCATCATCGTGACCTTTGCATTGATGGCGTATCTTGGATATTCCTTCAATATCATGACACTGCTTTCACTGGGATGTTCGGTAGGTGTTCTCGTGACCAACTCGATCGTGGTTATCGAAAACATCTTCAAACATCTTGATAAAAAGGAAGATATCAAGACCGCCGCCGAAAACGGTACCGGTGAAGTTATCGCTGCGGTATCGGCAAGTGCCCTTACCAACGTGGTGGTATTCGTCCCGGTGATGATGATGACCACCCGTATCGGCAGTTTGATGGTTCCCTTTGCCGGAGTGATGGTGGCGGCAACATTGGTGTCACTGTTTATCAGTTTTACTTTGACTCCGATCCTCTCCTGCGTGCTGCTCAAGCGCGGCGCTGAAACTTCCGGAGAAACTGCGGGCAGGAAAACTCTGCTCCAGAAAATGTTCATTCCGTGGGATGCCGGTTACGACCGGCTCTGCCGGGGCTTCAACCGGACGATCGAATGGACTGCCCGTTATCCCAAAACTCTGCTGATCTGTGTTATTGCGGCGAGTGCGGCGGTTTACTTCTTCATCATTCCGCAGGTGGGGCTGTCATTCCTGCCGTTCTGTGACCAGGGCGAAATCCGTATCAAGTTTGAATTCCCCACCAACTACAATCTGGAAACTACCGAACGTCTGGTCATGGAGGCCGCCGATCATATCAAAAAATATGATTTTGTCCGCGGTATGAATATTCAAATCGGTACCTCCAACAGCAGCCGCGGTCAGGTGTCGGCGGCAGTTTATCTCGGTCAGATCAACATCAAGACTTCCAGCAAATTTGAACGTAAAGAATCGATCTACGATCTGCAGGATGTGTTGAGAAAAGAACTTTCCTACCTCGATAACTGTCTGGTCACTCTCTCCATCCCCGCGACCTTCGGCGGCAGCGGTGCGGAGATCCGGTGTGTTATCAACGGACCCGACCTCGAAGTCCTCGAAGCCGCTGAAATGGCGGTTATGGAAAAGATCCCGCTTCTGGGACTTACCCGCGACGTGGACTCCAGCCGCCGTGAACGCAAACTCAACATCAACGTTTCTCCCGACCGCACCATTTTGCGGAATATGGGACTTTCTGCTGAAAATCTCTATAACTACATGCTCGGTTCGCTGGACGGTATCGAAGTCGGCGACTACCGCGCCGGTGCCCGCGTTTTCGATATCCGGGTGAAAAACCGGAAAGAATACGGCGAATCACAGCTCAAGCAGACTTCGCCCGCTGCCAAAGGCGATAATCCGCTCGGTACTGAAGTTTTCGCCCGCATTACCGAAGACGCCCGTCCGGTCATCATCAACCGCTATGACAAAGTCCGTACCATGTGGCTCTTTGCCAATACCGCTCCCGGCAAGGCGCTGGGTGAAGTTTCCGACGCGATCGGCGAAACTGCCCGCAACGCGCTTCCTCCGGGCTACAATGTCCGCATGAGCGGTAACGTGGAAATGATGAATGAAACCGCCAAAGAGTTCGGACAGGTGATCATCCTCGCCGCAGTCCTTACCTACTTGCTGATCGCCGCGATCATGGAATCCTGGACGAAACCTTTCCTCATCATGTTCACCGTGCCGTTGGGCTTCCTCGGTATGTATGTCACGCTGTGGGCATTCAAGATGCCGATGTCCATGATGGGACTGCTCGGCGGTGTTATGATGATCGGTATCGTGGTGAATAACGCTATTCTGATCATCGATGAGTGTTCGGTGCTGATCGCTTCCGGTATGCTGCCGCATCAGGCGATGAAAGAAGCGGTGCAGTCCAAGTTCCGTCCGATCGTCATGACCAGTATCGCTTCAGTTGCCGGTATGTTGCCGATGGCATTCGGTTCCGGTCTGGGTTCGGAATTGCGTTCCAGCTGCGGTGTCGGTGTGGTCGGCGGTCTGGTCGTTGCATCTCTGCTGACTCTCTATGTCATCCCCGCACTTTACTTTACGTTTGTGAAGAATAAAACTGCGGCTAAGTAATTCGCTTGCTGAACTTGTGGAGTCGGGGGAATATTGCCCCCGACTCCACAAGTGTTATTATACAAATTGCTCCAATTGTCCGTGATGGGCGCGTCGCCCGTAATTTAACGCTCCCATAGTATTCTCAGCCCCAAGTGCCAGTCCGTAAGTCCACGTCATTTGCAAACCACAAGCTGACATGGCTTTCAAAATCCAAAAATTTTTAATTTTGTCAACTTGTCACTATTTTATAGCAACTTTGCTATTGGCAAAAAACGCGGTTTGGCACATATTATTTATAAACACATTTTATTGTTTATAAACAGTGGGGAGGCACTATGTGTAAAAAGCGTTTTACTCTGATCGAACTGTTGGTTGTCATCGCACAATATTGCCGTAATCATGTAAAAGTTCTGTATAACCGTACCGGTATGCAAGCCGCAGGGGGCGGCGCGTTGGTACGGATGTGTACGGATAGGTACGGAAAAGTACGGAGGAAAGCGCCGCAGAAACCGGCTTTGGGGGTACCCCATAATGCTTGCAAAGCAAGCGCTTCATGCACAGACAGTGCGCTTCATATTTGCCGCAGGCAAATGCTTCATACGGCAAAGCCGTGCTTCATTCAATCAGCGTTCACGCTGATTGAGCTGCTGGTTGTCATCGCTATCATTGCTATTCTGGCGGCGATGCTGTTGCCTGCATTACAAAAAGCCCGTGAGCGCGGTATGACTACCGAATGTCAAAACCGCTTGAAAACGACCTATCAGGTGATACGTTTGTATGCGGATGACAACAATGAACTCTGGGTGACCAAACCTACCAGCAACTCCAACTATCCCTGGTGGGATTACATGGTGAATCAGGGGTACTGGAAGAAAAGAGCCAGTACGGAATTCATGAGGACCAAATATATACGCTGCCCGTCGCCGATCGGATGGAGAGATGACAACTCCAACGCCTACGGCTTGATGTCCGGTAATGCATCGTATTGGAAAAACGGTGAGTTTTATGTAGGAGGTCCTCCCGGTTATTACATTTTGAGACATGTCGGTTCCAAGCATATTCTGCTGGCGGATACCGGACTGTACAGTTCCACTTCCAAGAAAACGTATGACTACAGAATTCTCAAACCTGCCGAAAGCAGCTACAGCAGCCGTGGGAAATTCTGGTTAAAACACAATAAACGCTGCAATGTTGCTTTTGGCGATGGTCATGTCGGCGCTCTTAATGACGGCGAATGTGCCAAAGACTTGATCGCGGCAAAAGTGAAAAAACGCGGTGACCAGATCACTGCCTATATTTTGCCGAGACAAGGCACACAAAAGAGTATTAAAATCAAGTAATCAATTCCAATAGAAGGTGTGTTTTTTTATGAAACGATTTTTTTCTGCAGTACTTTTAATCTGTTTTTCTCTGGCGGGCTTCGCTGCTTTGCCGCTGGTGAAAAACGGCAGGAGTTCCTCGGTGATCGTGATTGCCGACAACGCGGTCATCTCTGCAAAATATGCTGCAAATGAATTGGCCTGTTATATTGAAAAAGCCACCGGTGCCAAACTCCCGGTCATCAAAGAATCCGATGCCAAGCCGGTGAAAAATGCCATCTATATCGGTAACACCGCCGCCGCCAGACAAGCCGGATTGACGCAGGATAAATTTCCCGGCGAAGCTTTCACCATTCAGGAAAAAGGTAATGCACTCTATATCGTCGGCGGTGAAGATAATAAGAAACTCTTCTATACTCCCTCTGATGTCGTTGATTTGAAAAGTTCCCTCACTGCTGTTTATTCCAGCGGTATTGTCCGCCTTACCCGGCGCGGCACTGTCTACGGTGTTTACCGTTTTGTCTCTGATTTTCTCAATGTCCGCTGGCTCTGGCCGGGAGAACTCGGAACCTATATCCCCGGACAGAAAGATCTGGTGATCGATTCCAATTTCAAACTTGACGGCGCACCGGCATTCAAAAACCGTCATTACCGCACCAATGCGGTTTGGGTTCCCTACTTCAATCTGGGCAAGTATCACGCCTGGGGCAGAAAAAAGAGTCCCAATTCAAAATTTGGATTTTCTCCCGCCGTCCGTCAGAAATACAGCGCTGAACTGCAAAAATATCTGCTCATCTGTCAGGAAGGCGATTCCCGTGAACTTCCTGCCGCCGCCTCCCATATCAAGTGGTGGAATAAACACAAACATAAAAATCTCGACTTCTTTGCCATGAATGATGACGGCAGTCGCGGTTTTCCCATCTCTTCCACTCAGACCCGCGGACCGCGTCTGTGCGTTTCCAATCCCAAACTTCACGAATATATCGTTGCCAACTGGAAAGGCGGCGAATATATCGGACTCGGCGAAGCCGATTATCGCGGATTCTGCCGCTGCCCCAAGTGCAAAGAGTGGGATAAGCCTCAGCCGCCGGAACTCAAAGGTTACTCCACCACCAACCGTTACATCAAATATGCCAAGGCGATCCGTGAACTGATCCGCAAGCGCAAAGGTATCGATGTCAAGGTTTCGATCCTGATGTATATGGATTACCTCTATCCGCCGTATCCTGCGGAAAAACTGCCCTGGCTTTACGGCAAATTTGTGCCGTGGGGGTCCGGATTCCCCAGTTACTTCCCGGTCACCGAAGCTGAATTTGCCCTGCTCAAACGGGCGTGGCAGGGATGGTATGATGCCGGAGTGGAAATGAGTTACCGCCCGAATTATCTGCTCAACGGTTACGCTATGCCGACGGTCGATATCAGGCAGAGTCTGGAATTCATCCGCTTTGCCGCTGAAAGAAAGATGGTCGGGTTTGATTATGACTCCCTGCGCGGCAACTGGGCAACTAAAGGCCCCATGCTTTACGGGCACATGCGTTTGGGTGTCCGCCCCGATCTGACGGTGGAGGCGGTGCTTGACGAATATTATTCCGCCTTCGGTCCGGCGGCTGAAGATGTGAAAAAATATTGGGAATTCATCGCGGAACATACTAAAACTGTTCCCGGCGGCGGTATCAACCACGGCAACGTTACCGGTACTGCTGCGGCATACCCGGACAGAGTTTTCGCCGAAGCTGCCAAGTTCCTCGATGCTGCGGCGGAAAAGGTCAAAAACTCCCGCAAAGATTATGGCGAACGGGTGAAATTTATCCGTATCGCGTTGGATCATGCCCGGCTGTGCGCCCGTTTCGGCGGACTTTATCTCAATAACCGATTCACCGAAGCGCGGAAGGTCATGGATCAGATTCTGGCTTTCCGCAGAGCCCACGAACATACCGCCTTTATCAGTCTGGATGCCGCCGCCGGTATGGAACGGCGCAGTTACAAAGGACTGGACAACTTTATCAAAGGTGAATTTCAATATTCTTCCAACCCCGGCATTGCCAAAAAGAACTTCAACCGCAAGGAATGGCTGGTATTTTCCGGCCTGCGTGCTGCAAAGTGGGGTTTCTCTTACGGCAAGGATAAATCTTCCGGAATGCTTGTCCGCGAATATTCTGCCGGAAAGAATAACCATTTTCTCACTGCAAAACTGGATATCCGGGCATATATCCGCAAAACCAACAACGTTATCAGTATCTCTTTCGATAACAAAGAGTTCACTGAAGTCAAACGTAATGCCGGTCAAACGGTTATCGATTTGAGCCAGTTTGTCAAAGGTAAAGACAAATTCTATCTCAAGGCGGAATTTACCCGGAAACCGGGAACTTCCGGACCGACCGATGTCCTGCATCGTTTCCGGGTCGATTACACCAAAGCCAACCCCGAAACAGTTGAACCCCGCAAAAAACTGGAGATCGGTACCGGATGGATCGATTTCAAACCGCAGTGGTATTTCCGGAAAGATGTCAAAAACAAGGGCCTTTCCAAAGCGGAGGGCAATCCCAAGACCTTCTCCGCTGCCAAGTGGAGCAAGGTCGATGTCCCCGCCCGGCTTGAAGAAACTGCGGTCGGTCCCTATCTCGGTTACGGCTGGTACACCGCCGTTTTCGATGTCCGGAAAGACTGGCAGGGACGGAATATCGATGTGCTGGTCGGTGCAGTTGACAAAGAAGCATGGGTTTACTTCAACGGAAAATATGTCGGTGAACATACTGTGAAATCTGAAAACGTCAGCGTCGGCGTCCTCTACAAAGAACCGTTCATTATTCAAATCCCGTCGAAACTTATCAATGCCGGCGGCAAGAATTTGCTTCAGATCAAAATCCACTCGGATAAAGGCTCCAGCGGAATTTGGAAGCCGGTGACCATCCGCCCGGTCGAAAGCAGCGAATTATATTAAGGCGGCTTCAGGTAAACGAGGGCGGCATTCGCTCGCCCGCGCAGTCGGGGTGAACTCTTGAACGGGAGTTCACTTCGCCTCCGGCTCCACAAGTGTTATTATACAAATTGCTCCAACCGCCCGCAAAGGGCGCGTCGCCCGTAATTTAACTCCTCTCAACATCTCCCAAAACTTCCCAAACCTCCCAAAACTTCCCACCTCAAGGTGCCAATCAGCAAATCGCATTGTTACTTTCAGCATCGTTTTTTGCAATAATCTCCTGCGTTGTGCTTGACTTTTCCGGTTTTGCAGAGTATACTCTTTGCATTATGAAAAAATTTTGCATATTACTCTTTTTTGCTTTTACGGTATCACTTCCGGCGCTGGAGGTTTTTTTTGTTCCGGGCTGGCGTACCGGAGATTCCAATCGTGCCGGATGTGTCCGGATCATGCACGATATCTGGCCCGGGAGCACCATTACTGTCAAATCATGGGACAGTCTGGTTTCTCTCAATAAAGCCCGTCAGAATGCCGCCGGATTTGTTCCGGAACTTCTGGCTGAGGTTCTCCGGATGCCTGAAAAACAGCGTTCTCAACTGGTGCTTGCCGGTCACTCCCTCGGTGCCGCCATTGTTCTGGAACTGCTTTGCGAATTGGAAAAACGCGGTATTGTCATTCACTCCGCCGCTTTGCTCGGTACTCCGGTTGCTCACGATGATCCCCGGATTTTCCGCGCTCTGAACGCGGTTCACACCTATTGTTACAATGTGGCGTTTGCCGGAGACGGCATACTGCGCACTCTCTATCCGCTCTCGGAATCAGGTGTTCCGCTCGGCACTGCCGGATGGAAATATTTTCATCCCCGGATGATTGAATCCCATCTGGTGCAGTCATTCAGTTTCTATCACCATTTTGCCTACCGTTATCTGGAGGAACTCGACCGCCTGATCGATGAGCGGGGCGGGGACGATTTTCTGAAAAATGGCCGCCCGCCATTTTTCTATGATGAAACCGGGATGTTCTGGCAAGTTGAACGGGATTTTCATTCATGGCAGTTGCAAAAGCATATTTTCAATGGCGTATACCGCTTGACCGATCCCCGGAAACGGGTGCGTTTCTCCGGTGACCGGAAGAGCGCGGAAACCGCTTTTGAAAGTGTGATCACTCATTTTTCCGCCGGCGGCGTGAAGTAAAACTTACTCTCCGGATAGTGCTGTTCAAGGGTGTTGGCACATCGTTCTCCTCCCAGATAGGCGCTGGTGGAAAATATATCCGCATCCAATGCTGATTTGGTGGTAACGGTCACTGCCGTTCGTGCTTCCGGCAATCCGGAATGCGGGTTGACGATATGTCCGAAACGGCGGTTTTCGATGGTGACAAAACGTTCATAATCTCCGGAGGTAGATACCGCGCTGTTTCCGGGGAGTTGCAAGGTGATTTTCAGCAGTTCAGCCGGATTTCCCGGATTTCGGATGCCGACGGAATAAAAATTTTTTTCCGGCGGCGGTTGCGGCAGTAACTTCAAATTGCCGCCCAGATCCAAAACGCCGCTGTTTACTCCGCAAGTTATGATCTTTTCGGCCGCCCGGTCAAGGGCATACCCTTTGGCAATGCCGCCCAGATCCAGAGCCATGCCGGGAACGGTGAATTTAACTGTGCGTTTTTCCCGGTCGAACTGCAGTTTGTTGAATCCGGTACATTTCATTGCTGCCTTGATCTCGGCATCGGTCGGCAGTTTATTCCGTTTCCGGTAAAAGCCCCAGAGCACCATCAGCGGTTTGACGGTGATATCGAAGTTGCCGGAACTTTCTTTCCAGGCAGTTTCCGCCCGCATCAGCAGTTCCCACATCTCCATAGAGCAGGGGAATGGTGCTTTATCTGCCTGTGAATTCAATTTGGATAATTCGCTTTCCGGATTTCGCAGATCGGCAAGTTTAATCACCTTCCGGAACTCTGCTTTTCCGAGGCGGCAAGCTTTGGCGAATTTTTCCTGACTGGTCGTGTACAAGGTGAAGTTTGCGACCGTTCCCATCGTCCGGAACTGCTGACGGTACCCGGAAACTTCATTCCGGTTGGAGAAATAAAAAAACGCCGCTGCCGGGATGATTCCCAGCAGGGCGGCGATAGTTAATCCTGCGGCAGTGCGCTTTTGCATTGATATCAGGCTTTGGTGACGGTGACCGCCACATTGACTCCGTTGACATCGAGTTCGATTTCTCCGTTGCCGGGGACGAACTTGACAGCCAGGACTTCGTTGGAGATGTACTCTTTGAAATTCTCCAGCATGACAGCAGTTTCAGCCGGGGCGGAATAGGTGATCTCAATGCGGTCGGTGACGTCGAACTTCTGTTCTTTACGCAGGTTCTGGATCTTGCTGACCAGTTCACGCGCCATACCTTCGGCTTCGAGTTCGGCGGTGAGGGCGGTTTCGAGGGCGATGGTGACTCCGTTTTCGCTGGAAGCAACCAGACCGGGGCGTTCTTCGCGGTTGATAACGAGGTCATCGGCGGTGATGCTTTCAACTCTGCCGTCGGTGAGTTCCAGTTTCAGCGGATTGCCATTGAGGATCTGACCGATTTCTGCTCCGGTGAGCTGGGCGATCCGGGCGGCGGCGGTTTTCATCTCTTTGCCGAGCCGGGCGCCGAGAGCCTTGAAGTTCGCTTTGCAGCTGCGTTTGATCAACTGTTCCTCATCATCGCAGAAGTCGACCGTTTTGACGTTGAGTTCGTCTGCGATGATCCACGCGGTATCCTTAACCATGTCGCGTGCTTCGGCATCGGGCAGGGCGATGATGGCGCGGGCGAGCGGCTGGCGGACTTTGAGGTTGTTGGCGGTACGCAGGAAGCGGCCCTGGGAAACGGCACACATGGTGTATTCCATCTGTTTTTCCAGATATTCGTCGCGGCAGTCATCCGGGGTGGGATAGTCGCAGAGGTGGACGGATTCCGGCATTTCCGCGGTGCGGAGGGTACGGTAGATCTCTTCGGTGGTGAAGGGGATGAAGGGTGCGGCGGTTTTTGCAAACAGCAGCAGCACATAGTGCAGCGTGGCGTAGGCTTCCTGTTTGTCGGAATCGCTGGTGCTTTTCCAGAAGCGGCGTCGGCTCCGGCGGATATACCAATTGGTGAGGTCATCGATGAAGCGGGTGAAACGGGTGGCGGCTTTCTGGAGGTTGTATTCATCCATTTCGCGGCGGATCTCTTCGACCATCTGGCTTGCGGAGGAGAGGATCCAGCGGTCAAGCACATTGGAGGGGGTGACCGGAGCCTTGACTTCGCCCGGGGCGGGGGTGTAACCGTCGACATTGGCGTAGGTGGTGAAGAAACTCAATGCGTTCCACATCGGGATCATCACGTTGCGGAGGATCTCCTTGACACCGGCTTCAGAAAATCTCAAGTCTTCCGCGCGGACGACCTGACTGCCGAGCATGAAAAGACGCAGGGCATCGGCGCCGTAACGGTTGACTACCAGCAGCGGGTCGGGATAGTTCTTTTTGCGTTTGGACATTTTCTGACCGTCTTCAGCGAGGATCAGACCGTTGACCACCACGTTGCGGTAGGGGGACTTGTCAAAGAGGCAGGTGCCGAGAACGAGCAGGGTGTAGAACCAGCCGCGGGTCTGATCGAGACCTTCGGCGATGAAGTCGGCCGGGAAGTTCTTCTCAAAACGTTCCTTGTTTTCAAAAGGATAGTGCTGCTGGGCGTAGGGCATGGCACCGGATTCAAACCAGCAGTCGAGGACTTCGGGGGTGCGGTGATAGGTTTTGCCGTCCTTGCGGATGACGATCTTGTCGACGAAGTGCTTGTGCAAGTCGGTGACCTTTTCTCCGGAAAGTTCTTCCAGTTCGGCGACACTGCCGACGCAGATGCGGTCTTCGGGGTCTTCATCGTTGATCCACACCGGGATACAGGAACCCCAGAAGCGGTTGCGGCTGATATTCCAGTCGCGGGCGTTGAGCAGCCAGTTGCCGAAGCGCTTGCTGCCGACATATTCAGGCTGCCAGTGGACACCGGAATTGTTGTTGGCAAGGCGTTCGTGGAGGTCTTCGACCCGGACGTACCACGCTTCGATGGCGCGGTAGATCAGCGGGGTGTCGGTGCGGTCGCAGAAGGGATAACTGTGAGTGATGGTCGCCTGATGGACGAGTTTGCCCTCTTCTTTGAGCCGTTTGATGATATCTTTGTCGCAATCTTTGCAGAAGCGTCCGGCGTATTCGGGGATCTTGTCCGTGAAGTTGCAGGAAGCATCCAGCGGATCGGCAATGATGTTGATTCCCGCTTCCTTGCAGACCCGGAAGTCGTCTTCACCGTATGCCGGAGCCTGATGCACAAGACCGACACCGTCATCGGTGCTGACGTAGGCGTCGTTGAGCACCCGGAAAGCTCCGTCGGCGGCGTGTTCGGCATAGTAGGGGAAAAGCGGTTCGTAAGTCCAGCCTTTGAGGTCGCTGCCTTTGAGTTTGGCAACGGTTTCGTACTGTTCGGGCTTTTTGAAGAGAGCCGGAACGCGGGCTTCCGCCATGACGTAGCAGACCTTTTCTTCGTCGGTGAGGTCGCGGACGATCACATAGTCGATGTCCGGACCGGCGCAGATGGCGAGGTTTTCCGGAAGAGTCCACGGGGTGGTCGTCCAGATGAGCAGATAGGTTTTGCCCCATGCCGGATCGCTGCCGGAAAGAACCGGGGTACGGACGGTGACGGCAGGGTCCTGCACATCTTTGTAGTTGCTTCCGGCTTCAAAGTTGGACAGCGGAGTGGAAAGTTTCCAACTGTAGGGCATGATGCGGTAGGATTTGTAGACCCGGTTCTGTTCCCAGAGCTGTTTGAAGATCCACCAGATGGTCTCCATGAAGCGCGGTTCCATGGTCTTGTAGTCGTTGTCGAAGTCGACCCAGCGTCCCATGCGGGTAACGGTCTTGCGCCATTCACCGACGTAGCGGAGAACCATTGAACGGCACTGTTCGTTGAATTTATCGACACCGAACTCTTTGATTTCGTAGGTTCCGGAGATGCCGAGGGCATCCTGGGCGAGCGCTTCAATGGGGAGGCCGTGGGTATCCCATCCGAAGCGGCGTTCGACATATTTGCCGAGCATTGCCTGATAGCGGGGGACGACGTCCTTGATGGTACCGGCGAGCAGGTGTCCGTAGTGGGGCAGACCGGTTGCGAACGGGGGACCGTCGTAGAAGACGAATTCGTCATTATCTTTGCGCTGTTCGAGTGATTTTTCAAAAGTCCGGTTCTCCTGCCAGAACTTCAGGACTTCCTCTTCCATAGCCGGGAAATCGACCTGATTGGAAATATTCTTGAATGCCATGTTTCTTATTACTCCGAAAAAAATGATTGATATACATTAAAATCGCGTATAATATAGCATAACTCAATGATTTTTTCAAGAATTAAAAACGTTTTTTAAGAAGTAACCCTTGCTGGATTGTCGATATAATGACCGCAATGTTTTGGGGAGTAGGTTTGTTGTTGCGCAAGGCGGAGTTTGTAAACGTTGTGTCCAGCCGGAGGGCGACAGCCGTTCCGGCTTTCTCCCCGCCGGACTCCCCTCTTTGTCAGTTGACTTGCGCGTACAAGGTGGGTTGGCTGTTCTCTTTGATTATAACGCCTGCGTTCAGCCGATGCTCATCGGCTTCACTCGCGGCTTACTGCTCGGCTTCCTGCCGCCCGCGCTGAATTTTTTCAGCGCGTCCGCCGGCTGCTGACCGGCGGTTCGCTCTGTCCAGCCTGCGCGCTCGGCGGCAACCGCCTCGCAGACTTGTTCATAACAACGATTTTATCGGTTGCAGCGATTGTTTTTATTGCAGCAACTGCTGTCGCAGCCGCAGCATTTGCCCTGCTTGCGGTTTTTGTAAATGCTGAATATGGCAATGGAAACCAATATCAGTACAATGCTTCCGGCGATGATATTTCCACACATGGTCACTTCAACCTTTTTTCATTCAGATCAAGCGCACTTTTGCCGTCTTTGCCGCAATAGGGATTTCTGCGGAAAAGCAGCACCAGAATTATTCCGCTCAAAATGAATGCCGGAACCAGAGTTTGCCAGTTCCAGAGCCCGGTGCTGATCAGTATGCCGAACTGGTAGACCAGAAACGATGCCGTAAAGGCGAATACGGTCAAGTAAAGCAGCGCGAAAATCGTCCAGCGCGCGGACATCATCTCCCGGCGGATCGCTCCGATAGCTGCAAAACAGGGCGCGCAAAGCAGATTGAACAGCAGAAAACTGTATCCGGCAATGCTGGAATACTCCTGCCGGATCCGGTATTCCAGTGCAGTCCGGGCGGTCTCTTCCACACCGTACAGCACTCCGAGGGTACTCACCACATTTTCTTTGGCGATCAATCCGGTGATGGTTGCCACCGTTGCCCGCCAGTTGCCCCAGCCCAGCGGTGAGAAAAGCGGCGCAATGAAACTGCCCAATGCCGCCAGTATCGACTGATCGGGGTTGACCATTTCCAGTTTCCAGTTGAAGTTCTGCAGGAACCAGATCACCACCGTCGACAGCAGAATGATCGTCGCCGCTTTTTTGACAAATGACCAGCCCCGCTGGATGGTGGTTCGCAGTACGCTTTTGACCAGCGGCCGGTGATAGTGCGGCAGTTCCATGATAAAGGGAGAAGCTTCTCCGGCAAACAGCCGGGTCTTTTTCAGGATTATACCGGAGATCACGACTGCCGCGATCCCGGCGAAGTAGACCGAAGTCACCACCCATGCCGCATCATTGAACAAGGCTCCCGATATCAGTGCAATCACCGGCAGTTTGGCGCCGCAGGGAATAAAACTGGTCGTGAGGACGGTCATCCGGCGGTCGCTTTCGTTTTCGATCGTGCGTGAAGCCATGATTCCCGGGACACTGCATC
This sequence comes from Lentisphaerota bacterium, assembly GCA_015061805.1. Lineage (GTDB taxonomy): Bacteria > Verrucomicrobiota > Lentisphaeria > Victivallales > Victivallaceae > UBA1784. The sequence continues at coordinate 66,152 of SUVV01000004.1, read as the reverse complement.
CGGTGCCGATCAGCATCGGAATAAAAGATTTGCCGGAAAGTCCGAAAAAGCGCAGCAACCGGTCCATGATAAAGGCTACCCGTGCCATGTAACCGCAGTCTTCCAGTATGGCAAGACAGCAGAAAAGCACCATCATCTGCGGCAGGAAGCCCAATACCGCTCCAACTCCGCTGATGATTCCGTCGACGATCAGCGACTGAAGCCACGGCGCCGTTCCGGCTCCGGCCAGTGCGGAATTTACCCACGTCGGTATCCATTCCCCGAAAAGCACATCGTTTACCCAGTCGGTACCGATGGTGCCGATGGTGGTGATCGAGATGTAATAGACCATGAACATCACCGCCGCAAACAGGGGTATCGCCAGAAAACGGTTGGTCACGATCGAGTCGATCTTTGTGGAAATATTATCCGGCTTGCCGGCAGGGGCATCGACTGCCGCTTTGATCACATTGTCGATCCAGTTGTAGCGTTCCGAAGCGATGATGGCTTCACTGCTTTCATTTTCCGCTTTTTCCCGGTCGGAGATGATTCTGTCGATTTTTGTCATCGTTTCCGGGGCGAGGTTCAACGCAGAAGCGATTTTGCCGTCCCGTTCAAAAAGTTTTACTGCGTACCAGTAGCGGTTGTTTGCCGGGACATGTGAGAGCAGAACTTCGATCTCCGAGATCGCCGCCGCCGTTTTTTCGCTGAAAATTTTCCGGGGAGAAACTTCGGTCGCGGCGGTTTTTATCGCCAGTTCCGCCGCCGCATCACAGCCGTTGCCCCGCACCGCGCTGGTGGAAATGACCGGACATTTCAACTCTTTTTCCAGTTTTTCAACATCAATAGTGATCCCGCTTTTGGCGGCGGCATCGATCATATTGAGCGTGACGATGATCGGGATGTTGAGTTCGGCAAGCTGGGTCGTGAGATAGAGATTGCGCTCCAGATTGGCGGCATCGACGATGTTGACGATCACATCCGGCTGACCGCTGATGAGGTAATCGCGGGTGACGACCTCCTCCAGAGTGTATGGCGAAAGCGAATAGATGCCCGGCAGATCCTGAATGATGATTTCCGGATCATTTTTGAGTTTTCCCTCTTTGCGCTCAACTGTGACTCCCGGCCAGTTGCCGACCCGCTGGCTGCTTCCGGTGAGCGCATTGAACATGGTGGTTTTACCGCTGTTGGGATTCCCGGCGAGTGAAATTTTTATGGACATGGCAGAATTTTCCCCGGGGTGAAAATTTATTCGATCACGATCACGTCGGCTTCGGATTTGCGCAGTGAAAGTTCGTAGCCCCTTACATTTATTACCATGGGGTCTCCCAGGGGCGCCACTTTGCGGACGAAAATCTCGCATCCTTTGAGCAGACCGAGATCCATTATGCGGCGCTGGAGCGCTCCGGCGCCATTTATGCGGTGAATCTTTACCGTTTCACCAACGGAAACATGTTTAAGCGTTCTCATAGTTGCAATTGTTTTGTGTGATGACTTGTTATGTGTATAAATTAGCACGGGCTAATTAATTTTTCAAACCGAATCCGGAAAAAACGGCAAAAATTGCCTGCTGTCCGGAGCAGCGAGTGGATTTTGGCAAAAAAAGTGCGAAAATAAATGGTTTTTCTCTTGCTTTTCCTGCGATTTTGACTATACTGTAGACTGTTACATTACGGCAACCGGAAAAGGGTGGATATTCATAATGGATGATATGGAATTAAAAGGCGGATCGGAGACGATTCTGATCGTTGATGATCACGAAACGATATGGGACTTCCTGATCGATGTTCTGCAGAAACTCGGCTATTGTGTGCTGCTTGCAGAAAACGGTCTGGATGCAGTCGAGATCTATCGCAGCAATCCGAGCGAGATCGATCTGGTGCTGCTGGATATGATCATGCCGAAATGCGGCGGTCACAAGGCGTTTTATCAACTTAAAGAGATCGACCCCAACGTGAAAGTCCTGTTGTCCAGTGGATTTGTTTCTGAACACGAGGTGGAAGATCTGCTGGCGCAGGGTGCCTGCGGATTTCTGCCCAAACCCCATCGGCTCCCGGTGCTTATCAAAGAGATACGCCGGATTCTGGACGAAGCCAAAGTTCCGGCGGAATAAAATATGGACGATTGGATCGAAATCGAGCGCGATGAAGCGCACATCAAACGTGAACGCGCCAAAGCCCGGGAATTGCGTAAGACCAGTTATTTTCAGAACCTTTTCGCGCAGGGGATATGTTACTATTGCAAGCAGAAGTTCCCTAAAGCGGAGTTGACACTTGATCATATCGTGCCGCTTTCCCGGGGCGGCCGCAGTACCCGGGGCAATATGGTGGTGTGCTGCCGCAAGTGCAATATGGAGAAGAAATATCTGACTCCCGTTGAGATGATACTCCGGGATAGTGAATGATTTTCTTTTCAATGCTTGAAAAAATCTTCTGTACGGGCTATTTTATACATAAGTAGTGTTTATAAAAGCCCGGAGAAAAACCTTGATAGATTTGGAAGAAGAAAAACAATCCCGCATATTGCGGGCATTTCTGGTCGGACTTCTGCATCAGGATGAGGATGAAAAGGTCATCGCCAACCAGCTTGATGAACTTGCCGAATTGGTAGGCAATCTCAATATGATCCCTCTGGTGCCGGAGATCGTCAAAGTGCGTTCCGGCGCTCATATCCGTTACCGTATCGGCAGCGGAAAAGCTGAAGAGATCGCTCAACTTGCCCGGGAGTGCGAAGCCGATGTCATCGTCTTCGATACCGATCTTACCCCCTCTCAACAACGCAACTGGGAACGTTTGTTCGGGGGAGCCGTTATCGGCAGGGAAGAGGTCATTCTGGATATTTTTGCCGACCGTGCCAGCACCCGCGAAGCGGTTCTGCAGGTGGAACTTGCCCGTTTGGAGTATTCTCTGCCCCGCTTGACCCGGCGCTGGACTCACCTTTCGCGTCAGCGCGGCGGCGGTGTTTCCAACCGCGGACAGGGGGAAGCCCAGATCGAAACCGACCGCCGGCTGCTCCGCCGCCGGATCCAGCAGCTTCAGGAAGAACTTGCTCTGGTTCGGCGCCAGCGGGATACCCAGCGCAAATCCAGAATGCGCCGTCCGGTATTTCAGGGGGCGATCGTCGGTTACACCAATGTCGGCAAATCTTCTCTGCTCCGGGCGTTGACCGGTGCGGATATTCTGGTCAAAGATCAATTGTTTGCCACCCTTGATCCAACTGCGCGAAAGGTTTCGCTCGGCAATGGTCTGGAGATGGTTCTGACCGACACGGTGGGATTTGTCCGGAAACTGCCGCATCAGTTGGTGGAGGCATTCAAATCCACTCTTGAAGAGGCGGTGCTTGCGGATATGCTCCTGCTGGTACTGGATGTTTCCAGCGACGATATCGATATGGAACTGGAGACCACTCTGGGGGTTCTTAAAGAACTGGGCGCTGAGGAAAAGCGTATCCAGATCATATTCAACAAAAATGACCTTGTCGACCCGGAACACGATGCGTTGAAACTTGCCCGTTTGCGCGGATTGTTTCCGGATGCATTGTTTGTTTCCAGTGCCTCCGGCAGCGGATTGGATGAACTGCGGGCAAAACTTGCGCTGTTCGCCGGTAAGAGCCGGGAACTGTTCCGGGCGCTTCTGCCGCCGTACCGTCACGATCTGATCGCGCTGGTGCACAGTTCCGGGCAGATTTACGAAGAGGAATATATGCCGGACGGTTCCTGCCGCCTGGTCTTTGCAATTGAAGCCAAACATCAACACCGTTTCCGGGAGTTTCTCCAATGAAGAAGTTTTTGAAATCGGCACTTTCCCTGCTGCTTTGCAGTATGGTGCTCTCATTGAATGCCGCTCCGTCGCCATGGGATTCATGGCGTTCGGGCTACACCAGTTGCGAACAGGCGGAACGCCAGTACGAGCGCGGCAATTATACCGAAGCGCTTTCGCTGTTTGAAAAGTCGAAAAAACATTATCTCGATGTCCGTTCCGCCCGTCCCGACTGGAACCAGCGGGTGATCGCCGAACGTATCAGCGAATGTGAACGCCGCATCGGTGAAGTCCGCCGCCTGCTCGGGGCAATGAAAAACCGCAAACGGCCGGCGGCTGTCAATAAAGCGGTGGCAAATGTGCCGAAAAAGGAGTTGAAACCGGGCGATACGGTCAATATTGCCATCAATGACAGTGCCGCATCTTCCGGAGAGGTGATAACCGATATTCTGGACACTTCAGCCGTGTTGGAATTGCGTTCCACGCTGACCCGTCAGCAAAAGGAGTTGGAACGCAACAAGAAAATGATGGTCGCGCTGCGTTCAAAATTGCTGGAGACCCGCGCTGAACTGGAATCAGTCAAGCAGAGCCGGGATGCCCAGCGCAACTTTGAACAGGAGATCGCCAATTTAATGCGCGACCGGCGTATCGATCAGGAGAAATATGCTCTGCTCGAAGCCCGGTGTAAAAAACTGGAATCCGACAGCGTTCAGCCCAATGCTCAGATCGAAGCGATGAATCAGCGGCTCGCTCAGGAGCGTATGAATTTGGAAAAAGAACGCAAACGTGCCGAAAATGCCGAAGCCGCCTTGCAGGATGTTACGCGCTCCGCCCGGGACAATCAACTTGCCCGCAATGCCGCCGAAAAAGTCTTGAATAAAGAACGCCAGGAATATGCCAAACTGCTCGCCGAAATGAAAAATCTGCAATTCCGGATGCAGGAAACCGATTCCAGACTGGCGCTTTTGAATGGTGAACTCGAACGGACCCAAAAGCACAATGCCGAACTGCGCGAAGCCATCAAACAGGGAATTGCCAGCAACGAAGAGGCGGCAAAACGGAAAATCGCCGCCGAAAATGAACAAAAAGCCGCCGAAAGCGCCCGTAAGGCTGCCGAAATCGCCCGGAAAAATGCTCTGGCAGAGAAACTTTCTGCCGAAAAATTCTCCAGAGAGCAGCAGCTTTCCCGTAACGCCGCTGAGGCGGAAAAAAATCGCGCTCTGGCTGAGAAAAATATCGCCGTCGCTGAGAAAAATGCCGCGATCGCTGAAAAAAATGCCGCCGTCGCCGAAAAAGATGCCGCGATCGCTGAAAAAAATGCCGCCGTCGCTGAACATGGCGCCGCGATGGTCGCGATTTCTGATTTGAGAAAAGAACTTTCCGGCAGCAACAGCAAACTGGTTTCTGCCGGACAGGAGATCGCCCGTTACAAGCAGAGAATATCTGAACTCGATGCCGATTTAAGACGCAGTCAGGAGCAGATCGGCGAAATGAATGCCGAATTTGAACGCGGACGCAATGCGATTTCACGTTACATGAAAGAAAATGAATCTTTGAAACAGCGCAATACCTCCCTGGAAAAAGATATCAAAGAGATCGCCGGTCGCAATGACACTCTGAATAAACGCCTGGAAGCCCGCGACAGCGCCGATTTCCGCAATGCCGCCGCCGCCCGGGAAACCTGCCGTAAATTGGAAAAAGATCTGCTCACTCTGCAGAATGAACTTGTAGTCATTCGCAACAATGCCAATTCATCCGCTTCCAGAATCGTCGATTTTGAACGGAAACTCAAAGCCGCAGAGGCGGAACTCAAAGAAGCACGCGCCCGGGAAATTTCCCTTACCGCGCTCAAAGATCAGCAGAACAGCGAAATTCAACGTCTCAAAGAGGTCGAAGCCGAATTCTCCGCACTCAAGCGCAATTTTGAGGCACTTTCTACCGAAAACCGCGAAAACCGCGCTTTGCTCGCCGCCGCCAAACCCAAGGAAAAAGAGTTGGCAAGAGTAAAACTCCGCCTGTTGGAACTCGACCGGCTCAAATCAACCCTTTCCCGCGAACAGCAGCTCAATGAAGATCTGCGTTCCGGCAACCGCCGCCTTACCGATGAGGTCAAGACCCTGCGCAGCCGCGCCGCTGAACTTGATTCTCTCCGGCGTCGTCTCGCCGAGTTGGATGGCACCAGAAAAGAACTTGAGCAGTTGAAAAATGTTCAGAAAGAGTATCTCCGTCTGGCAGGCATCGAACCGCAACTTGCCAAACTTAAAATCCGTACCGGCGAGTTGGAACTTCAACTCAAAGAGCGTATGAGTCAGATCGATCAGCTTAATGACAAATTTACCGATTCGGTCAAAAAACGTATTGAAGTGGAAAAACAACTCTCCTCCACCCGGAACGATTTGCAGAAACAGAAAGAACTTGAAGCGATGATCGCTGCCCAGAGTTCGGAAATCGACCGGCTCAATGCGATGATCAAGCGTTTGCAGTCCGGAGATGTTGATGCTATGCCGGAGGAATACCGCCGCCAGATCCGGGATCTTCGCCGTACCGCTTCGGCGCTCGGTCCGCTCAATGACCGTCTGACCCGGCTGCAGAAAGAGTATGATACACTTAAAGAGCAGTTCTCTGAACGCATTTCCCATCTCAACAGCCGCTGTGAAGCCGCCGAAGAGTTCGGCAAACGCCGCAGTGAAGAGATCGCTGTCCTGCGTAAACTCAATACTGAACTTGCCGAGATGAACCGCAATTCCAGCGCCGCTTTGAAAAACAAAGTCGATCAGGCTCAACTTGACCGGCTCAAGGCAGAGATCGCCGCCATGAATAAACTCTATACCGAAATCACTGCCGAACGTGACCGGCTCGCTTCTGAAATCGATGCCATCCGGCGCGGGGCAGCCCCCGATGTCCCGGCGGTCAAAGTTACCGAATCCCCCGAAGAACTTGCCGGTGCCGGATTGGTTGCTGAACGCAACGGCAATATGGAACTTGCCATCTGGAATTACCGGCAGGCACTGCTTGCCGATGAGAATTTCCGTCCGGCTCACCTCCGCCTGGGACATATCCTTTATGAACGGCAGGACTATGCCGGCGCACTGCCGCACTTGAGTTCCGCCCGTGCCGGAGGCAAGTTCAATCTGGAACTCGCCATCCGTACTGCCCGTTGTCAGATCGCTCTGAAACGCTTCGGCAACGCCAGAAGCATTGTTGATCCTCTGCTCAAGAGCCACTCCGGTAATCATCAGGTTCAATTGCTCGCCGGATTGATCGAAAACGGTTCCGGTTCCGCCCGTGCCGCCGAAGAACGGATGATCACCGCTATCCGTCTGGCGCCCGGTGATCCCGAAGCGCTGATCGAAATCGCCCGTCTGCTGGCAGATTCCGTAGTCGACCGCAAGGGAGAAGCTGTCCTTTATTATGAACGCGCCCGCGCTGCCGGTGCTGCACCGATCCCGGATCTGGAGAAAAAACTTGCTTCGCTCCTGGATAACCGGCGCGAAATGATCCGCTTCCTCTCCGGCGCCGCCTCTGAAGCCGAAATCAGCGGCGATTACGGCAGCGCGGTCTGGTACTATCGCAAGTTGGTCGATATGAAACCGGAAAATTATACCCCGCGTCTGGCTCTGGCGCTTCACAAAAGCGGACAGAGTGCCAAAGCCCGGGAAACGCTGGAATTCAACAAGCCGACCCGGCTTGGTATGGTCGTCCTCACGCTTCTGGAAAGTGATTCCGGCAACGATACTGCCGCTCTCCGTGCCGCCAGACAGTGTTCCGGGGCGGTAGTGCCGGATGACTGGCAGGCGCTGACGATGGAACTTGCCCGGTTGAAATCTCTCCGCCACCCCTCTGCCGCGATACGTCTGCTGTTGAGTGAATTTCAAAAAGGAAAGAACCAACCCTGAAATCCGGCGGCTTCAAAAATCACCGCTTTATTGATTTTTTCCTCAACGAGTGCTATATTATATATTTGACAGTATTGAAAGTAACCTTAATCAATAATTTGGAATTGTGAGCATGGCAGAAGAAAATAAAAAGTTCGCTGTCCTGAAATTTGAAGGACGGGAAATCGAATTGCCGGTTGTGACCGGTACCGAAGGCGACAAGGCTCTGGATATCCAGACTCTGCGGCGCAGTACCGGTTTGGTCACGATCGATCCGGGATTTGCCAATACAGCCAGCTGCCGCAGTCAAATCACCTATATTGATGGCGAAAAAGGTGTCCTGCGTTACCGGGGTATCCCCATTGAGGAACTGGTGAAAAAATCCACTTTCGTCGATGTTGCTTATCTGCTCGTGCATGGTACTCTGCCGACTGAACAGGAACGGTTGGATTTCTCCAGCATGCTCAACTTGAACAGTCTGGTTCATGAAGATATGCGCCGCTTTTTTGACCATTTCCCGCAAGGCGCCCACCCAATGCACATTCTTTCGACCATGATCAACGCCATGGCGGCATTCTATCCCAACGTGGATATCAACACCACCATCGCCAATATCGAACAATCCTGCGCCCGGGTCATCTCCATCGTCCGTACCATCGCCGCTTTTGCTTACAAAAAATCCATCGGTGAACCGCTGGTCTATCCCCGGCATGATCTTTCATATTGCGCCAACTTCCTCAATATGATGTTCGATTCTCCGGTTCGTCCCTATCATATCAGCCCGGAAGCGGTGCGTCTGCTCAACATCCTCTTTATTCTTCACGCCGACCATGAGCAGAATTGTTCCACCTCCGCCGTCCGGGTCATCGGCAGCGCGCAGGTCAACTTGTACGCCACGATCTCTGCCGGAACTTCCGCTCTCTCCGGTCCGCTCCACGGCGGCGCCAATCAGGCGGTCATCGAACAGTTGAAAATGATCTACAAAGATGGTGACATCCACAAATTTATCAAGATGGCAAAGGATAAAAACAATCCGTTCCGCCTGATGGGATTCGGGCACCGGGTCTACAAATCATACGATCCGCGCGCGGTCATCATCCGCAAAGAGTGTGAACGCTTCCTCGCCCGTTCCGGAATCACCGACCCCTTGCTCGATGTCGCCCGTAAACTGGAAGAGATCGCGCTCAAAGATGAATATTTCGTCGAACGCAACCTCTATCCCAATGTCGACTTCTACACCGGTATCCTCTACCGCGCCATGGGCATCCCGGAAAATATGTTTACTGTGATGTTCGCCCTTGCCCGCTTGCCCGGATGGGTGGCGCACTGGCGCGAAATGATCGGTGATTCCACCAAGATCGTCCGGCCGCGTCAGCTTTACATCGGTCGAACCATTCAGGAAATCGGCGAAGAACTCGAAACCCGCAGTTCCCGCTTCCTGCTGTAAGAAAACGGCGGATCGGGGGGGGCGGCAAGTCGCGTTATTTTGTTATTCAGTGATCACCGGTTGTGCCAGTCGCGTTATTTTGTTATTCAGTGATCACCGGTTGTGCCAGTCGCGTTATTTTGTTATTCAGTGATCACCGGTTGTGCCAGTCGCGTTATTTTGTTATTCAGTGATCACCGGTTGTGCCAGTAGCAGGCGGCGGTGATGGCGATACCTTCTTCAAAAGAGTATGCCGGGGTGTAGCCGAGGATATTCTTTGCCGCTTCCACCGATGCCAGAGAGAAGCGGACATCGCCCGGGCGTTCTGAACCGTGGACAGCTTCGATTCCGGCGATTTCCGGGTCGAATTTTGCCAGTTCACCGCGCAGTGCCGCAAACAGGGCGTTAAGATCGATGCTTCTGCTGCATCCGACATTGAAAACTTTTCCGGATGCTTCTTTGACTGCCATCGCCCGGATATTGGCGTTGACCACGTTGCCGATAAAGGTGAAATCCCGCGAAATCGAACCGTCACCGTTGATCACCGGACTTTTATGTCCGATCAGCATCCGGGCAAAGCGGGGAATGACCGCTGCGTATGCTCCATCGGGATTCTGGCGCATTCCGAAGACATTGAAATAGCGCAGTCCGACGATCTCCATATTGTAAACTTTGATGAAGTTTTCCGCAAACAATTCGCAGGCGGCTTTGGTTGCCGCATAAGGCGAAAGCACTTTCCCGGTGCGTTCTTCCACTTTGACAGAGGATGTGTCATCGCCGTAAACGGAACTGCTTGAAGCATAGACGATCCGGCGCACTCCCGCCCGTCGGGCGGCATCAAACAGATTCACCGTCCCGGAAACATTCACCGCAACGCTGGTCGCGGGGTCTGCTATCGAACGCGGTACTGATCCCAGCGCCGCTTCATGGAAAATATAACTGATTCCCTCAACGGCTTTACGGCAATCCTCCGGATTCCGCAAATCGCCTTCGATCAGTTCAAATGCGGGGTTTTTCATGAAAGGTTCGATATTGGAGAAAAAGCCGGTCGAAAAATTATCCAGACACCGCACCTTGCACCCTTTGAGCAAAAGGGTTTCCACCAGAGCGGAACCGATAAAACCGGCTCCTCCGGTGACCAGTACCGGAAGCGTGGTGTCATAACCGCAATCATCCGGGAAAAATTCAGCTGGATCGACCTGTGATGCTTTCATAAAAAATCCTGTTTGATGTCATGCAGAGAATATATACTGCCGATATTTTTTTGTCAAGATGAAAATCCGATTTTCTGCAATCGTGAGATGATTTTTTCCAAAACATATTCCGGCGTGCTGGCTCCGGAGGTGATGCCGATGCAGTTGATTCCGGCGAGTTCCGATTCCGGAATATCTTCTGCTCCGTTCACCAGGTATGCCGGAATTCCGTGCATTTCTGCAAGTTCTTTCAAGCGGCAGGCATTGGAACTGTGTGCCGATCCGGCAACAATTATTGTCTGGCATTGGCTGACCAACTGCAGCACTGATGCCTGACGCAGTTTTGAAGCATCGCAAACTCCGGCGACACAGCGCAGCGTGGGAAAACGCCGGTACAGCAGTTCCCGGATCTCATCGCAGCGGGCGGAGTCGACGGTGGTTTGGGAGATGAATACCGGAGAATCAAGCGGCGGCAGGAGCGCGATATCTTCCGGAGAATAAACGACAAAATTGCTCCCGGCTCCGGAATTATCATAAACTCCGATAACTTCCGGATGATCTTTTTTCCCGAAAATCACCAACTGCTCGTCCGGGGTCAACCGGCTGGATTCCTGATGCAGTTTCCGCACCAGCGGGCAGGTGGCATCCATCACATCTCCGGCGATTTCCCGGATGGCACGTTCGGTTTTTCCGGAGACCCCGTGTGCCCCGATGACCACCGGCGCTCCTGCCGGGATCTCTGATATTGAATCGACAAAGCGGACTTTACGTTTTTCAAAATCTCCGGTAACTGCGGTGTTGTGAACCAATTCATGCAGCACAAAAACAGTTTCTCCCGGATGGCGGAGCAACATTTTTTCCAATTTGTCCAGCGCGGCAAAAACTCCGCCGCACATGCCGTGGACATCAGCGACAATGTAACGTTTTGGCATCATCAAACTCTTTCTGTATTATATCTCTTTCGATCCCGGAGAGCAAGCGGAATCTGTGGTTTGCCTTAAAGACTTTACTGCGCGATAATTGAAATGTATTCAGCACTAAAATCAAATTTACTTTACCTTCCGGCGCGGCAGAAGCAAACCGCTTGCGCCGTGCCGGAACGCGTTCCCGGCAGAAATCCTGATACTCTTTGAGAGTACATTCGATGGTGAGCAATTGGTTGCGGTAGGGAAACAGATTCAGGAAATCCCGGTAACTCAGCATTTTCTGCGGTAATTCCGGGAGATCGAGGACGGCGCAATCCGCCCCGGAAAATTTTTTCAGAGCGGCGAGGCTTCTGCCCGCAAAATCCCCGGAAATTTTTACCGCATTACGGTCAAGTGCTGCTGAATAGTGCTTCTGCGCCTGATTGAAGATCGCTCTTATTTGTTTATCCTGAACTCGTTCCGGGCGCAATAATCTGCTCCTGATGAAAAGCGTTTTGCCGGATTTTTTCTGCATCGTCACCAGTACCGCTGATTCGGCAAAGGCTCCGGGCTGGACAAACAGTGTTCTGCCCCGGCGCAGTCCGGCGATTTCTTTGTGAGTGTGTCCGCAGATCACCAGATCGATCTCCGGACGGCGGTATAAGATGCGCCCTGCCGGAACTCCGCTGAAATAATCTCCACCGTGGCGGATCAATACTACGGCATCGGTTTTGACCTTGCGGATTTCACTCAATGCGTTATCCAGCGCGGTGATTTCGTCGATGATCCTGATATGGGGATAGAATCTCCGGTCGCGGTAAATCCCATTATCGCTCATGCCGATTATTGCACAACGGAATCCGTTGCGTTCGATCAGGCGCCATTGGGCAACTTTGAGTCCTTTGATTTTGAATTGTCCGAGAATACTCCCCCCGAATTGCCGGTACGTTTCAATGAATTCCTCCCGGGGCAGTTCAAATTCGTGATTGCCGGGAATCAGGATATCATATTTGAGGGTATTCAAGGCGGCGATCATCGGAGTCCCGGAACTTACATCTTCCAGTGCATTGCCGTGAAAAAGATCACCTATATCGATTTTTACCGCTTCCGGATAATTGTTTATTGCTGTTGCAAGGCGGGCAAAATTTTTGTGATTACCATGGATGTCGCAGGTGGCAATGAGTTGGATCTCCCCGCTGCAGAGCTGCAGGGCGCAGAGGAGTATTCCGGTTACTGCTGCCAGATGTTTCCGGTTCATTTTTCCGCACCTTGATTTCCCGGCGGGATCAGCAGATGGTCGATCTCCACCCGGGTCAGCGAATGGGCAATGTTGCTCCGCAAATCCGGGATGTGTCCTGCCAGATCGTTGATCACCTGTTTGAAATAGACCCGGTCGCCGGATTCGAGCTGCTTTTTGTAGCGGCAGACTCCTGCCTCCGGGAGCGCCAGTGTCGCGGCATATTCAATGATCAGCTGCTCCGGAACCAGCGCCAGCGGGCGGATGACCGTCGGATGTTCCGGATTGTCCGGTACTGCCAGCGGTGCCATTGTGGTCACTCCCTGTCCCCGGCACAAACTGATGAACAAACTGGAAACGATGTCATCCAGATGTTGTCCCAGCGCCAATTTGTTGCAGTTGAGTTTTTTGGCTTCGCCGTAGAGTTTGCCCCGGCGCAATCGGGAACAGAGAACGCAGGGAGAACGTTCAAAAGATTTTTCCGCGATCACCGAAGCGATATCCAGCGGTACGATGTGATGTTTCCAATTGTGTGTTTTGCAGTATTCAGCAGTCCTGGCAACTGCGAATTCCGGGAATCCGGGGTCAAAAGTGACCGCTTCAAAGGTGAAGTCTACCGGTGCTGCCGAATGCAGATGTTCAAGCACATGCATCAGCACCAGACTGTCTTTGCCGCCGGAAACGCCGACCAGAATCCGGTCGCCGTCAGAAATAAGTTGATATTTGACGACAGCTTCTCCGGCGATACGGCACAATTTCTTGAAAACATTGCTCATAGATCACGAAAGCGCTGTTTTTTGCAGATATTGCGAAAAAAAAACGGAACGATTACCAAATCGTCCCGTTCTTTATTCCGACTCAAAGTGGATCAGACTTCGACCGGCTTGGTCTTGGGCAGACCCAAAACTTTGTCTTCGGGAATACGGCCCTCGGCACGGAGGACGTTCAGACGTTCATAACGTTTCATGACGTTACGGATTTTGCGGATCTTGCCACCAACGCGGAGACTCGGATGCTGCGACATTTTTTCACCTCATATTTTTAATTTTGACATATTTCAATATACGCATAAGTTATAATATAGCACCGGAATGCGATTTGTCAAGTCGTTTGGAACAAATTTGATGAACGTTCTGCCCGGTTTGACAGAGCAAAGAGCAGTTCCGGAGCGCTCCCCCAGATTTCGATCGAAGCTGCGGCGCGGGTGATCCCGGTGTAGAGCAGTTCTCTGGTCAGCACCTTTGATTCATATCCCGGCAGCAGAAACGTCACCTCTTTATAACCGGAACCCTGCGCCCGGTGGACGGATATGGCAAAGCCGCATTCATGCTCCGGCAGATCCGGGAGCAGAAAGTACTTTTCCGGGCAGCTTGAGAAGCGGACACCGTATTGCATTTCCGGTTCGGAGTGGAGTTTTTCCAGAGTGACAACTCCGATATCGCCATTACGCAAGCCGGAGTTGCGATCATTGGCGGTTACCAGAAGCACGGTTCCCGGATGCCATTTGCCGCGGAATTGCGGTACGATATCCAATTCCCGGAGGATCCAATCGTTGATTGCGGCAGTACCCCTTTCATCCCGGTTGACCGCGCAGATGAATTTAGTCCGGTCGATGATCTGCAGAGCCTGCATGATTTGATTGATATCTCCGGAACTGCACAACTCCGGCAATTTTTTCAAATTGCCACACCGTTTCCGGAGTGCAGTATCAAGATCGTTTTCAGCAATCGTCCGGAATTTGAAGTCCGCTTCATCGGTATTGACGATGATGTCGGTGAGAGTTTCATTATCCACACTTCCGTCCCGGAGCAATTCGGCGATCCGGCAGATATCCGGCGCTTGTGAAGATCGGAAATTTTTTTGTAATTCGACAATATATCCGGAAAAATCTTCTCCGTTTTCACAAGTTCCGATGCCGATACCGGTTTTATCGTTGAAAAATTCCGCCATTTTTTCCGGCAGCCGGTTTACTTTACCGTAACTGCATATATCGGCAAAAACACTTCCGCTGTCGATCGAAGCCAACTGGCGGCGGTCTCCGGCGAGAATGAGCGAAGTCGATGCCGGCAGGATATCCAGCAGTTTGGAAAACATTTCAAGTGAGATCATTGAACACTCATCTGTAATAAAAAGATCACAGTTTGCCAGTTCGCTTCTCCATTGCGGATTCAGGATAAAACTGTGCAGTGTGGCTCCTTTGACCCGTTGCAGCGCCTGAAATACCGGGGATGATTCCGGAAGCGTTTTGCCGATGTCACGGATTTGTCCGGCAAGATTCTGCTGGGCTTTGCCGGTGGGGGCGGCGAATAATATCCGCATGTTGCAATTTTTTTCCAGTAATTCCCGGATGATGTGACCGCAGACCGTGGTTTTGCCGGTTCCCGGGCCTCCGGAAAGTATCAGTAAAGAGGAGTTCAAGCCGGTAAATACGGCAAGTTTCTGGATTTTATCGAGTTTACTGTCAAAAATTTCCGGAATTTGCAGTTCCGGATTGAAGCGGCGCATCGCGGCGAGTTTCTGCCGGAGATTGGCGGCATATCCGGCGTAGCGGCGAAGCATCAGCGTATTTTCTCCGGTAAAGACCAACGGCGTCCGCGAATCATCCTGCGGCAATGCGGCAATGCGGGTCTTGAGCAGCAGTTCCTGCCATTCGTTGAGCTGGGGCAGGGTGACGATATCATCCGGTTCTGCTTCAAAGGTTTTTCCTGCATATCTGGTCAGATCCAGCACCGGGTTGCCGGAACGCAGTTCAAACGCCGCCAGCATCCCGGTAACTTTCAGTTGCGGGTGAATGTCCTGAGTGAAGCGGCGCAGAAATTCTCCGAATTCCCGGTCGAAATCGGTAAAATCGATCTGCGTTATTTCTGGATTCAACTCATTTTTGAGCATATCAACTCCTCCAATGCCTGAATTATCCGCCAGGGAGGACGGGATTGAAAAATTCCCCGCTGCGGATGTTGCGGACTGATGCCGCGGACAAACAGATAATAGACGCCGCCGATCATTTTTTCATATTCGGTTTCGCCGAAGACGCCGCAATTGAAATGGCGCAGATGGCGGATCAGGGCGACCAGATAAAACATGTATTGCAGGAAATACAGCGAATGAGTCATTGCATCGGTAAGATGCTCCGGAGAGAAGTTCTCCGGATTGCCGTTGAGACGGTTGCTTTTCCAGTCGGCGATATAATATTTGCCGTTGCGGCGGAAGATCAAATCGACAAAGCCGTTGAGAATACCGCCGCTGCAGAACTCTCTCCAATTTTCCTGCGGTATGCTGAAACCGAACTCTTCAAGCACATATTCCTCCAGTGCCGAGCGGAGTTCTTTCAGATCAAAATCCTGAATGGCACAATAGAACTCGGTTTCAACGATACGGTCTTGAGCCGGGATCTCTGCCAAAACGAATTGTTCTCCGCAGCAATCGGTAAGCGGCGTGTGAAAAATATTATACAACCACGCTCCGGCGGCTTCCGGATATCCCGGCTGACGGCACAACTGCTGATTGCCGGAACGTTTGAATAAGGTGTTGGCGGCATGGATGAAAACACTCTTTGTTCCGGCAAAATCCGCCCGCTCAAAAATTTCGTGCAGAGCCGTACCGAATCCGGCACCGCCCGGCAATAAAAACGGTGAAAATGCACTTTCATTTTGCATTCCATGAATATTGTCAGCGGACGGTTGTTCATCGTGGTCGACCGGAGATGCTTCTCCGGTGTAACTGCCCGATGAAACGAGGGTTCCGGTCAACGCCGAATAACTGGTCAACTGCCAGTCAGGATGGATATCTTCTGTTTCCGGAATTGAATTTATCAGCGTCAGTTCGTGATTCGGCATCCGCTTGAAGCCGGATTCAATGGTCAGAGGCTGCGAGTGAAGTCTGTCACAGACCGGCATAATCAGATGATTCCATACCGAATCCGGAAGCGCGGCAGATTCAAAGACTTCACAACGGTATATGGAACGGGTGAGTGCAACATATATCAGACGGATTTTTTCTTCATAGATCTCCCGGTGTTCGATCAGGGTGTTGCAGGGATTGTCGTTGAGATTCAATTCGCGGGATGTGCCATTGTAGAAAATCCTGTCTTCATTGCGTCCGGGGGCAACTGTCAGACGCTGCAGCCCCGGCAGCATCACCACCGGAAACTGCAACCCCTTGGAGGCGTGAACAGTCATTATCCGTACCGCTGAATCTCCGCTGGACATCGGTTCTTCATTTTCTTCATTCTGGTAGAGCTGGTCATCTGCCTGCGCGATCAGGTCTCCGAATTTCCGGGAGAGGACGATCGGCGGCATTTTGGATGATATGGCTTGAGAATTGAGCAGTTCACCCAATTGATACAAATTGGTCAACCGCCGTTCCCCGTCGGGGCGGGAGGCGAGATTTTCCCGGACATTGAATGCGCCGAGGAAATATTCAAACATTACCGCAAATCCTTTCTGATACCACAATTGGTTCATCTTATGGAATTTTTCCCGGTGGATGGTGAAATTTATTTCATTGGCGGCAACGGCGGTGTCGAGTTCGGCAAGGGGGATGCCGCAGAGAAATCCGGCAAGCGCGGTACTGACTTTCTGATGGCTGGCCGGCTCCAGCGCTCCGCAGAGAACCTGATAGAGTGCATAGGCTTCGATGTCGCTGTAGATGTTGCCGTTTTTAAGGCATACCGCCGGAATGTTGTAATATTCCAGGATCGTCTGCATCTGAATACATTCGGATTTGGTGCGGAGCAGTACCGCGATGTCCCCGGGACGGATCGGTGAATTGTCCGGCAATTTTTCGTTTGTGCTGCCGGAAACCAGATTGACGATCCTCTGCGCTCCGGCAAAGAGCAAATGGAGAGGGGTGCCGTTGACCGAACAATGCCGGAGCATTGCCCGGGGCGCCGGAATGTCGTTCTGAAGCAGTTCCGGGGCTTTTTCCGGCGGGCGGGATGCCAGTTCCGGGAATTCGATGTCGATATCGCCGAAAGGTTTGGGGCGGTTGGCAAATATCGCATTCACTTCTGCGACCATATTGGTACTGGAACGGTAATTTATATCAAGATGATAGATGTGTCCATTTTGAGCAGTATCCTGTTTCGCCCGGAGATAGGTGTTGATATCGCCGCCGCGGAAACGGTAGATCGCCTGCCGCGGATCACCGACCATAAATATGCAGCAATCCGGCCGCGTGAACATGGTTTTGAAAATCTTATACTGCATGGCATCGGTATCCTGAAATTCATCGATGATACCGGCTTTGAATTTTTTCTGCAGTTTCTCCAGCAGTTCACCGGACGTTTCCAGCGCATCATGAACCAGTTTGATCTGATCGGAATAGGTCATGAAGTTATTGGCGTGTTCCAGTTTGATGAATTGTTTCCGGACAAAGCGGATCGCTTCGGCTTTGAGTGCCGCTGCGGCATTTCCCCGGAGATTATGGATGCGCTGATATTGTTTGAAAAACAGTCCGGCATCAACGATATCTTTGACCTCTGTCTTGTGATCTTTCAGCGCATCAGCTTCCAGTTTATCCGGCATGAAACCGTCGGCAAGTTCCAGAATGGTGATGTAATCATTTGAGTCAAGAGCATCTTGAAGTTTTTCCTGATCGCGGACAAATTTGCTCCGTTGGGAAAACAGCTCCGTATCAAGCATCGACAGTTCATCTGAAACGGTGTGATATTTGATCAGGGTGTCCAATTCGGCGGCGAGGTCGATTTCGGGATATTCCGGGATGACCAGATTGAAGTCAAGGATGTACCGTTTCAACTTGGCGATCTCGTTGGAGGAAACCAGTGCAGAGATCAATTCGCTCCGGCGTCCGCCGTCGTAGAATTTGCTTCTCATCCAATCTTCCAGTAATTCAACGATGATCGGCTCCGGGTCGGTTTTCAATTCGGAGTTGAAAGCAAGGTTGCTTTCAAAGGCGAATTCAGAAAGCAGTTTCTGGCAGAAGCCGTTGATCGTCGATATGCGCGCCAGATCGAAATCCCGCAGGGCGTTGCGGATGAGCATGATCCGGTCTTTGGTCGTGGTTCCCGGATGGATCAGTTTGTCATGATCGATGATATTCTGCGCCTGTTCGGGGTCTTTGACCGGGATATTTTCCAAAATTGAAAGGATCTCATCAAGAATTTTGCGGATGCGGCAACTCAATTCGGCGGCGGCTTCATTGGTGAAACTCAATACCACAATGCTGTCGATAGGCAGAGTTTTTTCCAGAATCATCCGGGCGACAATATTCTGGATGTTGTAGGTTTTTCCGGTTCCGGCGGCGGCTTCGATCAGATTGATGCCTTCCAGCGGTACGGTCACGGAGTTGAGTATTGCACTGCTCATTTTTTGTCTCCCGGAAAGGTGTCAGCGTAGAAAAGATCAAAAAACTCTTGCAGTTCAGCAACGATTTCCGGCGCGTTCAGGGCATCGGAGGTGAAACATCCGGAGATGAAGCGGTCGGATTTATATTCAGAATCAAACATATCTGCCATGGCGATTTCCGGAGCTTTGCGATGCTTTTTCGTCATATCGAACAATGTTTCAGGAAACAGCGCCGGCATTTGACGGAATCCCCGTTCCCACACGGCGATAAAGCGTTTCCAAAAAAGGGCGGAGTGTTCATTTTTGCCGGCACCGCTCCATCGGGTCAAGTGCCATTTGCCGTTGTCAAAAGTATAAAGAGAGGTATTGATCACCGGAGCATCCGAGATCATGCACAACGCGTGGTGACGCATTACGGCATCGGCATAATGGCTGTGTTTGAGTGAGGCACAGACCATTATTTTCTGCTCATCCAATGTATCCGAACAGTTGAGGATACCGCTTATCTGACGGGATTCGGAAAACAGCGGTATTTCAAGATCAAATGCCGCCGCCACCGGATTTTGAGCGTAAAAACTCTGGCGCCAGGGGGCGGGGATTTTTTTGATTTTATCAAGTTCACAGGTGAATGTACGGATTCCGGCTTCTCCCGGCGGCAGGATATTCATCCGTTTCAAAATGTCAAAAGCTGCAGCCGGATCGATATTGAGTTTTTCATATTCCGCAATGCTCCGGTCGACGGTGTAGCACTGCAATCCGCTGACGGAGGTGATCGGTTCTCTTGCGCGGGCAGCATCCGGTGTCTGGAATTTGCAGTCAAGACTGTTGGCGAAAATATAACTCAAGGGGTGTTTTGCCCATTTGATGAACTCTTCCAGTTTGAATCCGGCATTGGGAATATACGGAATGAGCGGCGCGATATACTTTCTGCCGGGCTGTTCACTGTTGCGGCTGGAAGCCAGCAGCTTTGCGGTTGAAAGACTGCTGCGGGAATTTGATCTCAATTTGCCGTTCACCAGGAAATAGCGCGGATCAAAATCCTGAAGATAGTGCTGGATTTCTGTTATTTTACAACTTTCTTTCAGATAGTCCATCAACTCTCCGAGCACTGTCGACGGCTGCAGGATTTTTCCGTTGAAGCGGGAGCGCCCGTTGTAGAAACACCAGAACGAACGGCGCGCTGACATCAATGCTTCCAGAAACAGATAACGGTCTTCCTTGGCTCCGGAACGGTCGCCGGGAAGCAGTTTGGAGGACATCAGGTCGAAACTGACCGTTACATCACGCCGGGGGAATGCCCCATCATCCATGCCGAGTACAGCGATCACCTGCGCCGGGATGCTCCGGAGCGGAGTGAGTGAGCAGAATGTGATTTTGCCCCGGAGAAAACTGAATCTGGAAGGGGACGAATTGAGAAAGGTTCCGATCACATCAAGCATCACTTCCAGTGAAAATCTGCCGATACGGTCAACATTTTTGCCGATAAGCCATTTTTCGGTGAAAAATTGGCGCAAGGCGGCGATCTCTTCGGAACTATCTTTGTCATATTCCTGAAAAAATGTTTCCAATATCTGCTGAAAAAATTCCATCCACTGCCGCAGATCACGTTTCACTGAAAGATTGTTGCGCAACTCTGCCAGTTTCCGGATGAAGCGGTTGAATTTGCCGAAAAGTTCCAGTTCACCTTCTGCGAGTATCAGCGGGTCGCCGGGGATTTTTTCCAAATCGTCGGCATCCATGGTGAAGTTCTCAAAGATACGGTCGATCCCGTGATACCATGAATACTCTTCAAATGCCACTCCGCAATACCGGCGGTGGTCTTCGGCATCCAGTCCCCAGCGGATGCCGGAACTTTCCAGATAGCGGTTGACCGATTCAAGGTCATTCACCTTCAAACCGAACGCGGTGAATACTGCCTGATGGCTCAGGATCGAGATCACTTCATCGGTGTCCATCCGGCTGCCGGAGAGTTTCAACAGCGCGCAGAAGGCATCGCCGATGCCGCATCCGCTGTGCAGATTGCGGTCGGATACGGTGAAACAATCTTTCAGCGGCCCTCGAGCAAAAACCGATTCGATATAGGGCAAATAGTTGTTGATGTCCGGTGCCATCACGATAACATCTCTGGGTTCGACCTCTTTACTGCTGATAAGAGATACCAGTTTGTCGTGGAGGATCTCGATCTCTCTCCGGGGTGAGTGGCAGTTCAGTATCTCCAGAGAATCGTCCGGCGGCAGGGCGCGGTTGTCCCGGCGGGCATCGTGCATGGTGAGAATATCCTGCTGGATGTGCGCGAGGACACTGCCGGAACTCCCCGGCGAAATGTAATCATCAAAGAGCAGATCATCAGAAGAAACGTAGGGCGTAGTGTCCTGATGATTGAGCAGATTGGTAAATAGTTCCCGTCCGGATTCTCCCCATGATGCCAGAAGCGGATTGCCCACCTCCGGCAGATTGCCTGCGGGATCGATCCAGCGTTGTTCCCGGACGGAATAAACTCCTTCCCAGAATTCCCGGCAGGGGGTCAGATAGAAAAAGTGCAGATCAATAACAGAGGCGATCTTGAAAAATATGTCCAGATACAATGGCGGCAGAGAACCGACTCCGAATACAGTCAGGCGTTTGGGCAATCCGGCAATCGGAGTATCTTTACGGAGAAAATCCCGGAAACAGCGCATTTTGCTCTTTTCGGACAAGTTCAGCAGTTTTTTCCACAGCCGGGTCTGCCACTGTTCCCCGGTAAGCGGGAAATAATCGTCGGTGTAACGGTAGATCTGGTAACGGTCAAACAGCGCGGCGGTACAGCGGGCAAGCTGCCAGAGATGGAGTTCATCGCTGCCGTTTTTGAGGTATCCGGCAAGTTCCGGGAACTCCTCCGGGGATTGCTGGAATATGGCAAATATCTGCCAGGCGAGAGTTTCCTGCGAGAAGTTTTCCGAAACTTTTTCATATTCCGGAAGATTGGCTTTCAGCACCCGGCTGATGAAGCCCTCCGGAAAGGGCATTGCCATATTGGCGGCAATGCCGCATCTCCGGGCAATGAATTGGCGCAGATAAGCCGCCATACCCTGGGTTTGGACTACAACCGTCTCCTGCTCCAAAGGATCACTGCCGGGATCGCAGAAGATCCGGCGGCAGTAGATCCCGGCAAGAGTTTCCAGCCGGTTGCCCGGGTACAGAAAAAAACTCACGGCGCCCTGTCTGATATTCTTTGGTTTGATCAGAATTCAGCAGCGATGTAGTCCACCGCGTTGCGGAAGAAGGCAACTCCGTCGCCTTCGGCAGGGAGCGCTTCACCGCAGGCTTTGCGGGCGGTCCAGTCCGGAGCGTTGAAGGGGGAAAGGAACGCTTCGGGGTGGGGCATCAGTCCGAAAACGCGGCCGGTGGGGTCGCAGATACCGGCGATGGAGTTCAGAGAACCGTTGGGGTTGGCAGGGAATTCCGTTGCATTGGAACCGTCGGCGTTGGCATAGCGGACAGCGACCAGATTGCGGCTTTCGATTTCAGCGAGGGTGGCTTCGTCGGCAACAAATTTACCTTCGCCGTGACGGAGGGGCAGACGGACCATGTCGATACCTTTGGTGAAAACGCAGGGAGAAGCCGGATTGGCTTTCAGGCGGCACCAGTCATCCCGGAACACGCCGGAATCATTGTGCGCCAGCGCGGAGGTCTGGGTGAAGTAGTCGCCGTTGAGCGCCGGAACCATGCCCAGACGGGTCAGGGTCTGGAATCCGTTGCAGATACCGATGACCAGTTTGCCGTCATCGACAAACTTCTGGAGTTGATCG
Source organism: Lentisphaerota bacterium (assembly GCA_015061805.1). Classification (GTDB taxonomy): domain Bacteria; phylum Verrucomicrobiota; class Lentisphaeria; order Victivallales; family Victivallaceae; genus UBA1784. Next base: position 43,686 of record SUVV01000004.1, on the reverse strand, counting down.
CGCAGGTTGAATTTGACCCGGTTGGCGAAAACCGTACCGGAACCGAGGTGGTCACCGAAAGAAAATCCGCCGATGAAAGCGAGGAAGTGGAACTCATCCAGTTTGCGTTTTCCGGCAAGCAGATCGTTGAGATGAATAAGTTCGGGAGTGGCTCCGGCAAGTTTACCGGCGGCGGCGGTCTCTTTTTCGCAATTCAGTCCGAATCCGGTGATGACCAGCATCTTGACATCTGATTTTTTCATAACTGTATATTCCTGCAAAAATTAATTGTTTTGATTTCTTGTAAATTTCCTGATATACCTTGCTTTATCAAGTGTGGTAATCGGCGTTGATCTTGACGTATTCGTAGGAAATGTCGCTCGACCACACCCAGTATTCCGCATCGCCGTCGTTGAAATCGCAGGTGATGGTGAATTCCCGCTCTTTGACGGTGGCACGCAGATCGCTTTCCGGGGTTCCGGCATCTCCGCCGTTTTTCACGACCGGGATGTTTCCGAAGTAGATATCGCATTTATCCGGGTCAAACTGCGCTCCGGAGTAACCGAGAGCCGCCACCACCCGTCCCCAGTTGGGGTCATTGCCGAACCATGCGGTCTTGCAGAGCAGGGAATTTCCGACGGCTTCTGCGGCTTTTCTGGCATCTTCTGCCGAGCGGGCGTTGATGACTTTGATCTCGACAAACTTGGTGGAACCCTCTCCATCCAGTACCATGCGTTTGGCAAGATTCTGCATGACCGCCAGCAATGCTTCAGCAAATGCCGCTTCTTCGGCGCTGTCGGGAGCGATCTTCACTCCGGAACAGCCGTTGGCAAGGAGCAGTACCGTGTCGTTGGTACTCATGTCACCGTCGACGGTGATGCGGTTGTACGAACAGTCGGCATTGACCGCCAGCATCTTCTGCAGCTGGGCCTTTGAAAGTGCCGCATCCGTAGTGATCACGCTGATCATGGTGGCATGGGGGACTTTAAGATTGGGATCGATCATACCGGCACCTTTGACCATGGCTCCGATGGAAACGGTCTTATCGCCGAACTGCAGTTTCACTGCGGCGGCTTTGGGAACGGTGTCGGTGGTCATGATCGCTTCAGCGGCGAGAGCGCCGCCATTGCGGGAGAGGGCGGGAAGTGCCAGCGCCACGCCCTTTTCGATCAGGGCCATATTCATCTGGACGCCGATACGTCCGGTGGAGGCGACTGCAACGGATTCTGCGGGGATATTGAGCGCTTGAGCGGCGATTTCGCAACTTTTCACCGCTGAAGCCATTCCCTGTTCACCGGTGCAGGCGTTGGCGTTGCCGCTGTTGATGACGACCGCGCGCAGGAAATCGCTTTCAAGAACCCGTTTTTTGCAAAGCTGCACCGGCGCAGCTGCAAAGGTACAACTGGTAAAAACACCGGCAAATTCCGCCGGAACTTCGCTGACGACCATGGCAAAGTCCGGCGCGCCGCTCCGTTTGAATCCGGCAGTAACACCGGCTGCGAGGAAGCCTTCCGGTGTGGTTACGGTACCATTTTCAATAAACTCAAAACTCATTGACATCCCCTCCATAGGTGGCTTTAACATTGATCGCGATGCCGCCGCGGGGGCGGAAACGGCCGATGACTTCGGCGCGGCGCGGCGCGCAGGTGCGTACGATCGCATCCAGCAGGGAGTTCACCGCCTCTTCATGGAAGATGTTGGCATTGCGGAAACTGTAAAGATAAAGTTTAAGAGATTTGCTTTCGATGCAGAGTTTGTCCGGAACGTAACGGATGGTCAGATGACCGTAGTCCGGCTGGCTGGTGACCGGGCAGAGTGAAGTGTATTCCGGGCAATCGAATTCGATGACATAATCCCGGTCAGCATAGAGGTTGTCGAAACACTCCAGTTTCGCCTCTCCCGGATTTTTCGGATAGCGCCGCTCTGAATCACTCAACAATGTGAGTTTGTCAAATCTGCTTTTGTCGTTGACTTCTCCCATAACTTCTCCCTGAAAATATGTAATATTTAATGTACCAACAGATAATATAGCACGTTTTATTGTCAATCACCACCGTTTTTGAAAAAATTTCTGCAGATATCATGTTTTTTTGAAAAACGTTGCCCCGTACCGGTTCCGTGACACCCGTAAAAATCGCAAACAAAACGTTATTATTTTTGGCAGAGGGATTGACAATTGATGCGGAAAAGGTTAAATTACCTGTTGAAGATTTTTTGACAGAAAGGAAACAATATGGCTTTCATAAATTGCAGTTTCAAATCGGCATTGCTGGGAAAGGCGGTTGCTTTGAATGCGGTGATACCGCAGGCATCCCCCCCGTACCGCTACGGCGAATTGTCCGGAAAACGCTACCGGACGGTGTTTCTCCTGCACGGTCTTTCTGATGATCAAAGCGCCTGGAGCCGTTATACTTCGATTGAACGTTACGCCAATTTATATAATGTTGCAGTCATCATGCCGGATGGCGGCAGGAGTTTTTACACGGATGCCGCCAATGGATTTCCCTACTGGAGTTTTATTTCGGAGGAACTGCCGGTGCTGGCGGCGGAGTTGTTTCCGATATCGTTGAAAAGAGAGGATTGTTTTGTCGCCGGATTGTCGATGGGCGGCTACGGTGCATTGAAACTTGCGCTGCGCCATCCGGAACGTTTCGCCGCAGTGGGGGCGCTGTCTCCGGTGGTCGATTTGAAACGGCGTTTTGAAGCGCCGGAAACATCAGCCTGGCTCCCGGAACTGAAAAATATTTTTGTTTCCCCGGAACATGCCGTCATTTCCGGAAACGATCTCTTTGATCTGGCAAAAAAGGCGGTCACTTCTCAATCTGAACTGCCCCGGATGATCAGTTTTTGCGGAAAGGACGATTTTATGCTGGAGGATAACCGTGCGTTCAATGCCGCTGTCAAAAAGTTGAATTATCCTGAATTTTACAGTTACGAATATCCGGGCGGTCACAACTGGGAGTTCTGGGACAGGCATATTCAGGATATTTTCCGTTTTTTCTTCAATAATGAACTTCCCGGTGAACTATCGTGAAACATCCGGCGGTAATCCAGCGTATTGAACCTCTCCGTAATATTTTCTGCGCCGGAGAGAGTATCACCTTGAAACTTTCCGGTGTTCCGGATGGACTTCGCGGCAGAGCGGTCGTCCGTACCAATATCGGACGCGCCGCCATGCGCCGCCGGGAACTTGTCGAACGCACCGAAAACCGGAAAAGTATCCGCAATTCCGATTGGCACGATATCGTAATGACACCGGATGGTTCCGGGTGCTTTACGCTGAAACTTCCCTTGCCGGAGGTCGGCAGCTTTGAGGCAAAGTGCTGTTTCCTGCCGGAGAAGGATGCTCCGGCATTATGGCCCTCATCCGGAAATTTTCAAATCAAAGTTGAACCGGCTGAGAATGTTGCCGGAAATACCGTTTATTGCGCCTTTGTCCGGCAATGGAATTCCTGGGCTGACCTGCCGCATTCTCCGGCGGTTCCCGATTCGACGGAGTTGGAAAAAGCCGGGTTTACGGTGATCCCGCCCTCCGGCACGTTCCGTTCGCTGATATCCCGTCTTGACCACATTTTCGATACGTTGAACTGCCGGATATTGCAATTGCTTCCGATACATCCGGTTCCGGTATCTTACGGCAGGATGGGGCAGTACGGCAGTCCGTTTGCAGCAACCGATTATTTTGCGGTAGATCCGGCGTTGGCGGAGTTCGATGAATGCAGTACCCCGATGGAACAGTTTGAAGAACTTATCAATGCTGTCCACTGCCGCCGGGGCAGGATATTTATGGATATCCCGGTAAATCATACCGGATGGGCATCCAAACTCCAGTGCGAACATCCGGATTACTTTGTCCGCAATGCTGATAAAAGGTTTGAAAATCCCGGTGCGTGGGGAATCGTCTGGGCAGACCTCTGCCGGTTGGATTATCACAACAGCGCGGTTCACGAACTGATGGCGAAAGTATTTCTTTTCTGGTGCCGCCGCGGGGTGGACGGATTCCGCTGTGATGCCGGTTATATGGTTCCGGAAAAGGCTTGGGATTATATTGTGTCGCGGGTGCGCGAGGAGTACCCGGATACGGTGTTTTTGCTGGAAGGTCTGGGCGGGCCGCTGCCGGTTCAGGAGCGGCTGCTTGCTGAAAGCGGACTCAACTGGGGATATTCTGAACTTTTCCAAAATTATTCCCGTGATGAGATATCCCGCTACTATCCCTATATGGACGATGTTGGCAACCGTACCGGGACATTGATCAACTTCGCCGAAACTCACGACAACGACCGCCTCGCCGCCAGAGGGAAGAGTTTTGCCCGGCTGCGTTTTATGGTGACGGCGCTTCTTGCCCAGCACGGAGCATTCGGATTTGCCAACGGCGCGGAGTTTTATGCTTCAGAGAAAATCGATGTTCACGGGTGCGGCGCGTTGAATTTCGGCAACCCGGACAACCTCAACACTCTTATCGGTAAAATGAACCGTCTGCTTGCCGATCATCCGGCATTCGGGATCAATGCCCGTGTCCGGTTGATCCAGCATGGTGAAGGCAATGCGATCGCCGCCTGGCGCAGCGGAAAAGATGTGCCGCCGCTGTTGATCCTGCTCAATCTGGATTGTTCAAAGTATACCGAACTGCATTTTGAAAACACCGGTTTCACGGTCGGGATCGATCTGCTTTCCGGACAGAAAATCACTTTTGAAACCAAAGGCGATTCGCTTTCGCTCACCCTCGCTCCGGGGGAGGGGCGGTGCGTAAGTTTCGATGACTATGAGATCCCGGCGGCAGCTCCGTCCGGGGTTCTGCCGGACAAGATCTGCCGTCAGATGGCGGCGGCGATGGCACAGAATCTGCTTCTGCGTTTGAAACCGTTTGCTGAAGCATCCGGAATTGACGGAGAGATGATGCTCCGGGATCCGCTGGGATTTGTTTCGCAGTGTTCCGGGCAGACTCCGGCTCCGGTGACGGTATTCGATTACCCGGCAGACTGTCACCGGATGGTGGTGCTTCCGGTGGATGATTTGCTGTTGGTTCGCAGTCCCCATCCGTTTGCGCTGGATATCCGCGACGGCAAAAAGACGGTTTTTCATGGGAAAAGTCTGCCGCTTGCCGGGAAAGACGGTGAATTCATTCTGACCGGATTGCCGCAGAATGATTCCGGTTTTGATCATTTATTGGAAATGGTGATCACCGGTTTTGCTCCCGGCAGGACGGAACGTTCAACTGCACGGCTGCTGCAGCTGCCCGACGGGAGCAGGCGGCGCATCCGTTTGAGCTGCCGGCGCGGCATGGATGAACGCCGGGTTTTCGGGACCAATGAGCTGGGCTCTTATGCAATGTTCGGGGCGGTTCCGGGACGGCCGGAAAGCAAATATGATGCGATTCTGGCGGCAAACATAAATAAGGAATTCCCGGTCGACCGTCATGTGATGTTCAGTAATTTCCGGGCGTGGCTGGTGATCGATGAATATTCTCACGAACTTTCCCGGGCGGCCATTGAAGAGTTCACCGCTCATCCGGATAACCGGGCATCCATGCGGTTTGCCCTGCCGGACGGCAGAGGCGGAGTTTCCCGGGTGTCGCTTGATTTCTTTATGAGCCGCGATGCCGATCAGGTTTTTCTGCGTTTCTGCCATTTGAATAACAATGGCGCGGAAAAACTTCCGGGCAGACTGATCATCCGCCCGGATGTGGAAGACCGCGTGAACCATGCGGTTACCCGTGCCTGTGACGGAGCAGAACATCTTTTCCGTAAAAGTGTGAAAATTTTTGACAACGGTTTTGATTTTCAGCCTGCGGAGCGGAAGCTCATGCTCCGGGCTGACCGGGGAGAATTTTATCATGCTCCGGAATGGCGTTACATGGTCGATCTGCCCGCGGAAAGATACTACGGCTTGCCGGATAAGACCGATTTATTCAGTCCGGGATATTTTTCCGTACCGCTGGACTCCGGGGAAAGCGTTCTCCTCGGCGCAGCTGCCGGTACTGCCGAACTGTCGGGGATCGTCTTCCCATCTGAAACAGAATGTGAAGAGATGTTTGCCCCGCTGCACACTTCCGCTTCGGCATCAGCGCTGGCGGTTCCGGTGCTTTCGCGTTTTGTCGTCAGGCGGGACAACCTCGCCAGCGTTATTGCCGGGTATCCCTGGTTTCTGGATTGGGGGAGGGATACCTTGATCGTTTTGCGCGGTCTGGTCAAATTTCCGGAGTTTCAGAAACAGAGTTTTCAGGTTTTGTGCCGCTTCGCCGCTTTTGAACGGCAGGGCACCATCCCGAATATGATTTGCGGAAACAATGATTCCAACCGGGATACCAGCGATGCTCCTTTGTATCTCATTGTTGCATTGCGGGATTACATCCGGAGTACCGGGGATGCCGGGATAATGGATGTCCGGTGCGGCGGACGGACGATGAAAGAGGTGGCCGATTCCATCGTGTACCATTATAAACGGGGCACTCCCAACGGTATCGTCATGGATGCTGAAAGCGGTCTGCTTTTCAGTCCGGCTCACTTCAGCTGGATGGATACCAACTATCCCGCCGGAACTCCCCGGCAGGGGTACCCGATCGAGATCCAGTCGCTCTGGTATGCGGTGTTGAAGTGGCTGGACGATGAGGACGCGGAAAAGGTTCGGCATTCCATTCAGAAATATTTTTTCAGCAATGGGAAAACTGCCGATTGTCTGCATTGCGCTCCCGGAACTCCGGCAGCTGAAGCCGCCCCGGATGATCATCTGCGCTGCAACATCCTGACCGCGATCACTTTCGGTGCTGTTACCGACAAGGCGCTGTGCTGCCGGATTCTGGAAACTGCCGGGAGATTGCTCGTCCCCGGTGCGATCCGGACATTGGATGATGCGCCGGTTGCTTTCCTGCTCCCGGTGAATTATCAGGGGCAATTGCTCAATGACCCGGCTCTGCCCTATCAGGGGCACTATCGCGGACCGGAAGACACTTCGCGCAAAGCGGCTTATCACAACGGAACTGCGTGGTGTTGGCCGTTCGCGTCATATTGCGAAGCGCTTTATCTTGTCGGCGGCGAAAGTTCCCGGCGCCGGGCGCTTTCACTGTTGATGTCCGAAGTTGTGCACTTTGAATCCGGAGTCACCGGGCAGCTGCCGGAGATTCTGGATGGTGATTATCCCCACCGTCCGGGCGGTTGTCCGGCGCAGGCGTGGAGCGCATCGGAATTTTTCCGGGTGCTGAAACTGTTGGAGAAAAGATGAGAATATTGTTGAAAGGATGGGTTTGCACTCCGGATTTTTCCGGATTGTCCCGGAAAGCGGTGCTGATCGAAAATGACCGGATCATCGCCGTCGAAACGGATATCAGCGGCGCATCGGCGGCAGACAAAATATTTACATTCAAAAAGGAAATAATCTCTCCGGGATTTATCGATGCTCACGGACACTCCGATCTCTCTGCGCCGGCGGCACCGGAGTGCTTCAGCAAAATAAGTCAGGGGATCACTTCGGAAATCTGCGGAAACTGCGGATTGTCGCCATTTCCGGTGACTCCGGCAAACCGGGAACATCTGGAGGCGCTGTATGCCAATTACGGTGTGCCGTTGGATTGGGCGGATTTCCCGGGCTATATGAAGCGGTGTACGGAGTATGCTCCGGAACTGCGGCTGTTTCCGCTTTGCGGTCACAATACACTCCGCGCGGCAGTTGCCGGGTATGAAGAGAAAAGGATTTCTTCAAAAGAATGTGACCGGATGTGCCGGATGCTGGCAGATCAACTCGATGCCGGAGCAGTTGGGCTTTCCAGCGGTTTGCTCTATGTCCCCGGGTGCTTCGCTGAAGCAGATGAGATCCTTGCTTTGATGGGTGTCCTCGCAATTAAAAACAAACCATTTACCACCCATTTGCGCAGTGAAGGCGACCGCCTGCTGGAGAGTCTGGAGGAGATTTTTGAACTCGCCTGCCGTGCCGGAGTTCACAAAGTGCAGATCAGCCATCTGAAAACTGCCGGGAGTGATAACTTCGGAAAACTGGATCGCGCGTTTGCATTGATCGGTCAATACCGTTCCGGCGGTTTGGATATCCGCTTTGACCGCTATCCATATATTGAAAGCCAGACTATGCTGAGTGTGGTGTTGGGTAAAGAGTATTCCGGATATGGCGATGGAGAGATATCAGCGCTCTTCAATGACCCGGAAGAACGCCGCCGGGCGGTCGATCATCTGCACTCCATCAGGAATGAACAGTATTGGAAAACCCGGCGCCTTGCCGGCACCGGAGTTTCCGGATACCGGAAGTATCAGGGCATGTTCTTTGCCGATATCCCCGGCGATCCGGCGGAAAATGTGGTGGATATCCTGTACCGCAGCGCGCCGGATTCCATGGTGGCATCAGCCAATATGTCGGAGCGGAATATGCTTGAGATAATTTCGCATGAACAGTGTGTTTTCGGAAGCGACGGCAACGCCCTGCCGCCGGATGACCGCTTCGGTCAGCCGCATCCGCGCTCTTTCGGCGGCGCTCCCCGCTTTGCGCGATTGCTGCTTGACCGCGGGCTTGCCATTCCGGAAGTGTGCGCCCGCTTGTCCGGTAATGCGGCAGAATTCTTCGGATTACCCGGCGTGGGAAGTGTCACCGCCGGAAATTTTGCGGATTTGACCGTATTCGACCCGGATGTGATCGATTCGGCGGCGGATTTCCGTGATCCGTTCCGTTCGCCGCAGGGGATAACTGCAGTTCTTTGTTCCGGAAGGATACGCTGTTTTTGAAAAAGCATTCCGATTTCCCGGATACCCGGAGAGAAATATATGAAAAAATGGGGCGGTTTTGCGGATTTGGCGGGCTTTCGCGGAAAAAAATCGAATTTTTTTACAAAAGGCGCTTGCAAAAATCAACATAGTGTGGTATCTTAAGTGAATGTCAACCGATAACGCGGTTGCTCCGGTGGGTTGGTAGCTCAGTCGGTAGAGCATCGCCCTTTTAAGGCGGTGGTCCCGGGTTCGAGCCCCGGCCAACTCACCATTTTTTTGTTTATTAAAAGAAATTAACTTTATACGAGGAATCAACAATGAGCAAGGTTTGCGCACTCTGCGGCAAAACCCGCGGCAATGGTGGTTGCATCACCCGCAAAGGTTTGGCGAAGAAAGCCGGCGGTATCGGTATGCACGTTGTCAAAAATGTGAAACGTACCTTTGAAGTCAATCTTCAGAATGTTAAAATCAATGAAGGCGGTACCGTCAAAACTGTCAAAATGTGTACTGCCTGTATCCGCACCGGAAACTACGAAAAGGCGTAAGTCCGGTTCGCGAATCAATTTTGATTATACGGATGAAGTTGAAAAACTTCGTCCGTTTTTTTTTGCAGGAGATCGAAAAGTATCATGTTGGGTTTGGGTGATTGGTATATTGCCGGTGCGGTGCTGGGCAGTATTGCTGTTTCTGCAATCGGCGTAATATATGGTGCCGTCAACTGGAATAAGGGAGGCGGAGAAAAGTAATGTTCACTGTCGCAGAATCTTTGATCGCTTCGGCGTACAACCTCAATGCAGTCGTGCTGGGCGCGATGATTGCCGTTTATGCGTGCATCATCGGTTATCTCGGAATGCGCGGTTTCCGCAAAACCCGCAATAATCAGGATTATCTGCTTGCCGGTCGTTCGGTCAATCCGTTTGTGATGGCGATGAGTTACGGAGCGGCGTTTATCAGTACTTCGGCATTGGTTGGTTTCGGCGGTATTGCCGGACAGTTCGGCATGGGGCTGATGTGGCTGGTATTTATGAATATCGCTTTCGGTATCGTTGTGGCATTTATCTGGTTCGGACACCGGACGCGCAGTATCGGCGTGGCACTGGATGCGAAAACTTTCCCGGAATTTATCGGCAGACGTTTTCAGAGTGAACGGATGAAGTATTTCATTGCGGCGGTGATATTTGTGTTTATTCCGCTGTATTCCAGCGTGGTGCTGATCAGCGGCGCGCGTTTTCTGCAGGAGGTCATGGGGGTTCCGTATGGCTGGGCGCTGGTGGTTTTCGGTTCAGTTGTTGCGGTCTATGTGATCTTCGGAGGTTTGAAAGGGGTCATGTATGTCGATGCCCTGATGGGGTCGATCATGATCGGCGGTATGCTGCTTCTGATCACGATGTGCTATGTCCGGCTCGGCGGCATAATTCCTGCTCATGAGAAACTTACAGAAATGTCTGCATTGGTCGCCCAGCGGCTGCCGCAGGAATATATCCTCGGTCATCGCGGCTGGACGGTCATGCCGGAATTCAATTCGGTCTGGTGGTGGACTCTGGTTTCGAGTCTGATGCTCGGAGTCGGTATCGGCGCATTGGCGCAGCCGCAGTTGGCGGTGCGTTTTATGACGGTCAAAAGCGGCAGAGAGTTGAACCGGGCGGTGCTGGTGGGTTCAATATTCATCCTCTGCACAGCCGGAGCGGCGTATATGACCGGAGCCTTGTCCAATGTCTTTTTCTTTCACCCGGAGATCGGTGTCGGGAACTCCACTCCGCAGTTGGCGATCGAAGCCGCCGGAGGAAATCCTGACGTGATAATCCCGATGTTCATCCGGGAAGCCCTGCCGCCGGTGGTGCTTTATCTTTTTTCGCTTACGATGCTGTCGGCGGCGATGTCCACGCTGTCCAGTTTGTTCCATGTAGCCGGAAGTTCGCTCGGTAACGATATCTGCGGTGAATTCTGCAAAACTCCGGAGCGTTCGATGACCGTTTCCCGCTGCGGCGTGACGGTGGGCATTTTGTTGAGTGTTTTCTTTGCGATCATCCTGCCGCCGGGAGTGGTGGCGCGCGGAACATCGATTTTCTTCGGCATCTGTGCGGCGGCATTTCTCCCGGCTTACGCGGCATCGCTTTATTGGAAGCGGGCAACTGCCGCCGGAGTTTGGGCGGGGATGGTTGCCGGAACGCTTTCTTCGGTATTCGGTTTGCTGTTTTTGCACCGGAAAGAGTCGGCACTGCTTGGAGTCTGCCGCTTCATTTTCGGGAAAGATGTCTTGATCCAGAGCCATCCGTGGCCGGTGGTCGATCCCTTTGTCTACTCTCTGCCGCTTTCGATCATTGCACTTGTCGTGGTGAGTTTGCTGACTTCGCCCCCGGAAAAATCGCATGTCGACAAGTTGTTTGAAAAGCGATAATCCGGAATAATCGAAAAAAATCTCTGATTTTTCTTGCATAATCGCTTCCGGGTAGTTATATTATAATTTGAACGTGACAGGCGCGGGCAATCGCGGCGCGGAAAAATTTCTTCCGCGTTGAGGAAAGTCCGGACTGCACAGAGCAGGGAGCCCCTTTGAAAAGAGGGGTGCTGCAGACGATATTCTGCAGTAAGACCAGTGCAACAGAGAGCAGACCGCCGGGGATTTCCTCCGGTAAGGGTGAAAGGGTGGGGTAAGAGCCCACCGGGCGGTAATGAGAGTTCCGCCGCATGGTAAACTCCTCCCGCAGCAAGACCAAATAGGGGACGAGCCGTTGCTCGCGACGTTACAAGTCCCGGGTTCTGGTCGCATCAGACAGATGATTGCCGCCGCCGCAAGGTGGTACGGAATCCGGCTTACAGCGTCTGTTGCGTTCGCTTTGAGCGGAAATTTGCACTTTGCGGTGCAATTTCCGACGGATTGAATAAGTGCTGTTCAAACAGATTTGGAGTTTATTTACGATGCCAAAGTATGCGGTTTTAAGTGACATTCACGGTAACCTTGAGGCCTTTGAGGCGGTGCTTGGGGTTTGTTCATCAATGAATGTTGACAAATTTATTCTCCTCGGAGATATTGTCGGCTACAATGCTGACCCGGTTCGCTGTATTGAACTTGCCCGCAGTTTGGATGTGGTCGCCGCCGTCCGCGGAAATCACGATGATTATGCAATCAACTATGATCCGGATAACAGGGCAGGCTTCAATCCCCATGCTCATTTAGCTATCCAGTGGACTCACGATCAGTTGAGCGATTCCGACCGGGAATGGCTGAACTCGTTGGAATACTCCAAGCAGATTTTGAAAATCAAGTTGACCATTGTGCATGCTACGTTGGACACTCCGGAGCGCTGGGGATACATTTTCAAGGCGGATGACTGCGTAAGTCATTTTATGGAACAAAAAACGTTGCTGAGTTTCTGCGGTCATTCACATGTTCCGGTTGCCTTTGTCCGGCTGCCTGACCGTTCGACGGTCGAGCTGATCCCGGAATGGGGGGGCGGCATATTTGATGAAGATATGGATGTTGATTTTTCCGTTATCGATTCGGTTACGGTGCAGATGAAAACAATGCACAATTATCTTTTCAATATCGGCAGTATCGGTCAGCCCCGCAACGGTGACCCGCGTGCCAGTTTCGCAATATACGACAGTGATGAACTGACGGTGACCCGGATGATGGTGCCTTATGATATTGCCGCTGCCAAGCAGAAGGTTCTGGATGCCGGTTTGCCGGAACGTCTTGCTATCCGGCTTGGTATCGGTCATTGACCGGGTGATTTTAATTGCGGCAGTTGCCGGGAAAGTATGGTTGAAACACTGTTTCCGGCGGAACTGCAGTTTACCGGACAACTTTGAGGAGCGCAGAGGAATTATGAAAACTCATATTAAATGCGGGCTGTTTATGCTGGTTTTATTCAGCGGGATCTTGCTGCATGCCCGGGTCGCGATAAATTTGTCGTTCAACCGCGATGTTTATATGCTTTTTGAACACATTTATGCCTGCGTCACGCTTCGCAATGATTCCGGACGGCCGCTGCTGTTCGGCGGCGACCCGGCGCTTCAGGGATTTCTGCTGTTCGATGTGAGGGATTCCCGGAACCGTCCGGTCTATGCCCGCCGGGATTCCGAAATATCCATGACCGGTTTGATGCTGGCTCCGGGCGAAGTACGTCGTATGATCTTCCGCCTTGATAAGCACTATAATTTGTCCAAAACCGGGCGCTACCGGATTCATGCTTACGTTTCTCACAACCTGCTCAAGAGTGAGTTCCGCAGCAAGGATGTTGAAATTGAGATCTCCAAGGGCAACACGGTGTGGTCGCGTTCTGTCGGCGTGCCTGATCTCGAAGAGAAAAAAAAGAAAACTGACCGCGAGGAGCGAACTTATTCGCTCCGGACTTTGACCGAAAAGAAAAACATCGGCTATTATCTGGTCGTTGAGGGTGAAAAGAACATCTACGGCGTGTGCCGCGTCGGTCATGTGGTCGGTTATGAAAAATTCCAGGCCGAGGTCGATATGCTCAGCCGTCTGCATTTGCTTCTGCCGGTGACCTCCCGTATATTCCACTATCTCGCATTCAACTACGAGGGGGAAACTCTGGAGAGTTCCTACTGGCGGGTTTCCGAAACCGTTCCGGCGTTGATCCGGAGCGATAAAAACGGCTATGTCAAACGTATGGGCGGAGTTCCAGCCCGTCCCGGTATTGACTTCGTACTGCCCGACCGGATAGGCAGAATAAGTGTGAGTCAGATACTTGATGAATCCGTCAGGAGCAAACGTCCCGCCCGCTACAGCGGAACTGTCGATCTCGGCAAGGGAGTTATGGCGGATGCTCCGGGAACCCGTACCGGTGAATAATTGTTTTTTGCACGTTGAATCTCTGGCTTACGGCGGAGAGGCGGTCGGACATCTGGATTCCGGCAAGGTGTGTTTTGTTCCCGGATTGCTGCCCGGTGAAGATGCCGAAATCAGAATCATTCAGGATAAAAAAAGTTTTTCCCGCGGCGAAGTTGTCCGGATCATAACTCCGGCTCCGGAACGGATAGTGCCGGATTGTCCGGTATTTCCGGCATGTCCCGGATGCGCTTACAGTCATTGTGATTATTCAACGGAATTATTCTGGAAACAGCGGCAGTTTGCCGATTTTTTACAGCGTTGCGGATTTGATGGCGCAGGTAAAACAGTACCGCCATTCGGCGCTCCGGAACGTTATGGATACCGCAATAAACTCACATTGCACTGTGCAAACGGTACTTTTTCCATGGTGGGGCGGGATAATGAATCGCTGATTCCGATCACTTCCTGCGGTTTGGCTTGCGCCCGGATAAATGAGGCGTTGAAAGATTTGAAACTTCCTGCCGACAGTGATTCGGTCACTCTCCGGTGTACGGATGCTGACGGAGTGATCGCATTTCCCGGTCGTCGGGCGCCGGAAAAGAGCAATTGGTTGACTGAACACATTCCGGGGGTAGGAAAATTGAAAGTCGCACCGGATGGATTTTTTCAGACCAATCCGGCGGTGGCGGCAGAATTGGTTCGCCGGGCGGTCGCTGAAATCGAAGAATCCGGATTTGAAAAATTGGCAGAATTGTATTGCGGTGTCGGAGTGTTTTCTGTCGCCGCCGCATTGAAAATTCCGAAACTGCGCTGTTCCGGCGTGGAGTTGAGCAGTGCCGCAGTCAAGGCGGCAAAATGGAATGCCGCTCATCACGGCGTTGACAGTCGGTGCCGGTTCTTTGCCGGAGATGCCGGAAAATTGATTTCTGCAGCCGGAATTGACCGTAACTGCTGTCTGCTGGTTGACCCGCCCCGCGCCGGACTTTCCCGGCAGACGATCGAAAATATCATCGCCGCCGGACCGGGAAAGATCATCTATATTTCCTGCGCCGCAGACACACTTCAGCGTGACCTGCGGATATTCCGGGAACATCACTGGCAGTTGGAAAATGCGGGAATTCTGGATATGTTCCCCGCGACTGCCCATTTTGAAGCGTTGGTTACGTTGATAAAAGAGTGAAACGGTGTTATATTATGAAAAAGTTATTTTAATATATTCAAAGAGAGGTTGATTATGGCACATGGTACACTTGCACAGAAGATAATCGAAGCACATATGACCGGAGGTAATCCTGTTCCCGGCGAACAGGTTGCGATCCGGATCGATCAGACCTTGACTCAGGATGCCACCGGGACGATGGCGTATCTTGAACTCGAAGCAATGAAAACTCCCGGCGTTATGACCGAATTGTCCGTTTCATACGTCGACCACAATATGATGCAGAACGGACCGGAAAACCGCAATGACCATCTCTATCTTCAGACGGTCGCCGCCGAAAAAGGGGTGGTCTTCTCCCCTCCCGGAAACGGTATCTGTCACCAGCTTCATCTGGAACGTTTCGGTAAACCGGGCAGAACGTTGATCGGTTCTGATTCCCACACTCCCACCGGCGGCGGTATCGGTATGATCGCCATCGGAGCCGGCGGATTGGATGTGGCGCTGGCGATGTCCGGTCAGTCTTTCAACATTCCCTATCCGAAAGTCGTCGGAGTCAAACTTACCGGCAAACTCCGTCCCTGGGTGGCGGCAAAAGATGTCATTCTGAAACTTCTCTCCATCATGACCACCAAAGGTAATGTCGGTTCCATTGTGGAATATTTCGGTGACGGTGTTGCCGATTTGAGTGTCCCGCAACGTGCGACGATCACCAACATGGGCGCTGAACTCGGTGTCACCACCAGTTTGTTCCCGTCAGACGGGCGCACCCGGGAATTTTTGCGCCGTCAGGGCAGAGAAGCTGATTTCAGTTTCCAGCAGCCCGATGATGACGCCGAATATGATGAAGTGATCGAAATCGATCTCAATACTCTTGAACCGCTTGCCGCCTGTCCTTCCAGTCCGGATCAGATCCGTTCCATCCGGGAACTTGCCGGTAAAAAAGTCGGTCAGGTGCTGGTCGGCAGTTGTACCAACGGCGGATACCGCGACCTGGCGCTGGTAGCCAAAGCGCTCAAAGGCAGAATGGTTCATCCCGATGTCACGCTCGGAATCGCTCCCGGCAGCCGTCCGGTGCTGGAGATGCTCTGCCGCGAAGGATTGCTCGGTGATCTGGTCGCCGCCGGAGCGCGTATTCTGGAAGTCGGTTGCGGTCCCTGTATCGGTCAGGGACAGAGTCCGGCGGATGATACTATTACGGTTCGTACTTTCAACCGCAACTTTGCCGGACGTTCCGGAACCAAAGGCGACCAGTCCTATCTGGTCAGCCCCGAAACTGCAGTCGCCGCCGCGTTGACCGGGGTCTTTACCGATCCCCGCGATCTCGACGTGAAATTTCCGGTTATTGAAGAACCGGAATTCTACCTTGCTGATGACAAGCATTTCCAGATGCCGGTTCCGGGAAAAGGAATCGTCCGCAAGCCGACCATCGGCGAATTCCCGGTGAATCAGCCGCTGCCCGGAGATATCAACGGCGAAGTCGTGATCAAAGTCGGCGACAAAATCACCACCGACCACATCATGCCTGCCGGTGTCCATCTCAAACTCCGCAGTAATATCCCGGCTTACAGCAAGGTCGTTTTTGAATGTTTCAATGAAGCCGGCAAGCCCGGTTTCGCTGAACGCGCCGCCGCCGTCCGCGATGCCGGTAAAGCCGGTGTCATCATCGGCCGTGACAGTTACGGTCAGGGTTCCAGCCGGGAACACGCCGCCATCTGCCCGATGTATCTGGGCGTGAAAGTGGTTGCGGCATTGGCGATCGAACGTATCCACCGTGCCAATTTGATCAACTTCGGCATTTTGCCGCTGATTTTCAATGATCCGGCGGATTATGAACGCATCGATGAAAAAGACAGTTTGATTTTCAACGGCATCCGCCGGCAGCTTGCCGTCGGCAAACCGGTTGTCGGAACTGTCTGCAAGAGTGACGGAAGCAAGTTTGAGGTCAAATTCACCCATCCGCTGTCTGCGCGCGATATCGAATTGGTTCTCGCCGGCGGCAGACTTAACTGCAAGTGAGATTTGCGATGGAACTTTTGAAAAATATCGGTCTTTGCGCTCTCGGCGTTGCACTGCTCTATTTCGGCGCTGAATATCTTATCCGGGGCGGCGTTGCCATTGCCCGTAAACTCGGAGTTTCTCCGCTGTTGATCGGCTTGACACTGGTGGCGTTCGGCACCAGCGCGCCGGAACTGGTCGTAAGTATTCAGGCGGCGCTGAATAATTCCGGCGACATTGCGGTCGGCAATGTCATCGGCAGCAATATCTGCAATATTGCTCTTATCCTCGGTTTGTGTGCGGCATTGCAGCCGATTGTCACCAACACCAAACTTTTCAAATTGGATATGCCGCTGCTTCTCGGAGCATCGATCCTGTTTGCCATTTTCTACTTCTGTGACGGCAGAGGTATCAACTTCTGGCAGGGTGCGGTGATGTTTGCGATTTTGCTGGTCTACCTCGGTTGGAGTTTCTATCAGGACAAGAAATCCGGCGGCGGGGAGTTGAGCGCCGCCGCTGAAGAAGAATGTGGAAGCGATTGCAAAGTGTGGCTCGCTCTCATCTTTGTCGTCGGCGGTCTTGCCGGATTGGTCATCGGTGCCCGCAGTTTTGTTTCAAGTGCGGTCTTTTTTGCCCGGGCGATGGGCGTTTCCCAGGCGGTGATCGGTCTGACCATCGTCGCTCTCGGCACCAGTCTGCCGGAACTTGCGACCAGCGTGGTCGCCGTCATCAAAGGCGAACGGGATATTGCGGTCGGCAACGTGGTTGGCAGTAATATTTTCAATATTCTGGTCATCATGGGTATCGCCCCGATGGTGAGCGATCTGCATGCGCCCAATGTCAGTATGATCGATATGGGGGTGATGCTGGCATTGGTTCCGGTCTTGTGGGTGATGATGGCTACCGGCAAACGGGTTTCCCGGATTGAAGGCGGCATATTGCTGATCGTTTACTGTGCTTACACTGTCTGGCTGTTTTTCAACGGAGTTGCTTGAACTGAATTGCAGTCAGCCGTTGATCTCGTGATCAAGAGTTGAAAAGAAGTCTTCCATAAATTGCAGTCTTTGGACTGCAATTTTTTTTCCGCTTTCAGTGAACATTTTTTCCGGAATGAACCGGAGTTTTACCAGATATTCCCGGTATGCGGTATCCTCTTTGGAGTAGGAGGGCGCTTGCAGAGCCTCTTCTTCGGTGTTGTGAAGCCGTGCGTTGCAGTGACCGGCAAACATGAATGCTCTTCCCAAACCGACCGCCCCCAGGCTGTCCAGTTTATCGGCATCATACAGAATTTGTGCTTCGATCGAGTCCGGGGCTTCTCCTTTGCGGAAGCGGTGGCGTTTGATGGCATTGACTGCAATTGCCGTGACATCAGCATCAACTCCTGAGTTCCGGAGTATTTTTTCAGCGCATTCCGCACCGAGTTCGGCATGACAGCAGTTTCCTTGTCCGGCATCTTCCTCCGGGCGGGCGATATCGTGAAGCAGTGCGGCAAGGCGGACGGCATCGCAGTTTGCCTGCGGGTACTCTTTGAGCAGTGATTCGCAGTTGTGAAGCACCCGTACCGTGTGGTCGAGATCGTGGCTGCTTTCACTTGCGGCGAGCCGTTGTTCTGCTTCTGCGCAAATACAAGAGATATCTCCGGGGCAGTTTAATTTTATTTCGGGGAAAACCATATAAAAACTCCTTGTCCGGCAGATAATATAATCCCGGATAAACTGTTTTACAAATCTATTGACAAAGATTGATTTCAGCGGTATATTATAAGGATTACAACAAATACCCGAGGAGATGAAATGTTCCGAAAACTTTTTTTGCCGATCGGCATTGCTGTTTCAATAGCGATCTCTTTTATCTGGCCAGAACCGGGGATTTTCTTCAAGTCCCTGCGTTACGGTGATTATCTTACTGCTAACAATCTGATGATCGTTATCACATTTCTGGTTTGCGGCTGGAATCTGGATGTCGGCAAAACCCGGTTCGACCGGAAATTCATCCTGCTGTTTCTGGGCGGGGCGGTCATGGCATTGTTTATCAGCCCATTGCTTGGGGTGGGGGTCTCCCGGATTTTCCGGCTGACCGCGCTTCCGGCAACCGGATTGATCGTGGCGGCGGCGATGCCTCCGACACTTTCCAGCGGAATCGTGCTGACGGAAACCGCCAACGGCAATTCACTGCTGTCAATATTGATGACAGTGGGATACAATCTGATGAGTGTGGTGACGATACCGCTGATGCTGGCGTTGTGCATATCTTCCGAAGGGAATATCGATACCAATCCGGTCAAGATGTTCGTTCAGTTGGTGATGCTGGTATTGCTGCCTTCGGTTATCGGCTTTGCCGCCGGAAAGTTGGCAAAGCGGAAACTGCCGCCGTTTTTCACTTATTTGTCTTCGACTGCGGTCATTATGCTGGTTTGGGGATTCTTTTCGGCATCGTGTGAACACTTCAAGCAGCACCCGGTATCCGCACTGCTTCAGGAAGGTGCCGGAGCGTTGGTTCTGCATTTGGCTCTGCTGCTGATCGTCTGGTACGGTTCGGCGTTGCTCAAGATCGGCAAACCGGAACGCAAGGCACTGCTTTTTACCGGTGTTTCCAAAACCATCACGATCACGATCACTATTTTGACTATTATCGGTGCTACGACCGGAGCGGCATTGGTGCCGGCACTGGTCTATTATTTTGTGCAGTCCATTGTCGATTCGGCACTTGCCGGAAAAATGGGTTTGTCGGAAGTTAAATCAGAGTGTTGACAGGGAGGTTCTGTTATGAATAACAACACGATTCCGTGGAAGAGAAACTTGATTTTGTTGTGGATCGGGCAATTGCTGGCGTTTGTCGGATATTCGGCGGCGATCCCCTTCATTCCCTACTTCATAAAAGATGAACTGGGTATCACCAGTCAGGAAGGCTTGGCAAAGGCCATTGCCAGTTTTCATATCTGTTCGACGTTGTGTCTGGCGGTCATCTCTCCGGTTTGGGGTTGGGTTGCCGACCGTTACGGCAGAAAGTTGATGCTGTTGCGCGCATATTTTGCCAATGCGTTTATTTTTCCCATGATGGGTTTTTGCATCCCGATCAGTCTCTATCTCAACAAACTGCTGGGATTGGTCGGTATCGGGGCGGTGGTGACTCCTTTTGCGGTACTGTTGGTGACCCGGATCATGGCATCGCTCTTTTCGGGTTCCGGTAATGCGGCGCAGGCGTTGATCGTTTCCACCACTCCGGACGAACATCAGGGATTTGCGCTTGGAGTTTTCAGTACTGCGGTCTGGTCGGGACAGATGGCAGGATTGATCGTCGGTTCGCTGGTGGTTGAAAAATTCGGTTATCAGGTGGCGTTTATTTCACTTGGTGTCACCTACATCATCAGCGGTGTGATCAACCTCTTTGTCAAAGAGAACTTCGTCCGTCAGCAGATCGATCCGGAAAAGGCGAAGAACAAGAGCCGTTGGAACTTCTCCGGATATACGGTTTCAACGATCTATGTGCTGATGTTCCTGATGCTCGCGGCAATGGGGAAAAATATGGAAACCGAATATCTGGCTCTCAAGATCGAATCTATGGTTGAAGCCAAGTTGAGCTGGACGGCATATATCAGTGCCGCCGCCGCTATCGGCGGGATCATTGCCGGATTCAGTCTGGGTAAAATGGCGGACAAATGCCGTCCGATGCAGCTGCTCATTCCGCTGCTTGCTTTGACCGGTGCATTGAGTCTGGCTCAAGGCGGCTGCCGTGATCTGGTGATTTGCGGTATGGTGATCCCCGGTGTGTGGCTTTTGCTGATTTCCCGTTTCCTGGCATTTGTTGCCGGCGGCGGTATCGAACCGGTGCTGCAGCGTCTGCTGGCGCGTATCACTCCTCCGGAACGCCGCGGCGGGGTATTCGGTTTTGCCATGACCTGCCGGATGCTGGGTACGATGCTCGGCTCTTTGACCAGCGGAATTATTTTCTATCATTTCGGAGCCGATATGGTATTCTACGGCGGCGGCGTGTTGTTCTTCCTGGTCATTCCGCTGGTAGCGGTGATCTTCCCGGTAATCAAGCGTCAGTTCCCCAACTCGATGCAGGGAAGTGTGGCACAGCAGAAGAATTGATGTTGCAAATTAACACAAAATTGACAAAAATTCACAAGGTGCGGTTGTAAAATTGCCTTTGAGATGATATATTATGGTATTGTTGCCGTAATGTGTATTGAATCATTTGAATAAGACAAGGCGTAGCCATGACGGAAAGACGGGAAGCTATCCGCAAATTCATCGAAGCGCGCGGAGAGGTCAGCATCAGCGAACTTGCTGAACATTTCAGTAAGTGGTCGGAGATGACTCTGCGCCGTGACCTTGCCTATCTTGAAGCTGCCAACCTTATTATCCTCACCCGCGGAGGAGCGCGGAAGATACCTTACCGTTACGGTATGCTTGAGGATATTTACAGCGAACGCGAACAGCTCAATCACGAAGCCAAACAGATCATCGCTTCCAAGGCGGTGCAGCTGGTTGAACCCGGCAAAGGTATTTTTATTGATTCCGGAACTACGGCGATGGCGTTTGCCAATGAACTGCCGGATTGCAATCTGGTGGTGATCACTGCCGCGCCCAATATTGCGCTTGAAATATCCATGCGTAAGGAAAAACCGTCGGTCTTCATGCTCGGCGGCACCTTGTCGCGCAAGGAGATCGCAGTTTCCGACCCGGAACTTCCGGCTCAGTTGGAAAAACTCAATATCGAAACCGCTTTCATGACCGCCTCGGCGTATGATGAAAAATTCGGTTTTACCGTGGGGTCCCAATCCGGAGCGATTTTCAAACGGGCGGTGATCAAGCGGGCGAAAAAGGTGGTGATGATGTTGGATTCATCCAAATCCTGCGGACTTTTGCCTTTCACTTTTGCAATGCCGGAGGAGGTCAATGTGCTGGTGACCGACGGCAATCTCGAAACGGAAATATACGCTGAATTGGAAAAGCGTATTGCATTGGTATTATAACAACAACAAGTTTTCAAACGTTAAAACAAAGGAAGAAAAAAATGGCAAACTTTATTCTGATGCCCCAGATGGGGGTCTCCGAAGAAAGCGCTCTGCTTGCCAACTGGCTGGTCAAAGAGGGCGATGTGATCAAGGAAGAACAGGCTTTGTTCGATCTTGAAACCGGAAAATCCAGTTTTCAGGAACTGTCCAAGTATTCCGGTACTCTGTTGAAGATCCTGATTCCTGCCGGTGAAGAAGTCGCCGTCGGTGCTCCGGTCGCCGTTATCGGTCAGCCCGGCGAACAGTTCGATGTTCCCGGTGCCGCCGCTGCTCCGGCCGAAGCTGCTCCGGCTGCCGCCGCTCCTGCTGCTGCTCCGGCTGCCGCCGCTTCTGACAACAAAGATGTCAACTTTATTCTGATGCCGCAGATGGGCGTTTCCGAAGAGAGCGCTCTGCTTTCCGCCTGGTTGGTCAAGGAAGGCGATGCGGTCAAAATGGAACAGCCGATCTTCTCTCTCGAAACCGGCAAATCCAGTTTTGAAGAACTTTCCAAATATGAAGGCACCATTTTGAAGATTCTCGTCGAACCGGGCAATGAAGTCGCTGTTGGCGCTCCGGTCGCGGTTATCGGTAAACCCGGTGCCACCTTCTCGGTTCCCGGCGCCGCCGCTCCCGCTGAAGCTGCACCCGCCGCCGCTGCTCCGGCTGCTGCTCCGGCTGCTGCTCCGGCTGCCGCTCCGGCTGCCGCCGCCGCTCCTGCTGCCAGCGGTGCTGAAGTGCTGGCTTCTCCCCGTGCCAAGAAACTTGCCGCTGAACTTGGTTTGGATATCTCCAAGGCTGTTCCCACCGGTCCGGAAAGCCGTATTATTGAACGCGATGTCAAGACTCTGAAAGCCACCGGTGCCGGTGCCGCCGCCGCTCCTGCCGCCGCCGCTCCCGCTCCTGCTGCCGAAGTCAAAGCCGCCGCTCCTGCCGCCGCCGCTGCCCCTGCTGAATACACCGAAGAAAAGATTTCCCGTATCCGCAAGGTCATCGCTGACAATATGCACAAATCTCTGGCTGACATGGCTCAGTTGACTTTGAACCGCACTTTCGATGCCACCGCCATCCTTGCCATGCGCAAGCAGATGAAGGGTGCCGAAGATCTCGGTCTGGACAAAGTCACCATCAACGACCTCGTCCTCTTCGCCGTTGCCAAGACCCTGCCGGAATTCCCTGATATCAATGCCAACTTCATCGGTGACAAGATGCGCCGCTTCACCCATGCCCAGCTCGGTGTTGCCATTGACACTCCCAAGGGCCTGCTGGTTCCGGTCATCCGCGATGCGGACACCCTTTCGGTGAAAGCGATCTCCGCCAAGGTCAAAGAGTATGCCAACGCCTGCAAAGATGGTTCCATCGGCGGTGATGCTCTCACCGGCGGCAGTTTCACTGTCACCAACCTCGGAAATCTCGGTATCGAAAGTTTCACTCCGATCATCAATCCGCCCCAGACCGCTATCCTCGGTGTCTGCGGAACCACTCTCCGTCCCCGTCAGAAGGCTGACGGTTCCATCGAATACTATCAGGCGATGGGACTTTCTCTCACCTTCGACCACCGCGTGGTTGACGGCGCTCCGGCTGCCAAGTTCCTCAAGGCGGTTGCGGACAAACTTGAAAAGTTCAATCTGATTCTGGCAATGTAATTTCAGGAGATTACTATTATGGTTTATGATGTTCTCGTTATCGGCGGCGGCCCCGGCGGTTATCGCGCCGCTGAACGCGCCGGTCACAAAGGTATGAGTGTCTGCCTCTTTGAAGGCCGTTCCCTCGGCGGTGTCTGTCTGAACGAAGGTTGCGTTCCGACCAAGACTCTGCTCTATTCTGCCAAGATTTTCGACTATGCCAACGGCGGCGGTGATCACTACGGTGTCACCACCACCGGAGCGAAGATCGACCATGCCAAAGTGGTCGCCCGCAAGGACAAAGTTGTGAAAATGCTGGTTTCCGGTGTCGCTATGCAGATGAAAGGCGCCAAGGTCAATGTGGTCAAGGCGCAGGCAACCGTTGTCGGCAAGGATGCCAATGGCATCACCGTTGAAGCCAACGGCGAAAAATATGTCGGTAAAAAACTTATCATCGCTTCCGGTTCAGTAGCGGCGGTTCCGCCCATTCCCGGACTCAAAGAGGCGGTCGCTTCCGGCGATGCTCTGACCAACCGTGAGATCCTCGCGCTGACCGAAGCCCCGAAGAAACTGATCGTTCTCGGCGGCGGCGTCATCGGTTTGGAAATGGCCTCCTACTTCAACAGCATCGGCACTGAAGTTGTCGTTGTCGAAATGATGGATCGCATCGGCGGCCCCACCGACAAAGAGATGTCTGAAATGCTTCGCGGCATTTACGAAAAACGCGGCGTGAAATTCATGCTCAAGACTAAAGCGGTCGCTGTCAACGGTGCAACTCTCGATGTGGAAGATGCCAACGGCAAATCCACCCTCAAAGCCGACAAGATCCTCGTCGCTATCGGCCGTCGTGCCAATACCGCCAACATGGGATTTGAAAACATCGGTCTTTACATGGAACGCGGTGCGATCCAGACCGACGATCAGATGAAAACCAACGTTTCCGATGTCTATGCCATCGGTGATGCCAACGGCAAATCCATGCTTGCCCATACCGCTTACCGCGAAGGCGAAGTCGCCGTCAATGTTATCGCCGGTGAAAATGACCGCATGGACTACAGCGCCATTCCGGCGGTGATCTACACCAATCCGGAAATCTCCAGCGTCGGTGAAACTGAAGAGACCGCCGCCCAGAAAGGCCTCAAATTCCGCGTTGTCAAGATGCCGTTGATGTTCAGCGGACGCTACATCGCAGAAAACGAAGGCGGCAACGGCTTCGTCAAGATGATCCTCGATTCCGATGATATCCTCATCGGTGCCGCGATCATCGGCAACCCCGGCAGTGAAATGATCTTCGGTCTGGCGATGGCGATCACCCGCAAACTCACCTGCGCCGAAATCGCCAAGGTGGTCTTCCCGCACCCGACCGTCGGTGAAGTTTTCCGCGATGCCGTTCTGGAACAAGTCAAGTAATTCAACCATATCAACAAATAAAGTAAAGGAAACAGAAAAATGCCGAAATGTCAATATATCGACCCGGCTGAAGTCCGCAAACCCGGTGTTGTCGAATTGGGCAGCATTCCGCTCAACCAGTACAAAAAATCTTTCGCCGAAGAAAAGAAGATCTACGGTAAAGATGCTCTGCTCGGTATCTACAAAGATATGCAGTTCATCCGTGAATTTGAAACCATGCTGTTCCAGGTCCGTACCCAGAAGCACTACAACGGTATCGATTATCTCTACACCGGTCCGGCTCACCTCTACACCGGTGAAGAAGCTCAGGCGGTCGGTATGGCCTACAATCTTACCAAAGATGATATGATCTTCGGTTCCCACCGCAGTCACGGTGAAGTGCTTGCCAAAGGTTTCAACGCCATCCGCAACCTTCCCGAAAAAGAACTGATGGAAATTATGGAAGGCTTCTTCGGCGGCGATCTGCTCCGTGTCGTCGAAAAACACAACAAGAGCGGCAATGTCCGTGACCTCGCTCTGGATTATTTGCTCTACGGCTTTATGGCTGAACTTTTCGGCCGTGCCAACGGCTTCACCCGCGGTCTCGGTAACTCCATGCACGTCTTCTTCCTGCCCTTCGGTATCTATCCCAACAACGCCATCGTCGGTGGTTCCGCCGGTATCTCTGCCGGTGCCGCTCTCTACAAGAAGGTCAACCGTAAACCCGGTATGGTCGTCTGCAACTGCGGTGACGGTGCCATGGCTCGCGGTCCGGTCTGGGAAGCGTTGAACTTCGCCTCCATGGATCAGTACTTCAAACTCTGGGACAAAGAATTCCAGGGCGGTCTGCCGGTTCTGTTCCACTGCATCAACAACGGTTACGGCATGGGCGGTCAGACCCGCGGCGAAACCATGGCCTACGACATCGCTGCCCGTATCGGTTCCGGTGTCCGTCCGGATGCTCTGCACGCTGAACGCGTTGACGGCTACGATCCGCTCGCCGTTATCGATGCGTTCAAACGCAAACGTGAAATCCTGCTCAACAACCAGGGTCCGGTCTTCCTCGAAACTGTCACCTACCGTTACGTCGGTCACAGCGCCACTGACAGCAGCAGCTATCGTACCCAGGAAGAAATCGAAGCTTGGAGAGCCCAGGATTCCATCGCCGCTTTCCGCGACAAACTGGTCAAAGGCAAGATCGAAAAAGATGGTGCTTTCGACGAATTCAACGCCGATATCAAGGAACGCATCACCCGCATCATGAAACTTGCCATCGACGAGCAGGTCTCTCCGCGTATCGATCCCGCCCGCGAACCCGATGCCATGCGTAAATACATGCTTTCCAATGAACACATTGAAAAGTTTGATGACCGCAAGCCCGATGTTTCCATGCCGCTGGAAGAGAACTCCAACCTCAAGAAGATCCAGACCAAAAAACGCTTCGGCTTCGACGAAAACGGCAAAGAAGTTTCCAAACTCGTTGCCTACAATATGCGCGACGCTCTCTTTGAAGCGATCATCAACAAATTCTACACCGACCCGACTCTGATCGCTTTCGGTGAAGATAACCGTGACTGGGGCGGCGCCTACGGTGTCTACCGCGGACTTACCGAAGCCATCCCCTACCACCGCTTCTTCAACGCTCCGATCTCTGAAAGTGCCATCGTTGCGGCGGCTTGCGGTTACGCTCTCTGCGGCGGCCGTGCCATCCCCGAACTGATGTACTGCGACTTCCTCGGCTGCGCCGGTGACGAAGTGTTCAACCAGCTCGCCAAATGGCAGGCGATGTCCGCCGGCGTGCTCAAGATGCCGGTCGTCCTGCGTGTTTCCGTCGGTGCCAAGTACGGTGCTCAGCACGCTCAGGACTGGACCAGTCTCTGCGCCCACATCCCCGGTCTGAAAGTCTGCTTCCCGGCTACTCCCTACGATGCCAAGGGTCTGATGAATGCCGCTTTGAGCGGTACCGACCCGGTCATCTTCTTTGAAAGCCAGAAACTCTACGACACCAGCGAACAGTTCCACGAAGGCGGCGTCCCGACCGAGTACTATGAAGTGCCCATCGGTGAACCCGATATCAAACGTGCCGGTTCCGACCTCACCATCCTCTCCATCGGTGCCACCCTCTATCCGGCGGTTAAGGCTGCCAGGGAAATGAGCGCCAAGTATGGTGTCGAAGCCGAAATCGTCGATGCCCGCAGTCTGGTTCCCTTCAACTATGACAAGCTGATCGAATCGGTCAAGAAGACCGGCCGTCTGCTCCTCATCTCCGACGCTTGCGAACGCGGCAGCTTCCTCAATGACGTCGCTGCCAACGTCACCCGTCTCGCCTTCGATTATCTCGATGCGCCTCCGGTCGTGGTCGGTGCTCCCAACAGCATCTCTCCCTGCCCGGAACTGGAACAGTTCTACTATCCGCAGGCCTCCTGGATCCTCGATGCAGTCAACGAAGCGATTCTGCCGCTTCCCGGCTACACCTCCGAGATGAACTTCACCCGCGTCGAAAAAATCCGTCGCGCCAAACTGGGAATCTGATGCAATGAAAACTACTGCTGTAAGACTCTACGGTAAGGAAGATCTCCGGCTCGAAACTTTCGATCTGCCGGAGATCACCGAAAACGAGATCCTCGCCCGGATCATCAGCGACAGTATCTGCATGTCCAGTTTCAAGGCGGCAGAGCAGGGCGCTGCCCACAAGCGTGTTCCCGATGATGTGGCGGACAACCCCATCATCATCGGCCACGAATTCTGCGGCGAGATCGTCGAAGTCGGCGCCAAGTGGCAGGATCAGTTCAAAGCGGGTGACCGCTTTGCCATCCAGCCGGCGATCAACTACAAAGGTTCGCTTGCCGCCCCCGGCTACTCCTACAAGTATATCGGCGGCGATGCCACTTATATCGTTATCCCGTCCGAAGTGATGGAAACCGGAAGTCTGCTCGCTTACAAGGGCGAAGCTTTCTTCCACGGTTCTCTTGCGGAACCGGTTTCCTGCGTTATCGGCGCTTTCCATGCCCAGTATCATACCACCAACGGCTGTTATGAACACAAAATGGGTATCGTCGAAGGCGGAAAAATGGCGATCCTCGCCGGTGTCGGTCCCATGGGACTCGGCGCGGTTGACTACGCCATCCACGGCCCCCGCCGTCCGAAACTGCTCGTTGTCACCGATATCGATGATGCCCGTCTTGCCCGCGCCGCGACCTTGTACACCGTCGAAGATGCCAAAGCCAACGGCGTTGAACTGGTTTACCTCAACACCGGCTGTGCCGATGCTGTGGAAAAACTGATGGCGATCTCCGGCAACACCGGTTACGATGATGTCATGTGCTTCGCTCCGGTGCGTCCGGTGGTCGAACAGGGCGATCGTATTCTCGGTCGTGACGGCTGTTTGAACTTCTTCGCGGGTCCTCTGGATCCCCAGTTCCGCGCTGAATTCAATTTCTATAACGTCCACTACGCTTCGACCCACATCGTCGGAACTTCCGGCGGTAACACCGATGACATGCGTGAAGCCCTCGAACTGATGGCTGCCGGCAAGATCAACCCCGCCGGTATGGTCACTCACGTCGGCGGTATCGATGCGGTGATCCCGACTACGCTCAATCTGCCCAATATCAAAGGCGGAAAGAAATTGATCTACACCGGTATCAACATGCCGCTGACCGCGATCGCCGATTTCGCTGAACTGGGCAAAACTGACCCGCTGTTCGCGAAACTCGCCAAGATCGTCGAAAAGAGCAATATGCTTTGGAGTACTGAAGCCGAGCAGGCTCTGCTTGCTCACTTCAACGCCTGAGGCAAGGCTTGATATCACCCCCGTATGTGAAATTCATGTACGGGGATTTTTTGTATGTTGTTTATAAAGGAGAACTGTTTTATGGTCAAACATGTGATTTTGTGGGAATTGAAATCCGAATTCTCTGCTGAAGAAAAAGCGGAGATCAAAAAAAGCATCAAAACCGGTTTGGAATCCCTTGCCGGAGTTATTCCCGGACTTGTTGATATCAAGGTCAACATTGACGGTTTGGGTTCGTCCAATGCCGATTGCATGCTGGATTCGACCTTTGTTGACGAAGCCGCGCTGAAAGCCTATGCGATCCACCCGGCGCATCAGGATGTCGCCAATACCAAAGTCCGCCCCTATACCTCCAAGCGTATGTGTCTTGATTTCGAGGTCTGATCAAGCCTTATGGTCGGCACGCCAGCACGCGTGCTGACTTTCTGAATCCTTTTACTCCAAATTCAAAAAAATCACAAAATCAATTTGTATTTTTTTATCGATGTGATATAGTATACATCATACGAGATTTCAGATTTTGCATCATAATCTATTGGAGGTCATTATGAAAGGCAGATCAGGTATTGTTTCGTCCACCGCACGCTTTACCCTTATCGAACTGCTGGTGGTTATTGCGATCATTGCCATCCTTGCGGCAATATTGCTTCCGGCGCTGGGTAAGGGGAGAGAGCGGGGATTCGCGGCGAATTGTTCCAGCAATATCAAACAATTCGTTCAGTATCAATTACAGTATGCCGATGATCACGAAGGCTTTTTGCCCTATTATGTGCAGGATTCAGCATATCCCTGGTTGGCATTGCGAAATTACAATGCAACTTTCCGCAGCTATGGGATCGTCCGGGGAACTCCGGGGGTTTCCGCGGATAAATCTACCGTGCTGACCTGTTCCAAGCACTTCAAACATCCCCGGAAATCAAACTCTACCGGTCTGACCTATTACCTGTGGCCGCAGTGGACAAATAAAGATTTTTATGGACGCCGCACCGGAAATACCAAGGATCTGCGCAGACCCAGTCAAAAGATTATGATGCTTGAGGCGTCCCGCAATTCCAGCAGCGGCAACACGTCCAGCCGTTATTATTGGAGTACGGTCAATGCTTTCCCGCACAACAAGATGTCAAACGTTGCATTTTGGGATGGACACGTTACTGCTCTTAAAGAGGAGCCGCCTTACTTCTTTGTTTCAACCGATGACGCCGGAAAAAATGGTTTGGCGTCAGCAAACTCAAAGGCGGCAAGGCCGTATTGGGATTATGCTTATTGAAGCAAATTTGATTTGTGCGGATAACAGTGAATGTTATCCGCTTTTTTATTTTTCCGGGGAAACTTCCCAGCATTCGTTGGCGACTCTTTCGGCAACCGAGGTGTTGTTGGGGTTGCGCAGTGCATCGGCAACTGCTTTTATGCCGGCCTCGACTTCGGCGCGGCGGGAGCCTCCCGGCAGGATCGCTTTGATCGCCGGAAGCAGCTCTTTCGGCGCAAAGTGCCACTGCAGAAATTCCTGGAACACCTCTTTGTCGGCGATGATATTCACCATCGTGAAAAATCCCCGGTATAGTTTAACCAGGATTCGCGCCAGAAACAGCGTCATCAGATTGAGTTTGTAGCCGACGACCAGCGGCAACCCGGAAAGCGCACATTCAACGGTAACGGTTCCGCTGGCGGCAAGTCCGGTGGCGGCGCGCTGCATCCAGACACCGGTATCACCGCAACTGATGGAGATTTCCGGGCAATCCGGATACTTTTTGCGGAATTCATCAATTTTTTCTTTGCACATTGCAGCGATTTTTTCTCTGGGGGCGGCAAGGTGAAAAATAAGTTCAGGACGTTCTTTTTGCAGTTGGGTCACGCTTTCAAGCATCGGGACGAGCAGTTTGTCGATCTCCATTTTGCGGCTGCCGGGCAGCAGCAAAAAGGTGTTGTCATCCCGCTGAAGTTCCGGATTGAGCCGGGCGGCCACTATTTCGCTTAAGGGGTGTCCGACAAAGGTGGCTTTGAGCGGAGTCGGAGCAAAGACCTCTTCTTCAAACGGGAAGATCACCAGCATTTTTCTGCAGATACGCGCCAATACCGGCAAACGCCATTTGCCCCAGACCCAGAGGTGAGGGCAGACATACCAGATCACCGGTATTTTTGCCCGGTGCATTGCCAGAGCAAACAGCAGATTGAACCCGGGATAGTCGATCAGTATCACGGCATCCGGGCGTTCCTGTCTGGCTTCTTTTACCAGTTTGAAGAATATTTTGATAAAGGTGAAAAGGATCCGGGTGACTTCAAAGATACCCATGACACCGAGTTCCGTTGAATCAACTTTGACCGGGACTTTTGCCGCCATCATTTTGGGGCCGCCCATACCGGTAATATTGACCTTTTCGCCCTTTGCTTCTGCGATTTTACGCAGTTCGCGGGCGAGTTCGGCGCCGTACATGTCGCCGGAAGCTTCACCGGCAATTATCCAAAAATTTTTCATGAATACCTTTCAGTGTTAAAATCAGAATTTTCCTGGCATCTTATTTGCTTTTTGCCGCAGATTGCGTTATTTTAAATAAGATAATACTCAACTGCGAATTTTTCAACAAGAGGTAGATGTTTTATATGGAAAATAAAGAGAGTTCGGGCGAACCGTTTATGCTTGAGGGGGATCGCTGTCCGCAGTGCCGCGAGCAGTTGACTCCGGCAGATTTGGAAAATTTTCCCCGTTGCCCCTACTGTGATCATCGTTTCCCCAATGGCGCGGAACTGGAAGATTTTATTTTGAAACCCGCGTTGCAGCGCTGGATGAGCCACGCCTGTCAGCAGTTTCCCCGGTGAAGTGCGCGATGTAAAATTATCGCAGCGCGGATTTATTCCGGCTGTAAAAATGTTTGAATTTTTTTGTGGAGGTGAATTATGGATCGTTCTGATGGCATGAGTTTATTCAATCGTAACGGATTTATGCCGATCGACTCCTGGCGGGTACTGCGGATCATGGCTGAATTGGTCGAATCCTTTGATACCTTGAATGAAACCAAAGATATGTTTGTGTCGGTTTTCGGTTCCGCCCGGACGAAAAATGATTCTCCGGACTACCTTTCTGCGGTCGAATGCGGAAAACTGCTGGTCGAAAATGGTTACAGCGTTATCACCGGCGGCGGCGGCGGAATCATGGAAGCAGCTTCCAAAGGTGCTTTTGAAGCCGGCGGCAACGTGGTCGGTCTCAATATCGAACTGCCCATGGAGCAGAATCCCAACAAATATCAGACTCAATCATTGAATTTCCGTTACTTTTTTCTGCGGAAAGTGAGTTTTCTCAAATATTCCACCGCCTTCATCATCTACCCCGGCGGCTTCGGCACGCTGGATGAACTTTCAGAAGTGCTGACAATGGTGCAGACCAACAAGATCAATATGGTTCCGATCATTTTTGTTGACAGCAATTATTTCAAAGGGCTGATCGACTGGTTCAAAGATACCATGATCAAAGAGAATATGATCTCTCCGGAAGACCTTGATCTGATCAAATTGGTCGATACTGCCGAAGAAGCGGTTCAGTACCTCTGTGAATGTCACCGTTACGGTAAACGTACCACGGTCAAACGGTTTATTTGAGATTGTTTTGCGACCAACGGGAGCAAAACATCCTCGCTTTTTTTGAAAAAGGATGGGGGTTTGGGGGAAGGGAAAAACTTTTTTTCTCGTGAAAAAAAGTTTTTCCCTTCCCCCAAAATTTCAATGATGCAAAAATTCCAGAGCGCGGGGGAGTTCGTTGAAGTCGTAGATGATGTAATCGGCTTCAACTTGCCGGAATTCCCAGTCGCCCTGATTGGATTTGAAAAAGACTGTTCTCATGCCGGCGTTGTGTGCTCCGGCGATATCCCGGTACATATCGTTGCCGACAAAAAGCACCTCTTCCGGAGGTAATTGCAGTGTTTTCAGGGCGATTTCAAAAAGTCTGCGGTCCGGTTTGCGGAAACCGTAATCACCGGAAACCGTCACTCCGGCAAAGAAGCCGTCCAGCTGACAGCGCTGCAACTCCGGAAGTGCCCAGGCGCTTTGCCCGTCGCTTACAGCGGCGAGGCGGTAATTAAGTTTCAGATGCGGGAGCAATTCTTTCACGCCGGGATAGGTTTCCAGTTTCCGCAGTGAAGCCGCCCGGAAAAGCCTGGCGGCGGCAACTGCCGTTTCTCCGGCGGCAAGTTCATCGGTTCTGATATTTTCCATAATGATATCGTGGAAGATTTTGACGGCATCGAATTCGGGAAACTCCTCCGGACTGCGGCGGCGCTGTTCCCGGTTCAGCGCAAAGTAGCGTTCGCGGAGTGCTTCCGGAGTGATATATATTCCGTAATAGCTCAGGAATCCGGCAGTGACCCGGTAAAGTTCATCGTTGTACTCGTCAGTCAGAATGTCGATCAGAGTGCCGTTAAGATCAAAAAGAATTCCTTTGGTCATAGTTTATTTCCTTTGCAGACAGAGTTTGGCTTCAGCGACAAGTTGTTTCCGGTAGTCCGGGGCAAGATAGGTGTTGCGGGCAATGCGGAGCAGGGTCATCCCCATATAAAAGGGAACCCGCCGGACGATTGCTTCAAATGCCCGGTTGCGGTCAGGGAAATGGGTGGTGTATTCACGCAGAAAATGTTGAATGAATGGTTCCGCCAGATACTTGTTGCCGGTCGCCCGCAGGAAAAAATGCTGCAGTTCCCCGGTCAATCTCCCAATGTCAAAAATCCGGTCGGAATACTTCATGCGTTCCATGTCAAACGATATAACGTACAATCCGTCGCCAAAGAAAAAGTTGGCAGGAGTCGCATCCCCGTGTACCGCAACGGCATTGTCCTGCCACATCTCCGGGGTGTCATGCCAATATTCCCGGGCGTAGCGCAGTTCGCAGCGGTCATGCGATGTGAGGAGCGGAGCAAGCGCAGCGGTCAGGTGGTCAAAGTAGCAGCATTCCGGCTCAAAATCGACCCGTTGCGGCAGCGCGGAACGGTTGTGCAGTTTGGCAAGAAACGCCGCCAGTGCGGTGAGTTTCTCTTTGAGCATCGCTCCGGAGGGAAAAGCGATCGCCTGATTGATCACGGTTTCCAGCGATATTCCGGTACAGTATTCGGTCACCAGCAGGCAGTCCAGATCGCGGTTCTGTCCCAGCGGCTTTGCGACATAGTGACATCCGTCCAACAAGGAACGGATATGGTGGAGGTTGTGCCACTCCTTCTCCAGCCGGTGTTCGGCGCGGGGGCGGTCATTCATCCGGTCGGAATAGAAAAATTTGCCAACTGCTTTGAGGTTGCTGCCGCGCTCTTCGTATATGTAGACGGCGTTGGAACCGTTGGTGGCGAAAACCCGGATGCCATCGCTGTGACCGCCGCCGAGCATGGGGAATATTTCCTCTTCGAGATAGTTGTAAAGCCGGTCATGCCGGGGCAGGCGGCCGAGATATCCGTTGTGCATGAAAAAGTTCTCCGATGTTTGTTCTGCCATTCAATATCGGCTGATCGGGCGAAAAATCAAGATGAAATTTTTTTGTTTGTGATAAAATAATCGCATATCACTTTCCGTTATATATAGTAAGGTGGGACTCGAAAGTTTTTTGAAGGAGTTCTTTATGATAGAATTGGCTGTTATCTCTGCGGTGATATCTGTTATCGCCGG
Organism: Lentisphaerota bacterium; assembly: GCA_015061805.1. GTDB lineage: Bacteria > Verrucomicrobiota > Lentisphaeria > Victivallales > Victivallaceae > UBA1784. Next base: position 9,610 of record SUVV01000004.1, on the reverse strand, counting down.
AACGTTGATCATGTACTGCATGGTTGCGATGTTCCGTTACAAGGTGCGGTTTCTCAACGTTATGATAATCAATGTTGTTGCAGATATTTCTTCAAGTTTACTTGAAATATATGCCGATCCGCTGACGACCCGGGTGTTGTGTACGTTTCTGATGATGGTCTTGCTGAAACACTTCACTGAGATCAAGAATTGGGGATCGATCATGGTGATTGCCGTGATCTCCAATATCTGCGCCGGAGTGGCGGTCTTTGCAATGACTGAAATGGTGGTGATCCCGCTGCTGAATGGCGATTGAACGGATGCGTTTGAGTATTTTTTAATGTTTCAGACAGGGAAAATTCCGGATATAGCGACTTCGTGTCAAGAAAAATTCAAAAAAGACTTGCTTTTTCGGGAATGTGTGGTATATTACACAAATGTATAATGATTTATTCATAAATTTTTAATAAGAGGAAATTAGATCATGGCTCATACCAAATCCGCCATCAAACGTCTGGGCACCAGCAAAAAGGCGAACCTTCGCAACCGCGCCCGTATCAGCGAACTGAAAACCATCGAAAAGAAACTTCGCGCCGCTGTCGCCGCCGGAGATGCCTCCGCCGCCGAACTCGCCCGCAAGTTCAGCAGTCGTCTGGACAAGGCTGTCAAGGCTGGCACCATCCATGCCAACCGCGCTGCCAACAAAAAGTCCCAGGCTGACAAACTGATGGCTGCAAAGTAAGTTTTGCTGCAAAAAAAAGAAGCGTCCCAAACGGGGCGCTTTTTTTTGTATATTCAAGAGGAGAATGAGGCAAGCAGTGCTTCTGGAGTGTTCAGCCGTCTTTGCATTGCTGCGCCGTGTCAACTCTGTCAAGGTGGATTGATGAAGCACTTTGCGGCTTGCAGGAAAGAATAAGATCGCCGATGTTTTCACCGGTTCAAAAGATGCTGATATTCTGCTGCTGACCAACGATGCTCGCGCAGATATCTTCGGAAAGAATAAAGGTACGCTCCGGCTCGGCATTGTCGATGTAGGTGTACTCGCCCTCGGCATGGACTTTCTTGGAATAACTTGCATTGAGTTTCAACATAATAAATTACCTTTCTTGTTTTTTTGCAAAGATATGCTATATTAACTTTGAAGGAGTACAGTTTATGGATATTCGTGAACAGAAAATACGGCTTTGGTTGAAGAATCCACCGAAAATGAAATTTCCGGTGCCGTTGAATCTGCCCGGATTTTCCAAAAAATCATTCCGTAACTATGAGGAAATGAATGCTTGGAAAACTGAATATCTCAAAGAAATTGCGGCGAAGGGTGGGATCAAATGGAAACACTGCTGAAACGTCTCAATGATGCCGGAGTACGTTATATCGTGATCGGTGGACAGGCTATGCTTCAGCAGGGAATGCCACGCTTTACCTTGGATTGGGACATTTTTGTACCACCATTTGATCAGGAAAATTTCGACAAAATAAATGCTGCTCTTGCCGATGAACTGGATATGGATGTTGAGAAATTGGATATCCAGACAGGTGAAGGTTTTGTGCAAACGTTTCAAACCCGTGCCGGAATTATCCAATTCCATTTGTCACCGCCCGGCTTGCCGAAGTTTGCAATAGTCGAAGCTCGATCAATTACCTGTGATTACAACGGCGTCCCGGTTAAATACTTGAATTTAGATGACTTGTTGAGTTCAAAACAAGCCGTAGCTCGTGATAAAGATTCTGACGATATTCTCTTTCTGACAATCAAAAAGCAAAATCAGCAGAATTCTTAAATCGCCATGCGGATGCGTTCAATGGCACGGCGGGCTTGGATGAAGTCGCGTTCCTTTTGCTTCTGAACGAGTGCAACCTCTTTGACCTTGCGGGTAAGTGCAGCAGATTCATCCAGCAGCAACTTGAGCCTGTTCCGGAACTCTTCAACGTGGGCGTTGAGTTCATCCAGCGTGATACAGTAATTCAACGCATCAGCACCGGGGATTACGCTACGCCACTAACAGAGCAGACGGAAACGGTATTGTGACCTCTTTAGTAAGAGACAGCGGTGTCGGCAGATGAAGCAACTGCTTTCCGTCCGTCACCGTCATTCCTGCACTGGAAAGATTGATACCTTGCAGGTGATTCAAGGAGGCGTAGGAGTGCTCAAAAAATGACACTCTATGAAAATGGAACTACCCCAGTTTGCTGCCAACAAGAATCCTGATTGCATAGTATAGAAAAATTATGAAATATTTGCGAAATATTATTGACAAAATCTTTTGCAAAGGCTATAGTAATGAAAGGTGTTCAAAAAATAACACAGGATGTTCAAATATGAACAATACGATTCCCGCCGTAGAACATACTATCGCTGTACTGGAGTATATGAGCAGTACCGACAGCGGAGTTACACAAAGTGAGATACGCCAAAAACTGCAGATTTCAATGAGCAGTGCTTATCGGATATTGCAGACATTGTTGAAACACCGCTGGGTGCGTAAAGATGATGCCGGGCGTTATGAACTGGATCACGGTATTCTGCCGCTGGTGCATCACTGTTACCGCAGTATGCAGATATTTGAACATGCGCAAGGTTTGATGGATGATATAACGCGGAAACTCAATGTTTCCTGTAAAATATCGCTGCGCCGCGGCGATGAACAGACGACCATCATGCGGTCGGAACCGCCGGGCCCGTTTTCGCTGACCGGGCAGGTGGGGGCAAGTTTCCCGGTGGTGGAAGGCTCTGTGGGCGCCGCGCTGCTCTACCGGGAGGACAACGATACCATTCTTGAACTGCTGACACGCTGCACGGTGGATATCCCGGAGAAATCTGTTCCGGAACAGTTGATTAATTCGGTACAGGAGGTACGCGAAAACGGTTTCGTTTTCAATCTTAAAAAGAACCGCTGGAACATCGCCGCAGGTTCCATTCCATTGCACGACCGGGAACGCCGGGTCGTTGCGGCTCTGACCGTGATGGGTAATGTGGAAGACTTTTCCAATGATAAATTATCGCTGCTCTCCCGGGCGATGCGCGGGGCGGCACATGAGTGTGAAAATTTTAATTGAAAGGTAAACACTATGTTTACAGAAGAAGCTGAAAAGTATTTGAATTCTCTGCTTAAAGAAGATTCCGAACTCGATTTCAAAATCAAATATGGTACAGAAATGTACCGTAAGGGATTCGGCCACTTTACTCTGCGGGATAAAGACGGTAATGACATCCCCGGTGCAACGATCAAATTGAAACAGAAAAATCACGAATATAAGTTCGGATGCAACGCCTTTATGATCGACTCCTTTCCCGAAGCGGAGCAAAATCAGCAATATGAAGAAACTTTTGCCTCTATTTTCAATCTTGCAGTAGTACCATTTTACTGGAGCGACCTTGAACCGGAGCCGGGAAAGCCGCGTTTCGGCGTGGATTCCCCTTTTATCTACCGCCGCCCCGCGCCCGACCGGGTTCTGGAATTCTGCCGCAAATATAATATCACTCCCAAAGGGCATCCTTTGTGCTGGCACCATTTTACCCCGGAATGGGCACCGAAGAACAGCCGTGAAGTCATGAAACTGCTCGCCAAACGTTTTGAAGAAATTTCAGAGCGTTACGCTGATATTATCCCGATTTGGGACGTGGTCAATGAGGCGCAGACCCGGCATCCAGGCGTGCGTTTGACCGAAAGTCTGCCGGACGACCATGTTGAACGCTGCTTCAAACTTGCAGAAAAATATTTCCCGTGCAATCAAAAAATTTATAACGATGATATTTCCTGGTGGAATTATCAGGGAGATTATACTCCGGTCTATTTGCTGGTGAAAACTCTTATGGAACACGGTTGTCAGGTCGATGGGCTCGGTCTGCAGTATCATATGTTCGCCAATATGCTCAATGATAACGCTATCGGTTTCAACCGTCCGCTCTCTCCCCGGGCTGTCTGGCGCGCTCTCGATCAGTATGCCAAGCTCAATATTCCTCTGAATATGTCCGAAGTCAGCCTGCTCTCCTGCCGCAGTTTGGGAGATGGTGATGAATTTCAGGCACTGGCTTTGGAAAGACTTTATCGGTTGTGGTTCAGCCATCCGGCTACCGAAGCGATCATCTGGTGGAATCTTGTTGACGGTACCGCTGCATACGCACCCATGGGAAGCGAAGATGGCGAAAACCGTCTGCGGGCAGGGCTGGTCAATTATGACTTCACCGACAAAAAGGCGTGTAAAGTGCTGCGCCGTCTGCTCAATGAAGAGTGGCACACCGCAACCATCGTCGAATACTGTGTCGGAGGCGACAACCGGTTCCATGGTTTCTATGGTGAATATGAAGCGGAAATCACCACCGGTAATGGAACTTTCCACCGGACGATCGAATTGAGCAAACACTCGTTCAATGAATTTATTATAACTGTGGAATAAGGAAAATCATGTTATGAAAATCGATCCTGCAACGTTGAAGATCGCCGCCGGTTCCATTCCGCTGCACGACCGGTAACGCCGGGTGATCGCCGCCTTGACAGTGGTCGGTATTACATCAGGCAGCCGAACAATGTGAATCCATATAATATATACAAGGAGATTTTATTATGTTCAGTGAAGAAGCACAAAATTATCTGGGGTTTCTGCTCAAAGAGGACAGCGAGATCGACTTTAAGATAAAATATGGTACTGAAATGTACCGCAAAGGCTTCGGGCACTTTTCTCTGCGGAACTCTTCCGGCGAAGAGATTTCCGGAGCCACGATCAAACTCAAACAAAAAAGTCACGAATACAAGTTCGGATGCAACGCCTTTATGATCGACTCCTTTCCGGAAGCGGAGCAGAATCAGCAGTATGAAGAAACTTTTGCCTCTCTCTTCAATCTGGCGGTCGTTCCTTTCTACTGGAGTGATCTCGAACCGGAACAGGGCAAGGTGCGCTTTACTAAAGATTCCCCCTTTATCTACCGCCGCCCTGCTCCCGACCGGGTGTTGGAGTTCTGCAAAAAATACAACATCACCCCGAAAGGTCATCCCCTGTGCTGGCACCATTTTACCCCGGAATGGGCTCCGCAGAACAGCCGTAAAGTCATGGAACTGCTCGCCAAACGTTTTGAAGAAATTTCAGAGCGTTACGCTGATATTATCCCGATTTGGGACGTGGTCAATGAAACCCAAAACCGTAACCCCGGTCTGCGGCAGGGGAAACTCATGCTTCCGGACGATTATGTTGACCGCTGTTTCAAACTGGCGGCAAGATTCTTTCCCTGCAATCAGAAAATTTACAACGATGACCGCAACTGGTGGAATTATCAGGGCGACTACAGCCCCGTCTATCTTCTGGTGCAAAGCCTTATCGAACACGGTTGTCAGGTCGATGGTCTGGGATTGCAGTATCATATGTTCAACTATATGAAAAATGACAACTGTATGAACGTAAACCGCCCGCTGTCTCCGCGCTGGGTCTGGCGCATTTTTGACCAGTATGCCAAACTGGGCATCCCGCTGAATATATCTGAAGTAAGCCTGCTTTCCTGTCGCACGCTGGGCGACGGCGACGAATTTCAGGCGCAGGCTCTGGAACGGCTCTACCGTTTGTGGTTCAGCCACCCCGCCACCGAAGCGATAGTCTGGTGGAACCTCGTTGACGGAACCGCCGCCAATGCTCCATTGGGCAGCGAACAGGGCCAGAACAGTCTGCGCGCCGGACTGGTCAATTACGACTTCACCGATAAAAAAGCGTGCAAAGTGCTGCGCCGTCTGCTCAATGAAGAGTGGCACACCGCAACCACCGTCGAATACTGTGCCGGAGGCGACAACCGGTTCCATGGTTTCTATGGTGAATATGAAGCGGAAATCACCACCGGTAATGGAACTTTCACCCGGACGGTCGAATTGAGCAAACACTCGTTCAATGAATTTATTATAACTGTGGAATAAGGAAAATCATATTATGAAAATCGACCCGTCAACATTGAAAATCACCGATATGCGCTTCGCCGAAATCGACGGCGCGCCCAAGCGGTGTACATTGGTGAAACTTTACACCAATCAGGGCATCGTCGGTTACGGAGAAGTGCGAGATGCTTCCAGTGCCACCTATGCCGCTATGCTCAAAAGCCGCATCATCGGTGAAAATCCCTGTAACGTAGAAAAAGTTTTCCGCCGCATCAAACAGTTTGGCGGAGATTCCCGGCAAGCCGGTGGCGTGTGCGCCATTGAAGTTGCCTGCTGGGATATTGCCGGTAAAGTCTGGGGCGTCCCGGTCTGGCAGTTATTGGGAGGCAAATTCCGCGATAAGATCCGCTGCTATTGCGATACCGACAGTGAAGGTCACGGCAGCGACATGGGAAAAGCGCTCAAAGCGCGTATGGCGCAGGGGTTCACTTTCCTCAAAATGGATTTGGGCATCGAACTTCTGATGAATGTTCCCGGCGCGCTCTCTGCGCCGCTGGGCTTCATCGAAACGATGAAGGAATACAAGCAGGTATTCAAAACTCCGCATGGTTCCATCAATCCATCCGCCATGCGCGGTGCGGCGTATGATCTTTTTAATACCGCGCACCCCTTTACCGGCATCCACCTTACGGAAGTCGGACTCGATTATCTGGAACAGTATATGGCAGATGTCCGCGCTGAAGTCGGTTACGAAGTTCCCATCGCCATTGACCACCTCGGACACATTCCTTTGGAAGACTGCATCAAACTTGCCCGCCGTCTGGAAAAATACAACCTTGCCTGGATGGAAGATGCGGTCCCGTGGCAGATGACTCAACAGTGGGTTCAGCTTCATAATGCGACTACCGTGCCGTTGGGAACGGGCGAAGATATCTATTTGAAAGAGGGCTTCAAACCGCTGCTTGAATCCGGTGCACTTGCCGTTATCCACCCGGATATCCTCACTGCCGGTGGTATTCTGGAAACCAAAAAGATCGGCGACATGGCTGAAGAATACGGCGCCCAGATGAATATCCACATGGCAGAAAGTCCCATTGCCTGTCTCGCCGCCGTCCATGTTGCCGCCGCGACACGCAACTTTATGAGTTTGGAACTTCACAGTGTCGATGTACCGTGGTGGGGCGACCTCGTCATTCCTGCGCTCAAGTACGACGGCGGATTTATTGAAGTTCCCAACCGTCCCGGACTTGGTATCGAAGCTCTCAACGAAGATTTGATAAAAGAGAAACTCCACCCCGAATTCCCCGAAGCATGGGGCGATACTTCGTGCTGGGACAAAGAGTGGTCCAACGACCGTCAATGGTCATAAAATATTTATTTGAGGAGATTTTATTATGCCGTCACTTAAAGATATGAGAGAAAAAGCCAAAGAAGCCGGTTTGATGAAACTGGATAAACTTATTGCCGTCCGCCAGCGGATCCCGAATTGCGAGATCCCTATTCCCATAAAAGAGCTGTGCGAACGCTACGAAAAACTCTACACCGGATGTATCAACGATGTCATGCGCGAATATACTCTGCTTGACCAGAATCTCCCCAGCGACATTATGCCGCTGCGCGATGAAATGACCGTTTGCGGTGAAGCCTTTACCGTTAAAAGCGCTCCCAATGTGATGATCGAAGGCGAAATGACCTTCCGCGCCCAAATGCTTGATGACTTCAAGCCGGAGGGAGTCGTGGTCTGGGATACCTCCAATGATGTCGAAGCGAGTTTGTGGGGTGGCGTGATGACAGCGACCGCCATCAGCAAGGGTATCCGGGGCGCAGTCATCGCCGGAGGTATCCGCGATACCAAGCAGATTCTGGAACAGGATTTTCCGATATTCTACAAGTACCGTACTTCCAACGGTTCGCTCGGACGCTGTATGATCACCCATTATCAGGTTCCGGTAAAGATCGGCAAAGTGACCGTCCGTCCGGGAGATATTATTTTTGGTGACATTGACGGCGTCCTGTGCATTCCGCGCGAAATCGCCTACGATGTGCTGCTGCGTGCCGAAGGAATTGAACGCAATGAAGTTGATATTTTCTCCTGGGTGCGGCAGGGCGACACCATCAGTGAAATCATTGACAAAGGCGGATATTTCTGATGGGAAATGAGATAAAACTCTGCTGGCTCGGACAGAGCGGATTTCTGGTCAGGGCAGGTGATACGGTTTTACTTGCCGACCCCTATCTCTCTGATTCCTGTGCAAAACTCAAGAGCAAACTTGACCACACGCGCGGAACTCCCATTGTCCGGGATCCGGCTGATTTGAAAGTGGATTGGTACCTTATCACCCATTGCCACGCTGATCACTTTGACCCGGAAACGATCATTCCGGTAATGACGAATAATCCGGATTGCCGCTTTTTCTGTCCGGGAGACTGCCGGGGAAAGATCGAACAGTATTTGTCTGAAAAAGCTGAAAAGTTTGAATTTGTCTCAACGGGAAAAATGGTTGAATTAACTGCGGGAATTGAACTGCATACCATTCCCGCCGCCCATGAAACTCTGGAAACCGATGAAAATGGTGAATACAAATCCGTGAGTTTCCTTGTCAACTTCCGTAAAGAAAATATTTCGGTGTTTTTCGGTGGAGATACAGTACCATATCCGGGACAGGATGCCGCAATTTTGCGGAATCTTCCGTCGGGTGCAAAATTGATTATGTGTCTGCCGGCAAATGGACGCGATGAGGCACGTCATGCAATGGGCATTGCCGGAAATATGGATATTGATGAAGCCGTTTGTCTGGCGCAGTCTTGCGGAGCTGAACTGCTTATTCCGTGCCATATAAAGATGTTTGCCGGGAACGATCCGGCTGAACCGGTCACGATTGAGTATTGCGAAAAACTCGGCATGAAAACTTTGCTTCCCGAAGCAGGAAAGGAGTTTTACTTATGAAAAAAATTGCATTGGTTACCGGTTCCAGCCGGGGAATCGGACTTGCCGCGGCTAAAGAACTGGAAAATGCCGGATGTCAGGTGATTTATCACGCTTCCAAGGTGAGTGACAAACTGCTTGCCGCCGCCGGGAATTCACCTTTTTTCGGTGTGGATTTGAGTGATGCAGAAGCGGTTGGAACGTTTGCCGATGAATTGATTTCTCAAAATATGGTACCGGATATTCTGGTGCTGAATGCCTCATATCAGAGTTATACCGGCATCGGGAACTTTGCGGAGTCAGAATACCGGAAAATGTTTGATACCAATGTTTTGAGTACCGGCATACTGCTCAATAAACTTTTTCCTGAAATGCAGAAGAAAAATTATGGCAGAATAATCTTTGTCAGCAGTGTCAACGGCGTAAAACCTGCCGGACGGCTGGCTGTTTACGGTGCAACCAAGGCGGCGTTTCAAAATCTCGCGCGCACGGCGAATTTGACATTATCAGTTATGGAGCTGATGGACAGCCCGGTGGAGATGGAGAAAACGCAGATATCGGGAACTGGAACACAGAAGAATGATCTATCGACATCCTTACACATTATTGGAAATGATTGTGGTAACTGCCGTCATCATGCTGGTGATCGGAGTTGCTACGGTCAATTTTTCCAATTTGCGTTTGGATAAATCTCCCGATGAATTGACTGAAGAACTGCGGCGGATGGGAGCTTTGTGCCGCAGATATGCCATTGCTCAAGGCAAACCGCAGGAAGTTTTTTACTATCACGAAAAGCGGATCATCAAATTTGATAAAGAGAGCATTTATCTTCCGGAAGAAACAAAATTAT
>SUVV01000019.1 GCA_015061805.1 Lentisphaerota bacterium | reverse complement strand
GCCGGCAAGTCAAGGCGGCGGTGAGGGCGTGGACTTATGTCCTCAACCGAATCCGACGTCCGATGACTTGCCAAGAGATTGCCCGCGAGCCGCCGCCCCGGCAATCGCCCGGAATCAGGAGCGATATTGCACAGCCGGGCGCGTTTTGCCGAGGAGTCCGCGAGGGGATCCGTCTTCGCCAAGGCTACGCCGGGACAAGGTGGATTGGCAAAAAACAAGCCGCCGGGAATCAGGAGCGATATCACGCAGCAAGGCGCGCTCCGGCAAAGCGAGATCGCTCCGTAAATAAAAAAAAGCACCCGGAAAACCGGGTGCTTTGGGGTATTCCGCAGTCGGAGATTACCGGGCGTAGTATTCGACGACGCTCATGATCTTGACCGGAACCGGGATCTCCTCAAGCTGGGGAGCGCGGACGAGGGTCGCTTTGAGGTTGTCGAGGTCGACTTCCATGTAGGGAGGAACGACGTTGTTGCTCTTTTTGGCAGCTTCAGCAACGGCAGGAGATTTGGCGGCATCGATGGTAATGACCTGACCTTCTTTGATCTGGCAGCTGGAGCGGTCGACGCGTTTGCCGTCAACGAGGATGTGACCATGGTTGACGATCTGCTTGGCGGCGAAGATGGTGGGAGCGAAACCGGCGCGATAGACCATGGCATCCAGACGCATTTCAAGACCGCGGAAAAGTTTTTCGTGGGTCAGACCAAGACCGCTTTTGGCTTTGGCGAAAGCGATGCGGAGCTGTTTTTCGCTGATGGCGTAGTAGTTACGGAGTTTCTGTTTTTCGAGGAGCAGTTCGCCGTAGGTGGAAAGTTTCACGCGGCGACCTTTACCGTGGGGACCGGCGGCGTAAGGACGTTTGACGCTCGGACATTTCGGATCGCTCCAGAGGCACTGGCCGATACGACGACAGAATTTGTGTTTTGCTCGACTTGCGGTTGGCATAACCAATCCCTTTCTTTATAAAAAATTTTTCTTTCCGGCATTCCGGGTGTCAAGCCTCTAAATATAATTTGGGGCCCGGAGTGCCAACTGTATTCGTCTAATATATACCCGTTTTGTGTTTTTTTCAAGTTGACTTTGTCAGAAACTTCACATTTTGTTGAATAAAGGATGTTCCGGGCAAAAGTGTCAACTTGCAATATCATCTTTGCGGTGATATATTACCCTTGAATATTGATTGCCGAATGTTATGAAAAGATGAATACGATGAGAGTTGCTGATTACATATTCAAATTTCTTGCTGACCGCGGGGTCAAACACACCTTTCTGGTGACCGGCGGCGGAGCAATGCACCTCAACGATGCCCTGCGTTGCGAAAAACGGATCACTCCTGTCTGCAATCTGCATGAGCAAGGCTGTGCCATCGGAGCAGAAGGTTACGCCAGAGTCAGCGGTAATCCCGGAGTGATCTGTGTCACCAGCGGCCCCGGCGGTACGAATGCGCTGACCGGAGTGGCGGGCGCGTGGCTCGATTCGATCCCGATTGTGGTGCTGTCCGGTCAGGTCAAGACCTCCACGCTTATTGGCAGTTGTCCGGAGTTGAATTTGCGGCAGTTGGGCGATCAGGAACTCAATATAGTCGACGTTGTCCGTCCGATAACCAAATATGCGGCGTGCGTGACCGATGCTTCAACGATCCGGTCTCATTTGGAAAAGGCATGGCATCTCTGTCAGAATGGCCGCCCGGGGCCGGTGTGGCTGGATATACCGCTTGATGTGCAATCAAGGGTGATCGATGAAAATCTTTTGGAATCGGATTTTGAAGCGGAACATGCCGATCCCATTGCAAACAGTGCAATAAATGAAGTTTTTGAACGGTTGAAAAAGGCTTCCCGTCCGGTTATCGTCGCCGGAAACGGTGTCCGGCTTGCCGGAGCACCGGCGTTGCTGAAACAGTTCGCAAAAAGGAATAATATCCCGGTTTTGACGGCGATATCCGGCACCGATCTGCTGGCTTCAGAGCATCCGTTGAACTTCGGCCGTCCCGGCATTCTCGGTGCGCGGGCGGCAAATTTTATTCTGCAGAACAGCGATTGTCTGCTGGTTTTAGGTTCCCGGATGGGGTTGCGGACGATCGGTTACAATTACGGTGCGATCGCCCGGGAGGCGTTCCGGATAATGGTTGATATCGATGCCGGAGAATTGGCAAAACCGACCTTCCGGGTCGATCTGGCGATAGCAGGTGATCTCCGGGATTTTCTGGAAAAGATGTTGGAGTTGCCGGAACTTCCGGCAAAGCATGGATTTATCGATTACTGTAATCGGGTGCGAAGTGCTTTCCCGGTGATATTGCCCCGGCACCGGGAACGGACGGATTTTGTTTCAAGTTACGTTCTGCCGGAAACGGTTTCGTTTGCGGCATCAGAGAATACCGTTTTTGTCACCGGAAACGGAACGGCTTATACCAGTACCTTTCAAGCCATACCGCTCCGGGAAAATATGCGGCTCATCGCCAATGTCGGCTGTGCTTCCATGGGCTGGGGACTTCCGGCGGCGATCGGAGCGGCGCTGGCGGATGTTTCGCGCCCGGTGGTATTGTTTACCGGTGACGGCAGCATCCAGATGAATATTCAGGAATTGCAGACGATGAAAAGTCTGAACTTGAATATCAAATGTTTCGTCTACAATAATAACGGATATCTTTCGATAAAACTTACCCAGAGAAGTTTTTTCAACGGCAACTTGATCGGCAGTACTCCGGAGAGCGGAGTGACCCTGCCGGATCTGGAAAAAATTGCCGCAGCATACGATATCCCATTCTGCCGGTTGAAAAACAATCAGGAAGCCGCACGCTTGATGCCGGATATTCTCAACGCTCCCGGATGCGCGATCATCGAAGTCATGACCGATCCGCTGGAGGAACTCGGCCCCAAAGCTGCTTCAAAGAAGCTGGAGGATGGTTCCATGGTTTCCGCTCCGCTGGAAGACCTGGCGCCATTCCTTGATCGGGAGGAATTCAATAAGTGGATGATCATCAAGCCGGTTGAAGATACGGCAAATGTGTTCAATAAAAAATAGAGCAGTACGATTTATGCAGAAGAAAAAAACGATAAGCATTGTTTCCGGATGTTGGAACGAAGTGGAAAATATTCCTTTGTTTTACGAGCGCTGTACTGCCGAATTGGCAAAGCACCCGGAGTATGATTATGAATTTGTCATTGCCGACAATCTTTCAACCGACGGAACCCGTGAAGTCCTGAAGGATATCGCCGCAAAAGACCGGCGGTTCCGGGTGATTTTCAACTCTGCCAACTTCGGACATATCCGCAGTCCCTACAATGCTCTGATGCAGAGCCGGGGCGATCTGGTGTTTTACATTTGCAGTGATTTGCAGGAACCGCCGGAAATGCTTTCGGAATTTCTGAAAAAATATGACGGGGGATATCAGATAATTTGCGGGGTCAAACCCAAAAGTAAAGAAAGTTTCCTGATGTTCCAGATCCGCAAACTTTATTACAATCTGCTTGCCGGATGTTCGGATGTGGCGCAGATCCGCAACTTTACCGGATTCGGACTCTATGACCGCAAGGCGATCGATGCGTTGAAAAAATACCGTGACCCCTATCCTTATTTCCGGGGACTGGTCAGCGAGATCGGATTCAAACGCTGCGAAGTGCCGTTTCTGCAGGAAAAACGTCAGTTCGGCAGAACCAAAAATAATTTTTTCACCCTCTACGATATGGCGATGACCGGGTTTGTCAACCACACCAAACTGCCGTTGCGTCTGGCGGTTTTCTGCGGATTTTTCATTGCGCTGATGAGTTTGCTGGTGGCGTTGGGATATTTTGTCTACAAGTGCTGTAACTGGGATAATTTTCAGGTCGGTATGGCTCCGCTGGTCATCGGATTATTTTTCTTTTCGGCAGTTCAGCTGATTTTTATCGGGATTCTGGGAGAATACATCGGTGCGATCTATACACAGGTGAAAAATAAACCGCTGGTGATCGAAGAGGAACGGATAAATTTCGATGAAAACGATGGCGAATAGTATTCTCGTTACCGGAGGAACCGGTTTTTTCGGCTGTTCGCTTCTGGACATGATTGCCGGAGGATGCTGGAGGGAATACCATTTTACCATGCTTTCCCGCCGGGCGCAGGAATTTGCAGCAGTTCACCCGGAATATGCGGCGTTGTCCAATGTGGAATTCCTCTCTGCCGATGTCCGTACTACCGCTGCGTGCGACCGCCGTTTCCGGTATATCATCCATGCGGCGACTCCGGCGGTGGATCCTCCGGATGATGCGGAATTGTATGATATTATCGTCGCCGGGACGGATGCCGTTCTGGAATTTGCCCGGAAATCCGGCGCAGAAAAAGTGCTTTACATCTCCTCCGGCGGCGTTTACGGCAGCGGTACTGCGCCTTTCCGGGAAACTGATGAGTGTTTCCCTCAAACGGTCTATGGCAAAGCCAAGCTTGAAGCCGAACGCCGGGTGCTTGCTTCCGGAATTCCGGCGGTCATCATGCGGGCATTTGCTTTTGCGGGGAAACATTTGCGCCGGGATGTCCACTTCGCTTTCGGAAATTTTATTGCAGATGCACTTGCCGGACGGGATATCGTGATCAAAGGCGACGGAACCCCAAGACGCAGTTATATGCACAGTAATGATCTGGCAATGTGGATGATGACCATGCTGTTTTCCGGCAGGGCAGGGACAATATACAATTGCGGTTCAGCTGAAGCGGTTTCTATAAAGGAATTGGCGCAAAGAGTCAATTCGGTATTGAATACGGCAGGAAAAATTGAGATACTGACCCCGGCAGTTCCCGGTGCTGCTGCGGCAGTCTATGTGCCGGATATTTCCCGCGCCGGAACTGAACTTGATTTGAAAATAACGGTTGCTCTTGATGAGGCGATAAAACTTTCTGCGAGGTGATTTATGAGTAAGGAAAATTTGAGCAAAGGTATCCGGAGTACATCGAGTTTTTGCGCGCACCGTCTGCACTTTTCTCCGGAAAAGGTGGTGGTGAAGCCAACCGCCGGGAATTATATATTTTTTTCCATATTTGCCATCCTCGGTTTGGGATTTGCCGCTGCGGCATGGTTGGCTGAGGGCGAAATGAGCGCCCGGTGGGGAGCCACCGCTTTCGGTTCAGTTTTTGCAGCAATCGGCATCGGCGGGATGTTCTGGAAACGCAACAAACTTCCGGTGATCGATCTTCAGCGCCGGATGCTTTATCCGGAGGGCGGAAAATATGACACTTCCGATATGACCGATATTTCCTCAATGCAGGGGATTTCTTTGAGCGAATTGGAGCGTATTGAAGTTTCCAGTCGCCATGTCAGCGGCAATAAATCAAGTTACACCGCCTATATGCTTGACCTGGTCTTTAAGGATGGTTACAGCTGCCGTCTGCTCTCGCACGGCGGAGAAGATGCTTTTCTGGAGGATGCAAAGAAACTTTCGCAGGTGTTGAATATGCCGCTTGAAGGTTTGGAGGAGGAGGAAACTCCCATTCCAAAGCCGCTCAAAATTGTTGGCGGTTGCGGCATGACAATATTCAGCATTATCTGGCTGTCGGCGTCGCTGACCTTTTGCTCGTTCATCTTCACTGGTGAATTCTGGGCAAAGATGACTCCGGAATACATCTCACAGCACCCCGAACAGTTGATGATATTGATGCCGATGCTGTTTGTGGTGATCGGCGTATTTCTGCTTGGCAGCGGCGTAAAGCATCTGGTGCAGGCAATAAAAAAACGGTAAAAATCAGGAAATTTGCGTTACCGGCTTTTATTTTTCAAAAACAGGTGATATATTTATATTGAGTCAATTTTATGTTGCACTTTAACAACCACTAAATAAAGGATGTTTACAAATGGCTTTGGAACTCAAAAAAGATGCCGCTTATTCGTTGCTGGTCGCGACCAGTATGGGTGTTCGTCTGACCCCGGTCGACGGTCAGCCCTTCCATTGTGGAACCAACTTCCAGATGCAGGTCACCAGCGCTGAAACCAACGTCGCCAGCGTCGCCAGCTACCTCGGTCTCAAGACCAAAGTTCTGACCGCTTTCGTCAAAGGCAGCCCGGTTGCCCGCATGATCAAAGACAACCTTGCCAGCCGTCACATGGACTACGAAGGCCCGGAATTCGAACAGGATAACCCCTGGGGCTTCCGTCACCAGTTCAACCTTGCTGACAGCGGCTACGGCAGCCGTGGTCCCCGCGTCCAGAATGACCGCGCCGGTGAAGTCGGCCGCGAACTCGATGTCAAATATTTTGATCTTGAACGCATCTTCGGTAAAGAAGGTGTCCAGATCGTTCACCTCTCCGGTTTGATTGCTGCGCTGTCTCCCAAGACCAGCAAATTCTGTCTGGAAATCGCCCGCGCCGCCAAGAAATACGGCAGCAAGATCAGCTTCGACCTCAACTACCGCGCCTCTTTCTGGAAGGGCCGCGAAGCCGAACTGAGTGCTGTTTTCGCTGAAATCGCTTCTCTCTCTGACGTCCTCATCGGTAACGAAGAAGACTTCCAGCTCTGCTTGAACATCAAGGGACCGGAAGCCGGCGGTAAAGATATCAAAGCCAAGATCGAAAACTTCAAGGAAATGGTCGAACGCGTTAAAGCCGCTTATCCCAACGCCACCGCTTTCGCCACCACTCTGCGTCAGGTCGTCGATGCCAACCACCACCTCTGGGGCGCTATCGCCAACGTCGAAGGTGAATGGCAGGTCGTCGAACCCCGCGACATCACCGTCCTCGACCGTATCGGCGGCGGCGATGGTTTTGTCGGCGGCTTCCTCTACGGTATCCTCCGCGAATGGGAACCCGAAAAGTGGATCCAGTTCGGATGGGCCACCGGTGCTCTCGCCACCACCTTCCTCACTGACTACGGTCAGCCGGCTGACGAAGAACAGGTCTGGAGCATCTGGAGCGGAAACGCCCGCGTCAAGCGCTGAACTGCAGATCAGCAATTCAAAAGCACCCGGCAACCGGGTGCTTTTTTTATGCACGGAGCGATCTCGCTTTGCCGGGGCGCGCCTTGCGGCGTGATATCGCTCCTGATTCCCGGCGGCTTGTTTTTTGCCAATCCACCTTGTCCCGGCGTAGCCTTGGCGAAGACGGATCCCCTCGCGGACTCCTCGGCAAAACGCGCCCGGCTGTGCGATATCGCTCCTGATTCCGGGCTATTGCCGGGGCGGCGGCTCGCGGGCAATCTCTTGGCAAGTCATCGGACGTCGGATTCGGTTGAGGACATAAGTCCACGCCCTCACCGCCGCCTTGACTTGCCGGCGACCTTGCCGCACGATCCATCCGCCCTATGACGTTTCTTGGAGCCGCGCCAATCGTTGGGCTGACGCCCAACAGGCGAGAGGTAGGTTTATTGTAGCGCCGCCTTGCGGCGGCTTATATACAAGCCGCCTTGCTCCAACTGCCCGCGAAGGGTAGGTCGCCCGTAATTTAACCCTCTCCCAACCCCTCCCACAATCTCCCAAAACTTCCCACCCCAAAGCGCCAGTCAGCAAGCCGCATTGTTTGCAACCCCGTCAAGCCGCGTTGCTCCAACAGCCCGCGAATGGGACACTGCATACCGCCTCTCCCTCCGTACTTATCCGTACCTATCCGTACACCTCTGTATCCCAAAGTGCCAGTCAGCAAGCCGCATTGTTTGCAATCCCGTCAAGCCGCGTTGCTCCAACTGCCCGCAAATGGGACATTGCCCGTAATTTTACGCCCTCTCAAAATCTCTCAAAACTTCCCATCCTCTCCCATCCCTCCCACCCCAAAGCGCCAGTCAGCAAGCCGCATTGTTTGCAACCCCGTCAAGCCGCCTTGTTCCAACTGCCCGCAAAGGGCGCGTTGCCCGTAATTTTACGCCCTCTCAAAATCTCTCAAAACTTCCCATCCTCTCCCATCTTTCCCACCCCAAAGTGCCAGTCAGCAAGCCCACGCTGTTTTCTTTGTTGTCCGCAAAAAAGTTTGCCTGCAAAATATTTCTCTTTTTTTCTGTTTTGCGGTTTGCATTTACACCTTATGCGAGTTACATTATCTTTGTGTGTAATGTGATAAGAGGGTGGTTTAATGTTTTGTCTTCATTGTAATTTTGAATTCCCAGCCGACGGTAATATGGTCGGCGCTGAAGTTGCTTGCCCGAATTGTTCTTTACCGGTACAGATTTCGGAGCGGCAGGTTCAATGTATCTGCCCGGAATGCGAGGGAAGAGTTGCGGTTCCGCTCTATATGACCGGCGGCAGCGGCAAATGTCCCCATTGTCTTAAAGAGATCCATTTTGTTCTGGGGAGCGAAGCCGATAAGTTTTTCCCTGAAATCGCCCGGCGTGCCAAAAAGTTCAGTGATTCCACACTCTCTCCCGGAGATATGGTCGGCAAATACCGGGTCATCCGCTGTCTCGGTATCGGCGGCATGGGTGAAGTTTATCTGGTGGAACATGTCCTGCTCAATTCTCAGTTCGCGCTCAAGATACTGCGTAAAGAGGTCATTTCTGCTGATCCGGATCTGCAGTCCCGTTTGCTCCGGGAGGCGCGGCTCGCCGGAAATATCCACCATCCGAACCTGATCGCCGTTGTCGATGTGGAACTGGACAGCAATACCAGTTACGCCTATATCGTGATGGAGTATGTCAACGGCGTTTCCATCGAACAGTTGCTGGAAGTCGGCGCAATCAGCGAATTGCGTACTCTGGAAATTGTCCGGGATGCCGGACTTGCGCTGAAAGCCGCAGCGGAACATCACATCGTTCACCGGGATATCAAACCTGCCAATATCATGCTTTCTTCGGATGGTGTGGTAAAAGTTACCGACCTGGGTGTTGCCAAGGTTTCCGGCAAAAACAGCGGTGCGGCTCTGACGTTGGACAATGCCATTCTGGGGACTCCCAACTATGCTTCTCCGGAGCAGCTCCGCTCCTCCAATAAGGTTGACTGCCGTGCCGACATTTACAGCCTCGGAGTTACCATGTACCATATGCTGACCGGCATCCGTCCATTTGATGCCGATTCGGTCTATGGGGTCATGGCTAATGTGCTTGACCGTCCTCTGGAGCCGGTTGAAAAGGTCAATCCGAAAATTTCCAGGCGGGTGTCTGCTCTTATCAACAAGATGAGCGCCAAGAATTTGGAACAGCGCCCGGAAAATATTGATGTCATGCTGGAGATGATCGAGCAGGAAATCGCCGTTCTCAAACGTCCTGCCTGGAAAAAGTTCCTGCCGTTTATCGCCGCAACTGCGGCGGCACTGATCATTCTGATCATTGTGCTGGCGGCAGTTTTCAGCGGTTCATCCGAAACCGAAGCGAAAACGGTCGCGGATAAGCCTGCCGAAGCGGTGAAAGTTGAAACTCCGGCTGCAGTCAAAAAAACGAAGCCGATCAATGTTTCCGGACCTAAACCGATTCGTGACGTTGAGAGGAGTGCCGCGGCGATTCCGGAAAAGGCGACTTTGCAGGCGTTCAAAACTGCAAAGAAGCAGAATTGGCCCGAAATCAATCTGGAAGAATTGATTACTCAACTCCGGGAAAGCGATGGTTCTGTCCGTATCGAAATGCGGCGCGTTCCGGAAATGCTCAATACCTTGAGCGCCGCTGACCGGGAACGGCTCAATGTCAGCGCAATGCACTACTTCGATCTGCGCTGCCGCAACCTGCTCGGTGCAGAAAAGTATCTTGCTCTGCACCGGCTGTTCCAGAATTGTGCGTGGATCAATGACAGCCGTTTCTTTGAATTGCGGGACTCACTTCCCGGACATCTGCTGGAGGTTTTTCTCCGGGCGGTCGGTCAGGATAATTACCGTCTGGCTCTGGATACCGGCAGACTTTATCTGTCACTGGCTCCGGAAGCGGCCTCCAGCGGCATGATCAAGCAGTATGTCGCCTTTGAAGATTTTTATACCCGGTGCAACTTCGGTGCCTGCCGCGAATTGGTCAATGCCATGCCGGAGGATGAGTCTGTGACCGCCAAACTCCGGGAGCGGATAGAGAATATCGCCAAGTTTGAGGAAACCCGGCTCAAACGTGAAATCTATGCCGCGTTTGACAAAGAGGATTTTTCCGCAATCAAGGAATTGCTTGATGAATTTGACGCCGTTTTGCCGGGTTCCAGTTTTGTCTCTTACTTCCGGCGCCGGATCGAGCGCCGCCGCATTAAAGAGGTCAAGATGAACCGCAAACGGGTTCAGGGCATTTTCAACGACGCTCTGGCCAGCGGAAATATCCGGCTTATCCGTTTCGGAATGTCAAACGGAGCGGATATTCACCGCATGGTGATGGATATGAACGATGATAAAAAGGTGACTTTGCTGATGCGGACTTTGCAGAAATGCAAAACTCTTCAGCCCGGATACGCCCGTCAGCGGATGGTTGGCGGTATTCTTGCCATGCTGGAATATGATCCGGAACTGTTCAATTCTGAATATGAGGTGCTTGGTTCTATTCCGGAGTTCAAGGACTATCTCTGAATTTCCGCTTTGACAATGTGAAATATTCCCCCGGTAATCTTTTTCCGGGGGTTTTTATATTGCAGATGCGGTTCGGTTTTGAAATATGCCGGAAAAGATGGTATATTAAATGGGTAAAATAACGGAAGAATATGCAAATGAATAAATGTGTTGAAATCTTTTCGGAAGTGCCCCGGCGCTGTAACTGCGCTCAAGCTGTTGCCGCCGGATTTGACCGCGATGATCTCGTCCCGGAACTGCTAAGTGCCGGAGGCGGCAACGCTCCGGGAAATCGTTGCGGAGCGCTTCATGCGGCAATGCTTATCGCCGGAGAAAATGGCGCGGAGGTCATTCGCAGAGGATTCAACGCGGAATTGGGCGGTGAGAGTTGTTCCATGCTCAAAAAAGAGTTGCATGTTCCCTGTACCAGATGTGTCGGGTGTGCCGCAGAATTACTTGAAAAATACCAAAATGGAAAGTGACATTTATTGTGGATAAAGAACGTTTAAGCCGTTATGCTGAACTTATCGTCGGCAAGGGGATCAATCCCGACCCCGGTCAGGAAGTGATCATTATCGCCGGTCTTGATGAGATCGAATTCACCCGGATGGTCGTGGAAAAATGCTACGACCACGGTGCCGGAAAGGTCATCCTTGAATGGAAAGATATGCCGATCGAGCGGCTCGCTCAACTCCGCCAGAGCGAGGAAACGCTCTCGGCAATTGAAAATTGGGAGTTGGAAAAACTCAAATGGCGCTGCGAAAAACTTCCGGCGCTGATCTGGCTGGATTCGGATGATCCGGATGGCATGGACGGTATCGACCAGGGCAAGCGGGCGCGGGCGCAGATGGCGCGTTTCCCGAAAGTAAAACCCTATCGCGATGAGATGGAGAATAAATTCCAGTGGTGCATCGCCGGTGTCCCCGGTGTCCGGTGGGCGGCGAAGGTTTTTCCCGGAATTCCGGAAGATGAGGCGGTGGAGAAACTCTGGGAGGCAATCCTTGGTGCCGCCCGCGCCAATGGCGACCCGATCGCCAATTGGGAGGAACACAACCGGTTGATCCACCGCCGCTGTGAATTGCTCAACAGTTACAATTTTGCCAAACTCCGTTACAAATCCTCCAATGGAACCGATTTTGAGGTCGGATTGATGGAGCAGGGGATCTTTGCCGGCGGTGCGGAAAAGGATCTTTCCGGCAGAGTTTTCAATCCCAACATCCCCTCTGAAGAGATCTTCACCACTCCCCGCAAGGGCGATGCCGAAGGTCTGCTGGTTGCCACCAAGCCGCTTTCATGGCAGGGTACTCTGATCGAAGATTTTTCCATCCGTTTTGCCAATGGTAAAGCCGTTGAAGTGCGCGCCCGCAAGGGGCAGGAGGCGTTGGAACGGATGATCGCCATGGATGAAAATGCGGCATTTCTCGGTGAATGTGCGCTTATCTCCTGGGATTCGCCCATCAACCGCACCGGAATTCTCTTTTATAATACGCTGTTTGATGAAAATGCCTGCTGTCATCTGGCGCTGGGCAGAGGTTTCGATAACTGTGTCCGGGATTACGAAAAGTATTCGGCGGACGAATTGCACGCCATGGGAGTCAACGACAGCATGATCCACGTCGACTTTATGATCGGAAGTGAAGATCTGGCGGTCGACGGCATCACCGGAAGCGGCGAAGCGGTCGCCATCTTCCGTAACGGAGTGTGGTGTATCTGAGCAGTTTCCCGGAATTTTAATCATGAATTATCACCGTCCTTTGAAATATCTGCTGCGGCGCAGTCTTGTCGTGATGACAATGGTTATGCTGATGTTCATCTCCGGAATGTCGGCATTGCTGCTTTCCCGCTATTCCAATGCCGGATTCCTGCTGGTCTGGCCGGTGTTGGGGGATTTTGTATTGCCGCTGTGCTTCGTGCTTCTGGCGCAGATATTCCGCAACCGGTTGTGTGCGGTGATTGCGGTGCTGTCGGCGTTTCTCTGCGTGATTTTGCGGATCACGGCGCTGATCATCCGCAAAGAGACCTTTATGCCGCTGGGGCTGGATTCGGTGCTGCTGCTTTGGGAACATACTGATCACAACGGATTGCGGGCGGTTTTCGGCAGGTATTATCTGTTATGGGGGATCCCGCTGCTGCTTCTGGTGCTGTCGGCGGTGATTTATTTCTGCGGCAGGGTGTGGTATGCCAGCCGCAATAAGCGGAGAATCATTCCGGATTCCTGGATAACGGTCTTTGCGATATTGTTCGTGATTTCGATTGCGGCAAGTTCGGTGTATGTTTTCAGCCGCCGCCGCAAGGTGCAGGATGATGCGATGGCATCCAATCTGGTTCGCCCGGTGCCGGTGGTGGTGGCGGAACTGGCCGGAGATATTGTCGATATGGCATTGGAAAAAAATGATGACTGCGGTTACTTCCCGGAGAATTTGCCGGAGGAATCGGCAGAAATCCTTTACGCCGCAAATATTGAATCCATGAAAGCTCAGGGCGCTGAAACTGCCGCCGAACCGGCAAAGTATGATAAGATCATAATCATCGCCTGTGAATCGCTTGATCTTGACTTTATCAGTGCATACAATTCCGGAATGCCGGCGGATATTACCCCGAATCTGGATTGGCTGTTCCGGGAAAATATCTCCTATGTCAACTGTTTTTCGGCATCACAGCCCACCAGTTGGGGATTGACGGCGCTCCTGATGTCCCGCCTGGATTACCGGAGGGAGTTGAATGCCCCCGGCAATCCATCGTTGTTTTCGATCGGCAGAAAACTCGGATATGCCGGATACTATTTTTCTCCGGTTTCCGGATTGTTCGGAAATAACCGCAAGACCTACATGAAATTGTTCGGCGGTACGCTTGATCACTTCTTTTTTCTGGAAGAGTTGCAGAAAAAGTTCACCGCTGTTTCCAAATCGGTATGGGGGATCGCCGATTTTGAACTCTTCGACATGGTGCTGAAAGTCATGCGCGCTCCAAAGTTCCCGCAGCGTTTTATCGCGGTGATCAGTACGATCGATATACATCCGCCTTACACCGTTGCCGGTAAGCCGGAGTGCCGGCACAAATATACTTCTCCGTTTTTGAATGCTCTGCACTCCTTTGACTGCCATCTTGGCTGGTTTATCCGGCGGATAATGGACGACCCGGCGCTTTACGGACCGCGGACATTGATCGTGCTGACCGCAGACCATTCGGCAACTCACGGCGAAAATTATCTCAAGCGGGAAAATTTCAATCCGTCCCGTATCCCGTTGATTTTCATCACTCCGTCGACTGAACCGCTGAAAGAACTTGATTACAGCAAATATTGTTCAAGTATCGATGTGACGCCAACGCTGGTACGGTTGATCGGCGGCAACATTCCCCGCAGTTTCATGGGGCGGGATCTGCATGAAAAGAAAAACTGTGCGATTTCCCGCACTCCCGGTCACTTGATGTTTGTTCATCGTCCGGGAGAAGATAAACCGCTTGTGTTGAAACTCGGTGAAAAAAATTATGATTCTCCGGAAAAACAGGCGTTCAATGACTATTTCAATTTGTATTACAGTAAATAGAGAGGACTTTTATGTATAATTGTGTGATTTGCCGGTATCATGAAATTGCCACCAAGGGCAATAACCGCAATATGTTTGAAAAATGTTTGATCGAGAATATCCGCCGCCAACTCAAGCGTGCCGGAGTCAGTTGCAAAGTCCAGCGGGTGCGGGGCAGGGTGTGGCTCTCTCCGGAAGAGGGCGAGGTTTTTGAAAACAGCGTTCTGGAACAGATCAAAAAAGTTCTGCCGGATGTTTTCGGGCTTCAGTCTTTTTCTCCGGCGGTATTGCTGCCGGTCGATATGGATGAGATCAAAAAGTGCGTAAGCGATGTTCTTCCGGAAAAGTTCCGTCCTTACCGGGAAAGCGGCCGCAAGCCTTCATTCCGGATCCGGGCGCGCCGGAGCAATAAGCGTTTCCCGATGACCTCCAAAGATATCGAGATCGAACTGATAACTCACGCCGCGGATCTGCTCGGCGAAGATGCGTTTTCAATTGATCTTGACAATGCGGAACTGACCCTCGGATGCGAGATCAGAGATGAATTTTCCCTGCTTTATTTTGATATAATCGATGGTGTCGGCGGTCTGCCGGTGGGAAGCAATCCCCGGGTGATGACGCTGCTTTCAGGAGGTATCGATTCTCCGGTCGCGGCATGGCTGATCATGAAGCGCGGTTCTGCCACCGACTTCATCACTTTCCACAGTTCGCCTTACACTCCGCAGGAAACCATTGACAAGGTGCGCGGTATCGCTGAAAAACTCAATACGTTCCAGCGCAGCGGCAGATTGTTTTCAGTGAACCTTGCCCCGCTGCAAAAGCAGATCCGGGACTGCTGCAATGAACGGATGCGTACCGTCCTCTATCGCCGCGCCATGCTCCGGATCGCCGGTATCCTCGCTGAACGCTGTGACTGCCGCGCTCTGGTCACCGGCGATGCGCTGGGGCAGGTCGCCAGCCAGACCGTGGTGAATATGGACACCATCAACCGGGCAAGCGACCTGCTGGTGCTGCGCCCGCTGGTCGGTGCGGATAAGTTGGAAACCATCCGGATCGCCGAAAAGATCGGGACGATGGAACAGTCCAAAGTTCAGGTGCCGGACAGTTGTACCGTTTTTGCTCCGGGCAACCCCAGCACTTCGGTACCGGCGGCTCTCGCCGAGCAGGAAGAGGCAAAAATTGCCGAATATGGAAAATTACTTGAAAAAATTGCTGAAGAAGCGGTGTTGGAAACTTGACAAATCGCATTTGCGGAGTTAACTTTTTAAGTGTGTAAATTTTTTGTTATTTTATAGGGATTCAAAGAGAGTGATCAAGGATACTGAATTTGTTATTAAATTGCTCCGGGAATACGGTATGGCCGATGCCAGTCAGATATTGGCGGCTCGCAATGTTGCCATGGATTCCGGCAGCGATGATGTTATCGGGGAACTGGTTAAAGCCGGGGTCGTCGATCAGGAAGAACTGCTCAACCTGCTTGCTCAACAGTACGGTATGGAGGTGATGGATCTGTCCGGATATGATATCCCGGAGGAGGTCATCTCCGGTTTCAGCGGAGATTATGCCCGTTACTATCGGGTCATTCCGGTTGCCAAGGATGATATGCTGTTTACGATCGCCATGGGAGACCCGACCAACGTCGAAACTCTCGACACCCTGCGCTATCTGCTCGGTACTGATATCGATGCGGTGATCGCTCCGGAAGAACAGATCCTTGAAGCTATCGAAAAGTATTACCCTGAAGAAAACGAAGACGTTTCCAGTGTCAACCAGGATGTCGATATCAGCGTTACCGATGAATTGGTATATAATCAGGACGATGCCAACGCTCCGGGCAGAGAAGATGACGACACTCCGCTTATCCGACTGGTTTCCAAACTTATCATCGATGCCTACAAGATGCGGGCATCGGATATTCACTTTGAACCGCAGGAAAAACGCTACCGGGTACGCTACCGTATCGACGGTGCTCTGCGGGAAGTTGACGGTCCGCCCAAATACATGCAGGCGAACTTCACCAGCCGTATCAAAATTATGGCAAACATGGATATTACGGAAAAACGTATTCCGCAGGACGGACGTATCCGTATCAATGTCGGTGACAAAGAGTTGGACTTGCGTGTATCTTCCATCCCGACCGTTTTCGGTGAAAGTATCGTAATGCGTATTTTGGACAAGAGCAGTATCCAGCTGGATATTCCCCGTCTGGGTTTCTATGCGGACGATTTGGAAATGGTCACCAAGATCATCAACTATCCCGACGGCATCTTCCTGGTGACCGGTCCTACCGGTTCGGGAAAAACCACCTCGCTTTACGCATTTTTGAATACCATCAATACCACCGCCCGTAAACTTATCACCGTCGAAGACCCGATCGAATATCAGCTCCCCGGTGTGAACCAGGTGCAGGTCGACCGGTATGTGGATATGACCTTCGCCGCCGCTCTGCGAAGTATGCTCCGTCAGGCGCCGAACATCATCATGGTCGGTGAAATCCGAGACCTGGAAACTGCTGAAATCGCCATCAACGCCGCTCTTACCGGTCACTTGGTTTTCAGTACGCTCCACACCAACGACGCTCCCGGTGCGGTTACCCGACTGGTCGATATGGGCGTTAAGCCGTTCCTGGTGGCAACAGCGCTCCGGGCGGCAATGGCTCAGCGTCTGCTCCGCCGCGTCTGCAAAGAATGCGCCGAACCCTATACACCGACTCAGGCAGAGCGCCGTATTCTCGGTCTGACCGAAGAATATCTTGCCAACCACAAGTTCGTCAAGGGGAAAGGATGCCGCAACTGCGGAT
The DNA here is from genome assembly GCA_015061805.1 of Lentisphaerota bacterium. Classification (GTDB taxonomy): domain Bacteria; phylum Verrucomicrobiota; class Lentisphaeria; order Victivallales; family Victivallaceae; genus UBA1784. Next base: position 33,439 of record SUVV01000019.1, on the reverse strand, counting down.
TTACCGGATATCGCGGCCGAGTCGGTATTTATGAGATATTCCTGATTACGGAAGATATCGCCCGGTTGATCTTCTCCAACGAGACCAGTGGTACGCTCCGCACCTACGCCCGTAAGAACGGTATGCGCAGTTTGCGTGACGACGCTTTGCGGAAAGCCGAAGCCGGAACCTCCACTCTGGAAGAGGTTATCTTTGTAACCTTGCGTGACGAAAATTAACATCTGATAGAAAAGAGTATTGCGATGATTGATATAAACAGTGCAGCACTGATCGACCTGCTCCGGAGTGAACGGGGTGCCGGAAATCCGGAACTTGAAGAACATCTCAAAGAGGTCGCTGAGGAGTGTGAAAGTTCCGGTAAAAATGCCCTCCAGGTCATTGAGAACTTCGGACTTTTTGAGCGACAGGAAATGCTTGAACTCATGGCGGAAAACCTCGGCTCATATATCTGGAATCCCAAAAGCCGGGACTTGCCCCGCGAATTGATCGATATTATTGAAGTCAATACCGCCCGTACCAACGGAGTTATTCCCGTTGATGAACAGGATGGTGAACTTCACCTTGCCATGCGCCACCCGCTGGATTATCAGGTGGTGGAATCTCTGCGCTTCATCCTCGGACGCAACATCCTTGCGGTTGTCTGCGACCCGGAGCAGTTTGAAAATGAACTCGACCGTTATTATCCGGAAAAAGAGGATACCATTCAGGACATTATCGCTGAAATCGGCACCTCCAATCTCGAAGAAGAGGATATCCCGGACGAAGACAAGGCAAATGAAATGCCGATCATCAAATTCGTGGACGTCGTTATCCATCAGGCGATCCGCGATAAGGCGTCGGACATTCACTTTGAGCCGTTTGAAAAGAACTTCCGTATCCGCTACCGGGTGGACGGTGCGCTTTATGAAATGCCGCCGCCGCCGCGAAGTCTGGCAACTCCGGTGATCAGCCGTATCAAAATTATTTCCGGACTGAATATCTCCGAACGGCGCCGCCCGCAGGACGGACGTATCCAGTTGCGTTACAACGGCCGCCCGGTGGACTTGCGTGTGTCCTGTCTGCCGACCAGCCACGGCGAATCTGTGGTGCTTCGTGTACTTGACCGTACTGTGGTGAACTTGCAGTTGGATTCTCTGGGCATCGGTACTGACGTGCTGGAAAAACTCCGGGAACTTATCCAGTTGCCCAACGGAATCCTGCTGGTGACCGGCCCTACCGGTTCGGGAAAAACCACTACGTTGTACTCCGCATTGAGCGAGATCAACAAGGTCGAAGATAAAATTCTGACCGCAGAAGACCCGGTGGAATACGATATCGCCGGTCTGGTGCAGTGTCCGATCAACGATGCTGTCGGTATGACCTTCCAGAAAGCGCTGCGCGCCTTCCTCCGTCAGGACCCTGACCGGATACTCGTGGGAGAAATCCGAGACTTTGAAACGGCGCAGATCGCGATCGAAGCATCACTTACGGGACACTTTGTGTTCAGTACGCTCCACACCAACGATGCTGCCAGTACTGTTACCCGTCTGATGGATATCGGAGTGGAACCGTTCCTGATTGCCTCTTCGCTTGCCGGTATTCTGGCGCAGCGGCTTATCCGCCGGGTTTGCCCCAACTGCCGGACATTCTACACCCCAAGTGAAAGCGACCTCGAACGGCTCAACCTTGAACCCGGTCAGGTCGGTGACCGGCAATTCTGTTACGGTCGCGGTTGTGAAGTCTGCAACAACACCGGTTACAAGGGACGGAAAGCGCTCACCGAACTTATGGTCATCAACGATGAATTGCGGGAGATGGTCGCTAATGAAACTCCTGCCAATATCCTGCGTGAACGCGCCTGCGAACTGGGTATGAGATTGCTGCGCGAAGATGGTCTGCTTGCCATTTTCAACGGCGAAACCACCGTTGACGAAGTCGTGCGTTACACCTAAAAGTAATTCAACAGTTAAACTGTTTTCAGAAAGGAATTTATCATGCCTCAATACTTATATACAGCAATGGATGCTGCCGGTAAAGAGCAAAAAGGCAAGATCAATGCCGCCAATGAAGAGGCGGCAAAGTCTGAACTTAAAGGTAAAAAACTTTACGTTACCTCGATCCGTGCAGTAATCGATACCAAGAAAAGCGGCGGTTCAAAGAAAAAGGGCGGATTCAATGTCAACCTCGGTCCGATGGTCATCAACCGTAAAGATCTTACCGTGGTCACCCGTCAGCTGGCGATTCTGCTCGGTGCCGGTCTGCCGCTGATCCGTTCGCTCCGCACATTGGAAAAACAGTCCCAGAATCCCGCCGTTCAGGGCGTGCTGGGCAAGACCTGTGAAATCGTGGAAGGCGGTGCCACCTTTGCGGAAGCCCTTTCCCAGAGTCCGAAATCATTCGACAAACTCTACCTCAACATGATCCGTGCCGGCGAGGCATCCGGTGCTATGGAGGTCATCCTTGACCGTCTCGCCAACTTTATGGAATCGGCCGCCCGCATCGCCGGTAAAGTCAAATCGGCAATGATCTATCCGTGCGTTATTCTCTTTATCGCTCTGGCGGCTCTGGTCGGTTTGATGATCTTCATCGTTCCGAACTTCAGTAAGATCTTCGATGACCTGCTGGAAGGTGAACCGCTTCCGGGCATCACCCAGTTCCTCATCAACACCAGTAATACCATGATGAATCAGTGGTACTACTACATTATCGGTATTGTTTCCATTGTGGTTATTTACAAAATCATGGTGAAAATTCCTGCCGGTAAATATGCTGTCGACTACTGCAAATACAATATGCCGCTCTTTGGTCCCATCATCGCCAAGACTGCGATCTCCCGTTTCAGCCGTACACTTGGTACGCTGATGAGTTCCGGTGTGCCGGTGTTGAGCGCGCTTTCCATCGTTAAGGACACCAGCGGTAACGAAACCGTTTCCACCGCTGTTCAGAAAGTTTACGATGCGGTGAAAGAAGGTGAAGGTATCGCCTCTCCGCTGGGCAAGACCAAGATCTTCCCGGAAATGGTGATCTCCATGGTGGAAGTCGGTGAAGAAACCGGTAAACTCCCGGAAATGCTTGATAAGATTGCCGACACCTACGAAGAAGAAGTCAACAACGCCGTCAGTGCATTGACCTCACTGATCGAACCGTTGATGATCGTGGGTCTTGCCGGTATGGTCGGTACGATCGTTATCGCGTTGTTCCTGCCCTTGACCAAAATCATCGAAAAGATGTCCGGTTAGTCTTTATGTTTCAGGTTTTGGATATCGGCAATACTCATACGAGGATTGCCGTTTGGGAAAACGGGGAATTTTCTCCGGTCAGGATTGTCAATACTGCTGAATTGGAATGTTCCTGCTTCGCGGGAATTCCGGCGGTCGCCGCGTGTGTCTGCGCGGAGTTGAAAGCACGGCTTGAAAATTGCGGGATCACCTTTATTTCCGCATTGAATCAGCAATCAAAGGTCGATTTTTCTCCGGTGGATTGTTCCACTCTCGGCGCGGACCGGGTGGCGAATGCCGCCGCACTTGCGGAATTCTATCCGTTGCCGGGGGCGGTGATCGACTGCGGTACCGCGATAACTCTGGAACTGGTCGATGAAAACTGCCGTTTTGTCGGTGGTGCTATTGCTCCGGGGCGGGCACTGATGCGTTCTGCTCTCGCCCGGGGAACCAGTCAGCTGCCGGAGAGTGTGGTGCTTGCTGAAATACCTGCAAATCCGGGGCGCAATACCATTGATGCGATCGGTTTCGGTGTCGGGCGCGGTGCGCTCGGCGTGGTTCGGGAATTTGCCGGTGCGGCGCGCGAAGCGCTGAATATCCGCACGCTGATATTGACCGGCGGGGATGCACCGTTTTTCAAAGAAGCCTTGCCGGAAGCGATAGTGCCCGGAGCGGAGTTCACGCTCCACGGTGTCCGGCTTGCCGCCGGGATCAAGTAATTCAAAACGCTATATTCCCGATAAGGGGAGATGCATTGTGGGGAGGGGAAAAACCTTTTTTCACGAGAAAAAAGGTTTTTCCCCTCCCCACACCCTACCCCTTTTCGAAAAAAGCGGGGTATGTTTTACTCGCGTTGCTCGCAAAACGGGATATATAAAATTATCATGTCCTTACTCGCGCAAGCGAGCACTTCACGTTTGCCGCAGGCAAACGCTTCACGTTGGTTTGCATCGCAAACCAACACTTCAAGCGGGGTAGTTGCCGCTCCGCTTGTCGCGCCATAGCCTTGGGCGACGGCGGACTGTCGCGGCATGACTTACTTCAATGCTAAAGTAGTTATTGAAAAATATTATCTCCCCAGAATGGGAACAGAGCGATTCAAAAAAACGATTTCAGACAGATAAAAAAGGAGTGCCGCAATTTGCAGCACTCCTTTTACTTTTGCGTATTCTGCTGAAATTACATCAGCATACCGCCGTCAACGTTGATGCACTGACCGGTGACGTAATCGGAATCCGGTGAGCAGAGGAAGTAGACGACGTTGGCAACATCTTCCGGTTTGCCGCCGCGTTTGGCGGGGATGATGGTGAGGAAGGCTTCCCGCGCCGCTTCGGGCAGCTGGGCAGTCATATCGGTAACGATGAAGCCGGGGGCAACCGCGTTGACCTGAATGTTGCGGGCGCCGAATTCTTTAGCGGTGGTTTTGGCAAGAGCGATGACACCGGCTTTACTGGCGGAGTAGTTCGCCTGACCGACATTACCCATGCGGCCGACAACGGAAGCGATGTTGACGATCTTGCCGGCGCGCTGTTTCATCATCGGACGGACGACCGCCTTGGTAAAGTTGAAAGTACCTTTAAGGTTGACCGCGATAACCGCATCCCACTGATCTTCAGTCATCTTGAGCATGAGGGTATCTTTGGTGATACCGGCATTGTTGACCAGAATATCGACTTTGCCGAAATCGCTGACCACAGCGTTGACGGTGGCTTCAGCATCTTCCATTTTGGCGACGTTGGCGGCGTAGGCTTTGGCTTCAAAACCGGCAGCGGTGAATTCGTCAGCGGTCTGCTGGGCGGTTTCGAGCAGGATGTCGACGATAGCGAGTTTAGCGCCTTCAGCGGCGAGACGGGCACAGATGGCTTTACCGATACCGCGGGCACCGCCGGTGACGATGGCGACTTTACCTTCGAGAGTTTTGCACATAGTTGAATACTCCATATTATTGGTTGATTGTTTTCCGGAACAGGTGTTACAAGTATAACTTTTATAAATATAGCACGATTGACACATTTTTTCAAATCAAAAACGGCGGCAGGAACTCATCCCATACCGCCGTATTTGATTATCTTCCGGGAATTATTCCCATTCGATGGTGCCGGGAGGCTTCTGGGTGATATCGTAGACGACGCGGTTGACACCGTCGACTTCGCTGATGATGCGTTTCATCATGATATCGAGCAGAGACCAGGGCAGCTGAACCACTTCGGCGGTGACTGCATCAACGCTGTTGATCGAACGGATGGCGATCACATAGTCATAGGAACGCTGACCGTTTTTGATACCGACAGTCTTGATCGGCAGGAAGATCGCAAAGGTCTGCCAGGTCTTGTGGTACCAGTCGGCTTTGATCAACTCTTCGGTGACGATGGCATCGGCTTCCTGAAGAATTTTCAGGGTATCGCGTTCGATGGGGCCGATGTGGCGCACACCGAGGGAGGGACCGGGGAAGGGGTGACGGTCGAGCAGTTCGGAGGGCAGGCCCAGCAGTTTACCTACGGCGCGGACTTCATCTTTGAAAAGTCTTTCAACCGGTTCGACCAGTTTGAATTTGAGGTTTTCCGGCAGACCGCCGACATTGTGATGGCTCTTGATGACGCCTTTGGGGTCGCCGTCGAGCGGGATACTTTCCAGAATGTCGGGGTAGATGGTTCCCTGACCGAGGAATTCCGCGCCGGTTTTGGAAGCGGCTTCGGCAAAGACTTCGATGAATTCCTTGCCGATGATCTTGCGTTTCTGTTCGGGATCGGCAACGCCTTTGAGCTTGTCGAGGAAGCGGTCAGAAGCATCGATGTAGCAGAGATTCATCTTGAAGTTGCGGGCGAAGATCTTCTGAACCATTTCCGCTTCGTTTTTACGGAGCAGACCATGGTTGACGAAAACACAGGTGAGCTGATCGCCGATGGCTTTGTGGAGCAACGCGGCGACCACGGAGGAGTCAACACCGCCGGAAAGACCGAGAACGACCTTGCCGGAACCGACTTGAGCGCGGATATCGGCGATGGCTTCCTCAATGAAGTTTTCCATTTTCCAACTGCCGGAACATTTGCACTCGTTGAAGCAGAATTCGACTGCTTTTTCAACATCGGCAGCGCCATTGTCGAGAGTGAGGGTGGGCAGATTGAGAGCGGCAAATTTTTCCATCGCTTCCGGACGGGCGGGGGTACCGGCATCAGCGCAGACGATCAGGCCGCAGGGGTTTTCCTGGCGGACGCGGTCGGCGGTGACAGTATACGGCATCACCATAGTGTAGATATGGCGGTCGCGGATGGCACGGGCGAATTTCTGGATGTCAGAACAGCCGAAATTCAACAACACGACGGTTTCAAGAGTTTGTTTCATGATTTCTTCCTGAATTTTTGGAACTGTGTTGCACAAAAAATACACCGCAAATTATGATTTTTCAAGTGATGGAGCGCGTCGTAAAATAAATTTTTTATAAAAAACTTTTTACATGACTTGCAAAAAACAGTTTTGATATTATATTACCAAATCGTTATTTATTTTATAAAGGGGAGAAATTTTCGTGAAAAAGTGGATTTTTGCAGTGGTCGGATGTCTGGTCGGTGTTGCTGTCGCGGCTGCCGGGTGTTTCTGGTATCTCCGCAATATTGAAAAAGAAGAGCCGATTTGCAGCGGAGCTGAAAAAAAACCGGCGAAAAAACGTGTGATCACCGGTTTCGGTTACATTCGCGGAAGTTCCCAGTACGCTCTCAAGAATAAGTATGCCTCATTTGTTTCCAAGGTGCATATCTATTCCTACAACCGGGTCAAAAAAGGTGATTGTATTCTGGAATACGATGATTATGATCTGCGGGTGAAGATCACCGATGTCGAAAACGATATCGCCGCAATGAAAAAAGATATCGCTCTTCAGGAAACTAAACTTGAACTGGTCAAACTTGATCCTCTTCCATCGGATTACCGTAATATCAACTGGAAAACTTCCCGTGCTAAAGATCTGCTGGAACGAACCGAAAATGAGTGGCTGGTTTACCGTCGGCTCCATCGCAGCAGAAGTGTTTCAGATTTGGATCTGCGCAGCAAGAAACAGGCTTATCTCGATGCCAAAGCTGCCTATCAGATCACCGTCAGCGATCAGGAAAAGGTCAACAGCGGTTTGAAAAAACTTTATCTGCAGCAGGCTGAGCAGCAGCTTGATTCACTTAAAAACGAACTCGCAGGTTTGGAACGGGAACTCGAATTGCTCAATGAACAGCGTAAATATTACAAGATCATCGCTCCGTATGACGGTCTGATCAAAACCCACTCGGATACGGTCGGTGCGTGGAATGCTGCTGCAACTGAAGCCGCCTGTCTGCACAAGGAAGCCCACTATAAACTTTACGCCTATTTCCCGGAAGAGGACATACCTTATATAAAAGACGGTATGACTGCCCGGTTTTTCAGTCATGATTCCGGTAAGTGGTATGAAGCAAAATCATTTGAATTGACCAGAAGCCGTACCGCTGTCGGTGATGGGATTTTCCACCTGGTGAAATTCAAAGTTACTTCTGATATTTCCAAAGATATCCGGGCGGGTAAACAGGGAGTTATCCGGATTGAAGGCGCAGTTACAGTGAAATTTGAAATTTAACGATATTTGAAGAGCGTGCGAGAAATCATACGCTCTTTTCTTTGACAGGAACCCGCTTGGTCAGTTGAACTGATATCCCGCTTCGGTGAGCAATTTTTCTGCTTCTTTGAAGTTGCGGTTGACGTGATCGGCGTGGTGGGCATCGGCGTTGATGACCACCGGGATATTCCGGGCGCAGGCGAGTTTGAGGATATCCAGCGTCGGGTAGGGATCGGTGCAGGGCTTGAACCAGCCGGAGGTGTTGAGTTCGATGGCGCCGCCATTTTTCTGCACGATATCCAGAACTCTTTCAGCATGTTTGAAGTAGCGGCGATTGTCCAGCAGAGCAAACTTTTTGGGCAGATCGAGGTGTCCGAGAAAGGCGAATTCTTTGCGTGCGGCGGCGCCTTCCATCTTTTTCCAGTACATTTCGCACATTTCGTCGCGCTCTTCCGGTGGAATGGCGAGCCAGTCTTCCGCGGAGTGATCGACCGGGAAAGTTCCGCAGCAGTGGACGGAGCCGATAAGGTAGTCCAGCGGATAGGATTTCAAATCAGCGAAGATCTCATCCATATTTTCAAAAAAGAAGTCCACTTCCAAGCCGATTTTGATGGTGAAGTTTTCATCATCGAGTCCGGCTTTGAGTTTCTGCAGAGTTTTGACGTATTCGGCGAGGCGGTCATGCGCCATGCGCCAACTTTCGGTGCCGGTGCCTTCGTAAGCGGGAACGACCCAATGGTCGGACATGCCGAAAACTTGCAATCCGGCGGCTTTGGCGGCTCGGCACATCTCTTCGAGAGAGGAGGCACCGTCGCTGAAATTGCTGTGATTATGCAATGAATAAGCGGTTCCGGGACCGGGAAAAGTGAATTTCATCATGGTAAACTTCCTTGTGTGTTGATTCCACGATAATATAGCAGAAGTTATCTCTTTTTCAAGTGTCCCGGCGTGGTGTGAGCCGGGGTATCTGGAAATTCGCGGAGTTTCCCTTGCAAAAGTTTTTGATGTGTGATATCTTAAAGTGTTGCAAAGCAAAGGAGACACCGAATGACAAATAAGCCATTGAAACACTTCAAACGGAAGAAATTCTTTTACCGGTTGTTTATGCGGAAATCTCCGCGCTCCGGGGCTATGCTCGGAGTTGCGTGGATGGGGGCGACGGGTGCCTTGATGCCGGTCCTGTTTTTGCCGCTTATGATTTCCATGGGCAGCGGACCGGAAGGATGGAAAGTTGCGATCGTGCTGATCTGGGTGTGCTTTATTCCGCTCTATGTTTACGGCATGGTACTTGGCGGTATCGGAGTCAACCGGATTTGCCGTGGTGTGATCAAGTCCGGGGTCGCATCTTCAGTTGCAACGGGGATCGGAGTATATTTTCTGCCGCTGTTGGGATTGGTTCTTTGCCCGGTTCTGCTTCGGCGGAAGAAATTTTTTGCGGTAGTGCCGGCACTCGCCGGGACGGTCTGTTATCTTTTATCTTATTCGACCCGTTTCAATGGAGTCGGTTGTGTCTGTCTGGGAATGCTTTTGTATCTGGCGGCCTTGGCGTTGATTCCGGATAAACAGCGGATTTCCCGACTTGTGCTCATTCCGCTTGTGATTGCAATTTCAGCAAGCGGATTTCTGATCGGCTATGATTGGAAACTGCAGCGCGAAGTGGTGGATTTGCGTAATACGCTTTCGCAAATCGTCGGGCGTTCCGTTGAAATTGCGGATTTCTGGAAGCGGGATGCCGGCGGTTTTCCCGCCGATTTCGAGCCACTGAAAACTTTGCTGGCCACTCAGCCGGAGGCCGATTACAGTGAATACCGGAATAAGGAGGAAGCCCGGGCAAAACTGTTGGCGTATCAAAAGAAAAATCCGGTTTTTATTCAGGCGCTGGATAAGTTTCTGCAGCTTCCGGTTTGTGCAGTTTCGCACAAAACCCCGGAGGATGGTCTGATGACATCGATCATGATGCCGGAAATGAATCTTTTCCGGGAAGTCTCCGGTTATCTGGTTTTGAAGATCGCCGCGGCTCCGGAGGATAAAGAAAATGTGCGCACCTGCAATCAGCATTTGATCGAATTGCGGGAACGGATGCTGAAAGGTCCTTTTTATATCTCTTATCTGGTTGCTCTTTCGATCGAAGGCAGGCGGTTGAAAGTACTCGCAAATGTTTTGTCAGAAAAGATATTCTCTAAAGCGGAAATCTATCAATTGATCGGCGATCCGGTCGATTGGGAAAAGTATCTGAAATTTGCTTATGGAGACGAAATTGCCAGTTTTAAGACGGTGCTGGATTGCCTTCAAACTGCTGCGGCAGAGGTAAGCGCGAAAAAATATCCGGGGATCAGAAAATATACTCCGCTGTTTTTACGGGTTTATTTCCTTCGGGATTACCGCTTTGCGTTGCAAAGTTTTGTCAAAGGATGTTCGCTGCCGACCGGACTTTCCGGCATGGAAAAGATGAAAATGGCTGATGTCAATGATCTGGAGATCCGGCATCGGGGATATGCGATTTCCGGAATGCTGCTTCCGGCGATATTCGACGGGTATGGGGCGGTCGCCGGGATTGAGGATTTCCGGTTGCGGGTGCTCACGGCGATCGAGGTCGCGGAATACGGTAAACAGTACGGACGTTTGCCGGAAAATTTGTCTTTTCTGCCGGAAATCCCCCGGTCGAAGTTGGATCATCGTCAATTGATGTATGAAAAAACCGCCGCCGGATTCCGGATTTATTCATATACTCTCAAGGGAGAAAAGGCAAAGCCGGATGACGGCCGCTATTCATTTGAGGTGAAATGGTGAAAAATCCCGACGGGAAGCGCGCTTTCCGGCGGTGCAGACGGCAAGGCAGTGAAAAAATTTCAAAAAACTTTTGTTTTTGAATTTTAATGGGTTGCAAAAAACTTCCTGCGGTAGTATATTATATGAACTTTACGATGCTTGTCGTGATCATATGGCCGATCCTCTGGGCCTGTCTGATCGCCGGAAGTTTCGTTCGGGGGTTCCGTGCTGATGAGGGCGGAATATAACGTAGCTGTTCCCCGCGCGATGCCGATGGACGTAGAGAAACAAATCGAAGAAAAGAATTATAAAGAGGTAAAAGTTCTATGGTAAGAGTCAGATTGAAACGTACCGGAACCCGCAATGCTATCTGCTTCCGGGTTGTGGTGATGGATCAGCGTGCCGCTCGTGACGGTAAAGCGATTGAAGAGTTGGGTTTCTACAATCCCCGCAGCAAAGAGGAAAAAATCAAACTCGATCGCGTTGATTACTGGAAGAGCGTTGGTGCCGTTTTCTCTGAAACTGTCGAAGACATTGTTGAGCGCGTCCGCGCCGGCAAGAGCCTGAAGGACATCGAGCGCAAGCCCGCCATGTCCAAAAAGGCCAAAGCTAAAGCCGCCGCCGAAGCCGAAGCCAAGGCTAAAGCCGAAGCTGAAGCCAAAGCCGCTGCCGAAGCCGCCGCCGCTGAAGCCGAAAACGCCACCGAGGCGTGACGGAGCCGGCAGCAATGTTTGGAAAATTGATTAGTTTCTTTACCGGTAGAGCCAAAAAAAGCGCCGGTTCCGCTTCCGGAGATGTCCGGGAGATGGAAGCCTTTGTCGAATACGTTGTCAAGGCTCTGGTCGATAACCCCGATCAGGTCGAGATCAACGCAGTCGACGGCAAGGATGGCGCAGTCATCCAGGTTCGCTGTTGTAAAGAAGATATCGGTAAAATTGTCGGCAAGCGCGGAAAGACCATCATGGCTATCCGCTCACTGGTAAGTGGCGCCGCCGGAAGACAGCGTAAGCGGGTCTCGGTGGATGTGCTTGAATGACAATCGTTCTTATTCAGTAACTTTTTGGTGAAAGGCGCATTTTTGTGCGTATCGATGTGCTGACATTGTTTCCGGAATTGTTTCCGGGTCCCCTCGGCGGGAGCATTGTCGGACGGGCGGTGAAGCAGGCTCTGGTCGAGATCAACGCGGTGAATATCCGGGATTTCGCCAAAGATGCCCGCGGAACTGTTGACGAAAAGCCGTACGGCGGCGGACCGGGAATGCTTATGGTTCCCGATGTGCTGACCGAGGCGATCGAATCGGTGCGCAGACCGGGTTCGCTGGTGGTGCTGACTTCTCCGCGAGGTGAGGTCTTCAATCAGCAGATCGCGGCTGAATTCGCCAAACTGGATCATCTGGTTCTGGTCGCAGGACACTATGAAGGTGTCGATCAACGGGTGATCGACCTGGCAATCGACCGGGAGATATCACTGGGTGACTTTGTGATGTCAAGCGGGAATATCGCGGCAATGGCTATTGCTGATGCGGTGATAAGATTGATGCCGGGAGTGTTGGGAGATGATGAATCTTCCGTAGAGGAGTCTCATTCCATGGGGCTGCTGGAGTATCCGCAGTATACGCGGCCGGCAGAGTTCCGGGGGTGCCGGGTTCCCGAAGTTTTACTGGGTGGCGACCATGGCAAGATAGCCGGGTTCCGCCGGAGTGAAGCCGAAAAAGTTACAAGAGAACGACGTCCGGATTTATGGGAAAAATATCTGCAAACGGTAATGAAAGAGGTTTGAGATGAACATAGTTGACACTATTCGCAAACAGGAAGCGCAGGAAAACCGCTTCGAGTTTAATGTCGGTGATACCGTCCGTATCGCGGTCAAGATCGTTGAAGGCGACACCGAACGTATTCAGCATTTCCAGGGCACCGTGATCGCCCGCCGCGGCAGCGGTATCGAAGAAACTTTCACCGTCCGCCGGGTTCAGGCCGGTCAGGGCGTGGAACGTGTCTTCCCGATCAACAGCCCCCGTATCGCCGGCATCGAAGTCGTCCGTCGCGGTATGGTGCGTCGCGCCAAACTTTACTACCTGCGTGACAAAGTCGGTAAAGCCGCCCGCGTCAAAGAATTGCGCACGAAGTAATGATGGTGGATCTTGTGCGGCGGAGTATTGTATAATGAAACGCCGCGCAGTATTGACACTTGATGACGAACTCCTCCGGCCGGAACGTGAGCTCCGGGCGGAGGGTTTTTGTTGGATCGCCGGGGTCGATGAGGCCGGACGCGGTCCGCTTGCCGGGGCAGTTACCGCAGGTGCGGTGATTCTGCCGTGGTGCGATGCCGGGATTCCCGGTGTCTTTGACTCCAAGCAGTTGAGTGCCGAAGCGCGCGAAGAACTTTTTGAGGAACTTCAATCGCTTGAAGGAGTCGATATCGGTATCGGGATCGCTGAGGTTTCCGAGATCGATCAGTTGAATATTTTGAAAGCCGCCCATCTGGCGATGTTCCGGGCGGTGGCTCAGTTGAAAAATGTTGATCATGTACTGGTCGACGGTTTGCCGGTTCGCGGGTTTCCTGTTCCCTCGCGCAATCTGGTCAAGGGCGACGCCCGCAGTGCAAGTATTGCCGCAGCAAGCATTGTCGCCAAGGTGGTGAGGGACAGGATGATGATGCAGGCTGACGTGGAGTATCCGCAGTACGGATTTGCTTCACATAAAGGATATGGTACCGCTGAACATCTGGAAGCGCTGCGGAAGTACGGCCCTTGTCCGCTTCACCGCAGGAGTTTCCGTCCGGTGGCGGAGTTGCTCCCGGAGACACCGGTTCAGCAGCAGTTGGAGTTTTGAGAGAAATGAAGGCTTTTTTTGGAGGAAATTCCCGCGTTACCGACGCGGGTGGTACCGGATGCTGAATCCGTGACCCGGAAAGTTTTGCTTCCCGGGGTGTGTTTGATTTTGTTTTTTTATTACAATATATTATATAATGGTGTTTTTATGAGCGAATTTTCTTTGGAAACCATCCGGCACAGCGCGGCGCATATCATGGCTGCCGCTGTTCAGAAACTCTATCCCGATGCCAAGTTTGATATCGGTCCTGCTACCGACGGCGGATTCTACTATGACTTCGATATGGAGCATCGTCTGGTCGCTGAAGATCTCAAAGAGATCGAAAAGGCGATGAAAAAACTTATCGGACGCAAACTCCCCTTTGAGCGCTTTGAAACCAGCCGCGCCGAAGCGCAGGAAATGTTGAAAGATCAGCCCTACAAACTGGAACGTCTGGCGGATATCCCTGAAGGAGAAACCATCAGTTTCTACCGTTTCGGTGATTTTGTCGATCTCTGCCGCGGACCTCACGTTGACAATTCCGGTGCGGTCGGCGCCATCAAATTGACCAGTATTGCCGGAAGTTACTTCCGCGGGGATGAAAACAATCCCATGCTGCAGCGCATTTACGGTACTGCTTTCGCTACCGAACAGGAGTTGAAAGATCACCTGCGCCAGATGGAAGAAGCCGCTAAACGCGACCACCGCAAACTCGGTACTGAACTCTATCTCTTCGGCTTCTCCGATTGTGTCGGCCCCGGCTTGCTGCTGTGGCATCCCAAAGGTGCGTTGATCCGTCACCTTATGGAAACTTTCTGGAAAGATGAACACTACAAAAACGGTTATGAACTGCTTTACACTCCGCACATCGGTCAGAGCAACCTCTGGGAGACCAGCGGTCACTTGAACTTCTACCGTGAAGGTATGTATGCCGCCATGCAGATCGATGAAAAGGATTACTACGTCAAACCGATGAACTGTCCTTTCCACATTGAAGTTTACCGTTCCCGTTTGCGCAGTTACCGCGAACTCCCCCTGCGCTGGGCGGAACTCGGAACCGTTTACCGTTATGAAAAATCCGGCTCGCTTCACGGTCTGATGCGGGTACGCGGATTCACTCAGGATGACTCTCACATCATCTGTACTCCGGAGTCCATCGAAGAGGAGATCGCCGAAGTTCTGCGCTTCAGTCTGGCGATCAACCGGGCATTCGGTTTCACCGATATCAAAGCCTATCTCTCCACCCGTCCGGAAAAGGCGGTCGGTGAACCCGAACGCTGGGAAAAGGCGATCGATTCTCTGCGTAAAGCCGTTGAAAAATGCGGACTTGATTGCGATGTCGACGAAGGCGGCGGTGCTTTCTACGGTCCCAAGATCGACCTGAAGCTGCGCGATGCCATCGGTCGTGAATGGCAGACCACCACCATTCAGTTCGACTTCAACCTGCCGGAACGTTTCGACATGACCTATATCGGCGAAGACGGCAAAAAGCACCGTCCCTTCATGGTTCACCGCGCATTGCTCGGTTCTCTTGAACGCTTCTTCGGTATTCTGGTCGAACATTATGCCGGTGCTTTCCCGATGTGGCTCGCTCCGGAACAGGCCCGTATCCTGCCGGTTTCCGACAAGCAGCTCGACCTTGCCAAAAAATATTGCAAGGAACTCCGTGCCATGGGATTCCGGGTCGGCGTCGACGAACAGCCCGCCGGTCTGGGTGCCAAGATCCGCGCCGCCCGCCAGGAACGCGTCCCCTACCTGTTGGTGCTGGGTGAAAAAGAGGCCGAAAACGGCACTTTGGCGGTTCGCAACCGCCGTGACGGCGAACTCGGCGAGATGGATTTGACCAAACTTGCTGAAAAAATGAAAGAAGCGGTTGACAATCGCGAAATTTGGTAATATATTATATAGACGTACCGGAGAAGTGTTTTTCCGGTGCGTCGTGTATTGCAAAAAAGAAACCGGATTTATTGACGTTTGAAAGGAGGGTGTTCTTATTGCAAAGCTGCTGAAACCTAATGATCGGAGCATCCAGTTGGAGTCGGTACGTTTGATCGGTGTCGACGGAGATCAACTTGGAGTGGTCGCCTATTCCCGCGCAAAGGAACTTGCGGCTGAAGCTGGAGAAGATCTGGTGCTGGTGTCGGATACCTCGAATCCGCCGGTGGTCAAGATTATGAACTTCGGTAAGTTGCTTTACGAGCAGAAGAAAAATCAGAAGGCACAGCGTAAGAACACCGTTGCCCAGAAACTCAAAGAGGTCAAGTTTCATATCAATATCGACCAGCACGATTACGAAACCAAGATCAACCGGGCGATCGACTTCATTCAGAAGAAGTTCCGCCTCAAAGTGACCCTGGCTCTCCGCGGTCGTGAAATGGCTCATCAGGATATGGCTTATGAGTTGATGGAAAGGGTCAGTGCTGATCTTTCCGCTCACGCCGATGCTGACGGTAAACCGAAATTGCTCGGTCGCAATATATCGGTGAATTTCGCTCCTAAATGAGCGATAAACAGAGGTTTTTAGAGGGATGTCCCTCTGAATATAGTAGAGTGCCGCGCCCGGTAGTGCATTGACCGGCGGGGCGTAAAACATTCAAATAAAGGATGTAAACAATGCCGAAACTGAAAACCAGAAAGTGTGCCGCCAAGCGGCTCAAGCAGACCGGAACCGGAAAGTTCCGTCACCACAAAGCGGGTGCCCGTCACCTCAAAACCTGCAAAAACGCGAAACGTAAACGTCGTCTGCGTCATGACGCAGCTGTTTCGCCCGCCGAGAACAGCCGTATCAAAGCCGCGCTGCCCTATGGTCTTTAATTGAAGGAGATGAGGTAATATGTCACGAGTCACTTATGCTGTTCCGTCCCGTAAGCGCCGCAAAATGGTGCTTCAGCGTGCCAAAGGTTTCTACGGTAACGCCAGCCGCAATATCCGTACCGCTTATGATGCTGTCGATAAAGCCCTGTCCCACAGTTACGTCGGACGTAAGCAGAAAAAACAGCAGTATCGTCAGTTGTGGATCGTCCGTATCAACGCCGCCTGCCGCGCGCTGAACGTCAACTACAGTACCTTTATGAACGGTTTGAAAAAGGCCAATATCGGTCTCAACCGCAAGGTTCTTGCCGACTTGGCGGTCACTGCTCCTGCCGAATTTAAGGCTCTGGTGGAGAAAGTCACCCAGGCCTGATTCCGAAGCAGAATCCAAAAAAAGCAGCCTGAGATGGTGACCTACTTCACCGTTTCCAGGTTGCTTTTTGTTTTTATGAGAATGATTTTTCATCCGGGATACAGAAAAACCGGATTTATAACATAAAATTTGAAACAAAACAATCTCTGGTATCTTTATGAACGAAATCATCGAAGCAGTGAATCGCGCCGCAGCCGAAGCTGTGGAAAAGATCGCCGCCGCCCAGGACAGCGCCGCTTTGGAAGCCGTGCGTATCGCTTATCTCGGCCGCAACGGACTCTTTCCTGAATTATCCAAGAAAATGGGCAGCGTTCCTCCGGAAGAGCGACGGGAAACCGGAAGTGCCTTCAATACCGG
Organism: Lentisphaerota bacterium; assembly: GCA_015061805.1. GTDB lineage: Bacteria > Verrucomicrobiota > Lentisphaeria > Victivallales > Victivallaceae > UBA1784. The sequence goes on along the minus strand of SUVV01000019.1, from coordinate 16,546 downwards.
CCGCACCAAAATCCAGGATGCCCTCAACGAAGCGCTTGCCAAAAACAAGAGTGCTTCTGCCGGAAACGAGGCGCTTGACCTGACTCTGCCCGGCCGCCGTTCCGGCTGCGGACACCGTCACCCCATCACCCAGTTGACCGACGAGTGCGTTGAAGTCTTCGGACGTATGGGTTTTATCGCGGTCGATGGCCCGGAAATCGAAGATATCTATCACAACTTCGATGCGTTGAACACTCCGGACGATCATCCCTCCCGCGACCCTAAAGATACCTTTTATTTCCCCGACGGCAGAATTCTGCGTTCTCAGACCAGCCCGGTTCAGGTGCGGGTCATGGAAACTCACTCCCTGCCGGTTCGCATCGTTGCTCCGGGCCGGGTATTCCGCCGGGACACTCCGGATGCCACTCATGGTATGAACTTCCACCAGATCGAAGGTTTGTATATCGACCGCAATGTTTCCATGGCTGACCTCAAGAGCGTGCTGCAGAACTTTGCCTGGGAGATGTTCGGCAAAGATGTCAAGATCCGGTTGCGTCCCCACTTCTTCCCCTTCACCGAACCCAGCGTGGAATATGACTTCTCCTGCGTGGTCTGCGGCGGTAAGGGATGCAACGTCTGCAAACAGTCCGGCTGGATCGAGATCGCCGGTGCCGGCATGGTCGATCCCAACGTGTTGAAAAATGTCGGTATCGATCCGGAAATCTGGAGCGGATATGCTTTCGGACTCGGTCTGGAACGCCTTGCCATGCTGCGTTACCGGATTCCTGATTTGCGCTTTTTGTATGATAACGATGTCCGTTTCCTGGGACAATTTTGAGTTAGAGAGGGCTGAATAATGGATATTTCACGCAAATGGCTCGCCGATTATGTCGCGCTTGATTGCGATGACAAGGTGCTGTGTCATAAATTGACCATGGCGGGTATTGAAGTTGAACATGTTGAAAAAATGTCAACGGTTCCTGCCGGTGTCGTCGCCGCCAGGATTCTTGAACGCAATCCCCATCCCGGAAGCGATCATCTTTCGGTCTGCAAAGTCACCGACGGCAGCGAAGAACTGCAGATCGTCTGCGGCGCTCCCAACTGCGATGCCGGATGTATCGTGCCGCTTGCCAAGATCGGTACGGTCTTCACCACTCCGGAAGGCGAATTCAAAATCAAACGTTCCAAGCTGCGCGGTGTTGAATCTTTCGGCATGATGTGCAGTGAGGAGGAACTCGGTATCTCCGATAACAATGACGGTCTGATGATCCTGCCCGCTGACACGGTTCTTGGAACTTCCATCGAATCACTCTATCCGGGAGATACCCGGCTTGAGTTGGAAATCACCCCCAACCGTCCGGATTGTCTTTCCATCTGGGGCGTGGCGCGGGATGTTTCCTGCCAGCTGCAGTGTGAGGCCCGTCTGCCGGAGATCTCAATTCCGGAGTGTTCCATCGCCATCCCCGATCTGGTGACTGTCGAAGACAAAGAACTCTGCCCCCGCTACATCGGCCGGGTCATCAAAAATGTCAAAGTCGGTCCCAGTCCCGATTGGCTCCGGGAACGTCTGGAAAGCATCGGTTTGCGCTCTATCAACAATGTGGTCGATATCACCAATTTCGTGATGATGGAACTCGGTCAGCCGCTTCATGCCTTTGACCGTGCGACTCTCGCCGGAAACCGGGTGGTTGCCCGCCGCGCCAAAGCCGGAGAAAAGATCACTCTGCTTGACGGCAAGGTCATTGAATTGAATGAAAAACACTTCGTTATCGCTGACGCCGAAAAGCCGATGGCTCTCGCCGGTGTCATGGGCGGAGAAAATTCCGGTGTTACCGAAAGCACCACTGAAATCCTGTTGGAAAGTGCGGTTTTCAAATCATCCCACATCCGCACCACCAGCCGCGAACTTGGTATTTCCACCGATGCAAGTTACCGTTATGAACGCGGTGTCGATTACGACATGGCGGAAAGTGCTTCCATCCGCGCCTGCCAGTTGATCATTGCCTGCACCGGCGGTGAACTTGCCAGCGCTCCTGTGGAAGTCGCCGGTGTCCGTCCGGCGGAACCGGTTATCAACTGCCGGTTTGAACGGATCCGTTCACTGATCGGAACCGATGTTACCAATGATCGCATTGTTGAGATTTTGCGCGGTCTTTCGCTCAAGGTCGACAATATCACCGACAGTTCCTGCGTGGTGACGGCGCCGCTTTTCCGGCTTGATCTCACCCGCGAAGCTGATTTGGCGGAAGAAGTTGCCCGTATCGACGGCCTGGACAAGATCCCGGCAATCCCGGTTCAGGGTAAATTCTGCCATTCGACCAGCGAAGATGTCTATACTCCCATCCGCAAGATCCGCGACTGCATCATCGGTATGGGATATTATGAATGTATCCACTACAGTATCGTCAGCACCGCTTCGGCGCTGGCTGACAAGCGGTTTGAAAAAGCCGACCTCGTCGAATTGTCCAACCCGCTCAGCCCGGACAGCGCCTGGATGCGCCCCGGACTGCTGGGTGAGATGATTGCCACCGTCGGCCGCAATATCGCCCGCGGCAACCGGGATATGAAACTGTTTGAACTGGACAAGGCTTTTTGCAAGAATGCTGCGAAATTCCCGGAAGAACGTTACGAACTGCTGATGCTTCTCACCGGCCGCCGCCACCCGGAACGCTTCTCCGCTGAGGGCGAAGCCGACTATGACTTCTTCGATATCAAGGGCGAAGTCGAAGTCCTGCTCGAACGCCTCAATATCCGCAACTACCGTCTGGTCATCCCTGCCGAAAATGATGGCAGATTCGCTGATAAGTGCGTGATGGAACTGCAGCTCGAAGGCAAGAGCGCCGGACGTTTCGGACAGCTTGCTCCGGAATTTTCCGCCAAATGGCGCAACGCTGCTCCGGTCTTCTTTGCCCAGATCGATTTTGAAAAACTGCTGGCGGCATCGGAACACTCTTCCAAATCCTATAAAGAACTGCCCCAGTATCCGGGAACTGCCCGCGATATCGCTTTCCTTGCGCCCGCCGCGCTGGAATCCGGTACGGTTCTTGATTTCCTGCGGCGCTGCAAAGTTGCCAATCTGGAATCGGTGCGTCTCTTCGATATCTTTGTCGATGATGCGCTCAAGCAGCAGGGTAAAAAGAGTATGGCTTACAGTTTGAGTTTCCGCAACCGGGAACGGACTTTGACCGATGCCGAAGTCAATGCGGCGATGGATAAGGTTCGCAACCGTCTTGCGGCGGAATTGAATGTTGAATTGAGATAAGGAGATTGTACTATGTTGAATAAAACTGCCGGTAAAGTTTATGAAGGCACTCTTGATGCCAAAGGTTTGAAGTTCGGTATCGTCTGCGGAAGATTCAATGATTTTTTTGTCAGCCGTCTGCTCTCCGGCGCCATCGATGCCATTGTCCGTCACGGCGGCGATGCCGAAGATGTTTCGGTCGCCTACGTTCCGGGTTCCTATGAGATCCCCTTCGCCGTCAAGCAGATGGTTCAGAAAGGCGGATTTGATGCTGTGATGGCGCTTGGCGTGGTCATTCAGGGTGCGACCCCTCACGCTTCCTACATCAACTCTGAAGTTGCCAAAGGTCTGGCGCAGATCAGTCTGGAAAGCGGCGTTCCTGTTACCTACGGCATGATCACCGCCGACAATCTTGAACAGGCTATCGAACGCAGCGGAACCAAAGCCGGCAACAAGGGTGTCGATGCGGCTCTGGCGGCGATTGAAATGGCGAATCTGACCCGGGTGCTGAAGAAATGAGTGATTTTTCCAGCAGCATTGACGAATCCGGTGTGCCGATGCACTCCAAGCGGCTCGGCCGCGAACTGGCGATGGAATTTCTTTTCGGCTGTGATTTACGGGAAGAGGTTCCGGGTGCCGCCGGGTTCACTCAGTTTTTGGAAACCGCCCGCGATGAGTTCCAGATGAAAGACAACCGTCAGGCTCACCGCGCCGAAGAGTATGCCCGGAAACTTTATGAACGCGTTACGATCGAGCGGGACTCCATCGATGAAATCATCTGCCGTTACTGCGAAAACTGGGGATGGGAAAGACTTTCCCATGTCGACCGCAATATCATGCGGGTCGCAGTCGCGGAGATGCGTTTCTTTGATGATGTGCCGCTGGTGGTGAGTATTGATGAAGCAGTTGAGATCGCCAGAGATTTTTCCGGAGTCGATGCCGGTAATTTTATCAACGGTGTGCTTAACGCCATCAAAAATCGTGAATTTACCAAATCTGAACAATAATTTTAAGTTTAATGTCTATTTTTTCGATATTCAAGCGCGGCTTGGCTAAAAGCGCGACCAAACTCAGCAGAGTGGTGACATCCGTTTTTACCGGGATCAAAATCCACGGCAAAGAGAGTTTCGATGATCTTGAAGCGTTGCTTATTTCTGCCGATTTCGGCGTGCCGGCGGCGCTGCAGATCACCGGAGAGATCCGCGAACAGTATGAACGCGGAGAACTTGCCACCGACGCCGATCTGGTCATTTCCGCCCGCAATCAGGTCGCGGAAATATTGAAAAACGGTCAGCGTCCGATCAACCGCCCCGAAAACGGCGGTCCGACTGTGATCCTGATGGTCGGTGTCAACGGCAGCGGCAAGACCACCACTATCGGAAAACTTGCCGCCAAACTTAAAGGCGAAGGCAAAAAGGTCATCCTCGCCGCCTGTGATACTTTCCGGGCGGCGGCGGTCGAACAGCTGCAGTTGTGGGGAGAACGCACCGGATGTCAGGTCGTTTCCTCCCGTCACGGCGCCGACCCGGCCAGCGTGGCATTTGATGCTGCCAGCGCGGCGGTGGCTCGGGAAGCCGATTTTCTGTTGATCGATACCGCCGGACGTCAGCACAATCAGCAGAATCTGATGGCAGAACTGGAGAAGATCCGCCGTTCCGTCAACAAAGCATATCCCGGCGCACCTCACGAAGTCTGGCTTACCGTTGATTCCAGTCTGGGTGCCAATGTGGTAACGCAGGCACGGGAATTCAGCAAGTGTGCCGGAGTTACCGGATTGGCAATCACCAAACTTGACGGAACCGGCAAGGGTGGTATGGCAGTAGCACTGCACCGGGAGTTCGATCTTCCGATCTTCTACATCGGTCTGGGTGAAAGCCCGGAAGATCTGCAGGAATTCGAGCCGGAATATTATGCCGATGCACTTTTCGGTCTGGAGGAAAAATAATTCATGCTGACCGACCGCGATTTTATGCTTGAAGCACTGGCGCTGGCAAAACTCGGCTGGGGTACCACCAATCCCAACCCCATGGTCGGTGCGGTAATTGTTCGCGACGGTCAGATCATTGGTCGCGGTTATCATCAGAAAGCCGGAACTGCTCACGCCGAAGTCAATGCTTTCAAAGATGTGAAAGCGCGCGGTCTGGATGCCGGAGGCGCGACCATTTATGTCACACTTGAACCCTGTTCCAGTTACGGCCGGACTCCTCCATGCACCGAGGCGATCATTGCCAATGGTATTTCCAGAGTGGTCATCGGTTCTCTTGACCCCAACCCCCGGCACAACGGCGGGGCAGTCGAAATCCTGCGCGCCAAAGGCATTGAGGTCGAATACGGCGTTGAAAGTGATCTCTGCAGCAAATTGAATCGTCCCTTTTTCTGCTGGGTCACGACCGGGAAACCGCTGGTCATCCTCAAGATGGCAATGACGCTGGACGGCAATATTGCCACTGCGACCGGAGATTCCAAATGGGTCACCGGTTCCGAAGCCCGCAGCCGGGTTCAGGAACTGCGCCGGTTGTGTGATGCGGTCATCGTCGGAGCCAATACGGTACGTTTCGATCATCCGCAGTTGACGGTGCGCGAACCGGAAGAGTGGGGACGTCAGCCCCTGCGGGTCGTGGCAAGTACCAGTTTCACTGATGCGGAGTTGAAAAGTTATTTCCCGGAAGGCAATGCGATGATTGCTGATCTTTCCTCTGCCGGAAAATGGGAAGAGTTTCTGAAAGAACTCGGGAGGTGCGGCATGACTGCGGTACTGCTTGAAGGCGGCGGTGAACTCGCCGGCAGCGCGCTTCGTGCCGGAGTTGTCGATTATGCCGAGTTTCATATTGCGCCCAAACTGCTTGGCGGCAGCGGACGCCCGGTCGTGGGCGGTATCGCTCCGGAATTGATGCGCCAGGCGCAATCTCTTAAAGATGTTGAAATCAAACAATACGGCGATGATATCGCCATTTGCGGATATTTGAAAGGGTGAAAATCTATGTTTACCGGATTGGTCGAAGGTGTCGGTATTCTCCGTCAGCGCGGCAATGGAAAGATTGCGGTCACGCCGCAGAAAGCGTGGGATGATCTGGTCTACGGCGAAAGTATCGCTGTAAACGGCTGCTGCCTTACTCTGGAAAAAGCCCTGCCTTCCGGAGAACTGTTGTTTCATACTCTGGAAGAAACTTTGCGCCGCACCAATCTGGGAAAACTTCCCATCGGCGCAAAGGTCAATCTGGAACGCGCTATGGCCGCCGGAGCGCGGCTCGGCGGACATATCGTGCAGGGACATGTCGACCGATCTTCTGAAATTCTTGAATTGAAACGCCTTTCTGACGGCGATATGGAACTTCTGGTCGCGCTCCCGGAGGAAGACCGTCCGCTGGTGGTGGAAAAAGGCAGTATCGCTTTGGACGGAGTTTCCCTTACGGTGGTTGAAGCCGCCGATGATTTTTTCGGTGTCCGGCTGATTCCCGTAACACTTGCGGAAACTGCGTTGGTCTCCCGCAAAAAGGGCGCATTGATCAACGTTGAATATGATATCATCGGGCGTTATGTCATCCGGCAGCTTCAATATGCCGGAGCGTCGTCAAAATCTTCCGGTATCACCATGGATACCCTGCGGGATGCCGGATTCTTTTGAGGCGGGCGGTTATGGACAGCGGAATTGCATTTTATGAATATGATGAGATCGGGCTTCTCGCACGTTTGAAGAATTTTTCACGGGTGGAGATTTTCGGCGAATTGCTCGACGATTACCGCATCGTTCCTGCTGTGGAATCGTATCCGGAGTGCCGTTTTCAAGTCCGGGAACTGCTTTCCCGTAAGATAATTTCCGATTTGCCGGAGTTCCCGGGCAAGGTGTGCCGGGAGTTTCTTGAATTGCTCGATCGCCGTTGTATTCAAATGGCAAAATGCGGTATGAGTCGTGCAACACTTACTCCCGATCTGGGGCGTGCCGCTGATGATCCGGCGTATGCCGCCCGGTTGAAAGATCTCATGCTCTGCATCCGGGGCATCGTCAGCCGCTACGGTATCGATCTGCTTCTTGAATTGCGGGTTCCAGAGAGTTTTGAATCGGCATTGAGTATCACCCGGGAGTTTTTGCAGAGTTCCACTGTTTATACCCGGTTGCTGATCGATTTTCATGTCCACGAACCGAGAAGTTTTGAATTTCTCCCGCAACTTGCTGAAATGTTTCCTTTCAAGTGTGATTCGTGGCGGCTTTCTTTTGAGGTTGCCAGCTGCAATTACTTGAGTGCAGAGGCGGTCAAGCGGATTTCCGCTGTATCCCGTAAAGGTTCGTGGGAAAATGAATATATGATCTTTTCTCCCGGTCACGGTGCCGGAGAGGACAATTACCGTCAACTGGATATTCTTGCCGGGGAGTGTTTCCGTGAGTAAAGATAAGTCAACTGAAACCTCCGGTAAAACTCTGTTGAAAAGCAGTTTCGGCATGTCCTTTGCCACCTTGCTGAGCCGGATCACCGGGTTGGTTCGGGTGCGGTTGGAATCGACCGTTTTCGGTGGTGGAGATGTTGCCAGCGCCTGGTTCTTTGCTTTTGCCATTGCAAATTTATTTCGCCGGGTGCTGGGGGAGGGGGCGATTGCCAATGCGCTTATTCCGTTGATCGCAGATACCGATGCCCGGGAGGGCAGGGAAAAGGCAAAAAAACAGTTGGCATTTGTTTTTCTGCTGCTGGGAGCGATTTTGGCAGTGATCGTTCTGACCGGTTCTCTGGTAAGTTGGCTGATTTTGAAATACTCTCCGGATTGGGAAATCGGATTTCTGAATTATCCCCGGATCCGGATGATGTTTCAACTGCTGATTATTCTGATGCCTTACGGTTTTTTTATTTGCCTGACCGGTGTCGTTGGGGCAGTATTGAACTATGCCGGAAGTTTTATGTTTCCGGCAATGGTTTCACTTTTGCTCAATATCGTTTTGTTGGCGGGGTTGAGTATTGCGTGGGTATGTGCGATGTCGCCGGGAGAATTTTTGCCGATGCTGGCATGGTTGGTGCCGATTTCCGGAGCGCTGCAGTTGATTCTGGTGACATTGTGGATGTGGAAACTTGGATTTTTTCCCAATTTTCGCTGTTTTGTTCAGGGAAAAGATATCTGCCGGAAACTTTGGAAACTGGCATTTCCCGGAATTGTTTCATATTCAGTTTTGCAGTTGAGTTTCGTTATCGACCAGAGTATGGCGGCAAGTTTGAACAGTCAGGCGATCCCGGCATTGAATTACGTCTACCGTATCGTGGATATTCCAATTGGACTTGTCGCGGTGAGTTTCGGAACGGTGCTGGTGGCGACAATGTCCCGGGCAGCGGCGGCAGGAGATATCCGGGAGATCAGCCGCAGTCTGGAATTCAGTTTGCGGGTGGTTTGGTTTGTGACTCTGCCGTTGGCGGCATTGATAATATTTTTTCATAACAATATGCTGCATGTGCTGTGTCTGGGTGGGCGTTACACCAATTCGGATCTTCAGGCGGCACATTGGGTGGCGGTGTTTTACAGTTTGGGAATACCGTTTTTCTGTTCATTGAAAGTTCTTTTGCCGGCATTTTATTCCCGTAAAAAAATGACGACGACTCTGGTGGTTTCTTCGGTTGCAACGGTGCTGAATATTGGGTTGAACTATATTCTCATGCGCCGTTTTGCCCAAGGCGGTATTGCATTGGCAACGGTGTTTTCTTCCATATTCCAAAACGCGGTTCTGCTGTGGCTTCTCAGTCGGGAAAAGATGATTGCCAATGCTGTAAAGACGGCATTGACCTTTGTCCGTTCTGCGACGGTATCTCTCGGAGTGGCGGGCGGTTTGTACTGGATCTATCTCCGCTATTTTGAAGCGTGGAGTTCTTCGCATTGGAGTTGCGAACTTATCTTCCTTGCCGCGCTTGGAACAGTATTCTCAATCGGCTATTTCGGGATCAGTTATCTGCTGCGCTCTCCGGAGTGTTCCGACGTCATCGCAATCCTTATGCGTAAAATACGCAAAAAAGCGTAAATATGAGATAATCGGGGGAAGGGAAAAACTTTTTTTCACGAGAAAAAAAGTTTTTCCCTTCCCCCGTACCCCCATCCTTTTTCAAAAAAAGCGGAGTATTGCCGCTCCGATGTCGCGGCATATTTATTCAAAAAAAGTGGAATTGTTTTTATCATTGAGGATAAAAGCAATTCCACTTAACTTTTTGGGAAGATGGGTTACGGGGAAGATAACCTTTTTTACCAAGGCTTCTTCCCCGCAGAGTATGTTTCCAAAGATTACTTTTCAGCGCGGATGGCTGCCTGCGCGGCGGCGAGGCGGGCGATCGGCACGCGGAAAGGACTGCAGGAAACGTAGTTCAGACCGACTTCGTGGCAGAAGGCGATGGTACGGGGTTCACCGCCGTGTTCACCGCAGATGCCCAGCGTGATATCTTTACGGGTGGCGCGGCCCTTGGCGACCGCGATACGGACGAGTTCGCCGACGCCTTCGGTGTCGAGCACCTGGAACGGATCGTAATCATAGATGCCCCACTTGACGTAATCGCCGAGGAATTTACCGGCATCGTCGCGGGAGAATCCGCATCCCATCTGGGTCAGGTCGTTGGTACCGAAGGAGAAGAATTCCGCTTCTTCAGCGATCTTGTCAGCGGTGACAGCGGCGCGGGGGACTTCGATCATGGTACCGATCTTGATATCAAGTTTAGTGTTCTGTTCTTTTTCCACAGCGGCGATCGCCTGAAGAACTGCTTTCTTCTGGGCGGCAAGTTCCTTGACATTACCGACCAGCGGGATCATGATTTCCGGCTTGGAACCTTTGACCGCGGCGGCGGCTTCAGCCACAGCGCGCGCCTGCATGGCGGTAACGGCGGGATAGGAGATACCCAGACGGCATCCGCGATGACCGAGCATGGGGTTCATTTCGTGGAGACTGGCGACCACGTTGCGGATCTTGTCGGCGGTGGTTCCGAGTTCGGCGGCGACTTCCGCCTGACCTTTTTCGTCATGGGGGAGGAATTCGTGGAGAGGGGGATCGAGGAAGCGGATGATGCAGGGACGGCCGTCAAGTGCTTTGAACATCGCTTCAAAGTCGCCGCGCTGCAGCGGGAGCAGGGTGTCGAGGGCGTTCTTGAACTGCATGACATCGGCATAACCTTCGTCAGCCGGAGTGATTTTTTGGAGCAGTTCGTCAACACTGCGGACTTCCATTGCTTCTTTGATACGTTTGACCCGTTCGCAGACGAGGATCATGCGGCGGAAAGCCTTGACCCGGTCGCCTTCAAAGAACATGTGTTCCGTACGGCAGAGACCGATACCTTCAGCACCGAATTTGACCGCAACTTCGGTGTCGTGCGGAGTGTCGGCGTTGGTGCGGACACCCAGTTTGCGGTATTTATCGGCAAGTTTCATAATATCGCCGAAAGGACCGCTCAATTCCGGAGCAACGGTCTCGACTTTGCCGAGGTAGACCGCACCGGTTGAACCGTTGAGGGAGATGTAGTCGCCTTCATTGACGGTGATGCCGTTGATGGTGAAACTTTTTGCATCGTAATCGATTTCAATGTCACCGCAGCCGGCAACGCAGCAGCGGCCCATGCCGCGGGCGACCACGGCAGCGTGGCTGGTCATACCGCCGCGGGTGGTGAGAATACCGGCAGCGACGTGCATGCCGCCGATATCTTCGGGGCTGGTTTCGATACGGCAGAGGATAACTTTCTTACCGGCTTCGGCCCATGCTTCGGCATCTTCGGCGGAGAAGACCACCTGACCGGTGGCGGCGCCGGGGCTGGCGGGCAGACCGATGCAGAGTTTTTCTGCTTTGTTTTCGGCGGATTTCACGAAAACCGGGTGGAGCAGCTGATCGAGCTGCTGGGGTTCGACCCGCAGAACGGCAGTTTTTTCATCGATAAGTTTTTCGTTGACGAGATCGATGGCGATTTTGACCGCGGCGGCGGCGGTGCGCTTGCCGTTACGGGTCTGAAGCATGTAGAGTTTACCGTTTTCGATGGTGAACTCAAGGTCCTGCATATCTTTGTAGTGATTTTCCAGTTTGATCCGGATTGCGTCAAGCTGCTGGAAGCACTCCGGCATAGCCTCTTCGAGAGAGGGGTAGTTGTTTTTGCGGTCTTCTTCGGAAACGCCCTGCGCTTCCGCCCATTTGCGGGAACCTTTGAGGGTGATCTGCTGAGGAGTTCTGATACCGGCGACCACGTCTTCACCCTGGGCGTTGATCAGAAATTCGCCGTAGAAGAACTCATTGTCGCCGGTTGACGGGTCGCGGGTGAACGCCACGCCGGTTGCCGAATTGTTTCCGGAGTTACCGAAGACCATCGCCTGAATGTTGACCGCAGTACCCAGCAGTCCGCGGATGTCGTTGAGCTGACGGTAGCGGATGGCGCGGGGGTTGTCCCAGGAATCGAAGACCGCCTGAGCGCCGCGATAGAGCTGCTCCATCGGGTCGGATGGGAAGTCATTTCCGGTGGCGTTGCGGACGATGGCTTTGTATTCGGTGATGAGGTTCCGCAGATCGGCGGCATCCAGACCGGTATCGAGTTTGACGTTTTTGGCTTTTTTAGCGGCTTCGAGAGCGTGTTCAAATTCATCGAAGTTGACGTGAAGCACCACATCAGAGAACATCTGGATGAAGCGGCGGTAGGAGTCGAGGACAAACCGTTCATTGCCGGTAAGCGCGATCATCGCCTGACAGGTTTCATCGTTTAGTCCGAGGTTGAGGATGGTATCCATCATGCCGGGCATACTGGCGGCGGCACCGGAACGGACTGAAACCAGAAGCGGGTGCGGACCTTTGCCAAAGGTTTTACCGGTGGCTTCTTCAAGGCGTTTGAGGGCGGCATCGACCTGCGGTTTGATCGTTTCAAAGAGTTTTTCCTTGCCGATCTCACCATACAGAGCGCATGCTTCGGTGGTAATGGTGAAGCCCGGAGGCACAGGGAGACCGAGGGAAGCCATATCAGCGAGGTTGGCCCCCTTACCGCCGAGGAGATCACGCATTTGGGCGGTACCTTCGGAGGCTCCGGCTCCGAAGAAGTAGACAAATTTCTTTTCACTATTCATACGAAAACACACATCCTTTCTGTTTTACGGTGTTTTGACAAAGCATAATTGATTAATATACACCACATTTAATATAATGCAAATATAATTTGCAAATAAAATACGCGCAGGATGGCACACTGTTTTGCTGAAATAATGTAAAAAACGGAAAATTTTTTCAAAAAAAGACTTGCACAATTCTCAAACTGTGCTATATTATGTGACATACACCCGGGGCAGTAGCTCAGTTGGCTAGAGCATCACACTGGCAGTGTGAGGGTCGAGAGTTCGAGTCTCTTCTGCTCCACCAGACTTCCAAAAGCCGTCAGAAAATCTGACGGCTTTTTTTACGTCTGGGCAAGCCATCCCGCGAACAGCGGGGGGATTGACAAGCGTAAAGCGGATGCGAAGCGACCGCAGGAAGTCTGTCCCGCCGTAGCCTTGGCGACGGAGGGCTATACGGCACAGATTTACAGCAAACTCATCCCGCTGCTGTTCTCTCAATAGAGAACGACATAGGCTCTCAAAAGCGTGTGTTTGAATAGAAATCTCTGGAAATTCTCTTTGTTTTAAAGGTCGGCGACCTTTATGTATTGGTTTTCATGTAAGAATTTAGAGAGTAGAGAGTTACAGTTAATGATTTCAGACTTGATCTGCCGGAAAGTATTGATTGGTCAACAGAGAAAAATATAGGTTCTCTCAGACGCAATCTGATTGAGACCGTTGAGAGATTTAAAGATGTTTCTTTGCAGTTGTCCTTGATTCATAAGAACCTTGTCAACAAAGGTGTTATTATTGGGAAAAATATTCCTGACTTGGAAAGCTTTCTCAATAATAAGGATTTAGAAGCCGTATATGCATTTGACTCCTTAAATATGCCTTTACCCAAAAATTCCCGTCAGGAACCGGCAGGAAAGTATGATGAATTGTTGGGGATTGAATTTTTCTACGATTATGTAAGCAATATTCATACCCAATCAACGACTTTAAATGTGGATGAATTGCCATTCAAGCCCAAATTGTACAAAGCAAGAGAAATTATTCTTGAAATTGAAAAATTTATACGCTTCGCCAATAAGGATGAAAATCAGTGGTTTAATCGTGGTCAGTTTGCCAATTATCTTGAGCATTGTCAGAAGATTCTTGCTTTGAGGAATAAAATTGTAGAAGCACAACTTAAGCGAAATGCCGTAATGGGAAGCAGAGAATTCATTGTATCCCGAGGTATTGCATCTTATTTGCTTCCGGATGGAGAAAAACAGATGACCTTGTCCAAAGAGGTTGAACAATCATTTTCTACCTTCAAGAGAGCAGTTATTAAGTTGAATAGAGAATACAATATTGCAATGCCGGAAGATGCGTTGAAAATCAGGGGACAAATTATAAAAACTGGTGTGCCGGGAGATCCAATCGTTAAAAAGATGTGGCAGCAACGTCCTGCTGCAGGTTGGGGAGAGTTGTAATGTTGGAATCTCTGTCAAAAATTGATGCTTACGCCATGACTGATGTTGGGAAGGTCAGAAAAAACAACGAAGATGCTGTTTTGCTTCTACCGAAAACCCAGTGTTATGTTGTCTCTGATGGTATGGGTGGTGGAAAAGCCGGCGAAGTTGCCAGTGCAATGATGGTTCAGGAAATCGAATCAGCTTTGACGAAATCATCAACTGTCCCGGCAGAACGTGAAGGTCTTATAATCAGAAGTGCCTATAAAGTTAATGAATTGATACGGGATTATGCAGAACAACATAATTATTCATCAATGGGAGCAACTTTTGTCTGTCTTTTGATGGATACATGGCATCCCTCTATGGCAACTGTTTTTCATGCGGGAGACAGTAGAATTTATCGTATCCGGGAAAAAGAAATCGAGCAAATAACAGAAGATCATACAGTCGCAGCAACTTCTAAGGTTGATGAGGGAAAACTTGCTCCAATGTTCCGAGGTGTTTTGACTAATGCTCTTGGTACAGGTTCTGAATTTTTCCTTGAGAGAACTGCGATAGATGTGCAGGATGATGATATATATATCGTTTGTTCCGATGGACTTTCCAGAATGGTTCCTGATTCAAATATCCTGTATATCTGTGAAACTCTGCAGAATGAATCAAGTGAAACTATATGTAAAGAACTCATTGATACCGCATTAGGTTGCGGCGGTCGTGATAATGTTTCTGTAATCGTTATAAAAATAAAAAGATTGGGGAGCGAGTATCAACCTACAGATGAAGAATCCAAACTTGAATCAGAAGCTCAGGTCAGAAATTTAATGGATTTAAGTGACACGCCCCCAACGGAGGTTATCAGTGCGTCTGAATTGTTCAAAAAACAATAAAATCTCCATACAGAAACATTTGATCCGGATTCGCAATTTATCAATGCAAACTCCCCAAGATGTTATCTGTAATTATCCTCAAATAGCGATTTACTTGCTGAATAGCTGTGGAGTATCTAATACGGAAAACATCTCGCCCCAAATATGGCAGCAAACACTGATGAGATTTTTTTCATCATCGCTTGTTGGGCCGCACAAAGATTTGCTGAAACTGTTCCCGCCTTTTTCAGATTTTTCATCAACTCAATATTTCATCGGCTCCTATTGCATACATTCTGTGCAGGGAATCGGTTCGGATGCGTGTGTATATAAAACCGTTGATGGATATTGCTTAAAAGTAGTGGGAGTTTCCAAAAAAGAAAAGTTGAAAAAAGAATTTGAAATCATTAAACATTTGCATCATCCAAACATTGTAGAATGCTTTGATTTTATTGATGATACTGACTATGCTGCTATTATTATGGAAGAATTATTTCCGGCACTTGGAGCAGAGAACCTTTATGTACAAGCTTTAAACTACTGCCATTCACAGGGTATTTTGCATGGTGATATAAGGTTGAACAACTTGGGAACAGACCAGGCTGGCAACAGTAAATTGTTTGATTTCGGAAATGCATCAACCGCAGAATCACCGCAGTACATGCAAAATGAAATCGAGTTATTGAAAAAAACAATGCAATCTCCTATCGCTCAAGAAAGGAAATGCCATTGCTATGGAGATGTTTTATGCTGATTTCATATTGCGATATTCAAAAACATTTTTCGGAACTTGAAATTCCTCCTCAAGGCGGGATATTCGGTTATGCAGAATCTAATTTTGTTATTCTTGACGAAGTTGGCGTGTCCGCGATGCACATGCGTTTATCGTTTGCAGAAGACAGACTTTTTATTGAAGATTTGCAAAGTTTGAATGGCACATATGTTAATCGAAAATTGATTTCAGAAAAAACAGAGTTGCATCATGGTGATTCAGTTTTAATAGGTTTGGCACTCTTATGTTTTGAAAAAAACAGCAGTTCATGGTCTGTTACTGCTATCCGCCAAGACAGTTCTCTTTTCATAGTCGATGAATCGGAATCAGACAATGACACAGAAATTAAAGAAGACGTTTCTACTGCCGTTACAATAATAGCTTCCAGTGATGTAAAAGAAGTTATAAAATCAGGAGATGTCGGTAAACTTCAAAATGCTCCTTTGCAAAATATAGTTCCTTCCGGAGCAACTGATTTTTCATTTGATGCATTACTTGAATTAGGAAAATACAAGATTATAAAAAAAATCGGCAAAGGCGGTATGGGTGTCGTTTTTCTTGCAAAACACAAAGTTATGAATACATACCGGGCTTTGAAGGTTCTTCCTCATTCTGTAAAAGAGGATAATTATGACTTCTTCGAGCGTTTTATGCGAGAGGCGAGAATCGCCTCTGAAATTAGACATCCGAATATCGTTGGTGTTATGGATGCAGAAACAGACTCTGTTCAGAAGGTATCTTATATTGTAATGGAATTTATTGATGGTGGAACATTACGCCGTGTTTTGAAGATTCAAAAAACTCTTTCCGAAGTCCAAGCACTGTTAATTGTTAAAAGTGTTGCAGAGGCCTTAAAAGCAATTGCAGACCATAAAATAATACACCGGGATATAAAGCCGGACAATATTATGTTTACCCGAAATGGCGATGTAAAGTTAGCAGACCTGGGAATTGCTAAAAATGAAGAAGATGATGTCAATATAACTAAAAATGACATGATGATAGGAACTCCGGCATATCTATCTCCAGAGCAGATTGAAACCCCGAAAGATGTAGATATTCGTTCTGACATTTACAGCCTTGGTGCTACACTTTATGAAATGCTTACCGGAACAACTCCGTATGCAGGAAAAAACACATATGATATTCTGCAAAAAATGATTTCTGAATCTATTGTTGATCCGCGTAAAAAAAATCCGTATGTATCTGCAATTACAGC
>SUVV01000018.1 GCA_015061805.1 Lentisphaerota bacterium | reverse complement strand
CGACTTCTGCTTATTTCTGCTTTTTTTGCATCGACACCATCCAAAACACCGAAAAATTGAGCTGAACAGAAGTTTTGACAGAAAAATTGAAAAATTCTGCCATTAAAAAGTATTGTAAATCACAAATACTTGATAATCAAGAAAAAGAAAGATGTAAGAGTCAGAAATTCTGCACCGGCAGGATAGTGATGATGGCTATTACCACAAGAAGCTCTATTAAGGTGAAGCTGTACAGCTTCACCTGCCCATGGGCAGGTGAAAAACCTTCTTCTTTGCCATAAACACGATCACAGCAGAGATGGGATCTTTTCACCAGCAGTTCGATCAAAGTAAATGTTCTCTTTTGTGTCATTTCAAACTTTCCCTTTCAGTTTTTTGTTAAATCAAAAACAGTTTCACGTTCAATCAATTCCGGTTTAAGCATAATTTTCTGCCGTGGAGAAGCAGGATTTTTTATCTGCTTTATCAGAAGTTCGACCATCGGACCGACAATTTCAACCGGAGTGCCGTAACTCATCGTGGTCAATGCCGGTACCATACTTTGGCAACAGGGAATATTATCATGCCCGATGACGCTGAAATCTTCCGGTACTCTGTAACCGTGTTCGTAAATAGAACGTATCACTTTTAATGCTAAAACATCATTGTGGATAATGAGGGCTGTCGGCAGATCCTGATTACGATTGCATTTCAGCAGTTTGGAAAAAGTATCCTCTTCAGATGCATACAGATGGTCTATTTGCCAGCGTTCATGAAATTCCAGACCGCAGTTCAATGCATTACTGTTCAGAAACTTGAATCTGGAATCTCTTTTCGCACCCAGATAACCGATTTTGCGGTGTCCGCATTTTTTCAGATAGTCAATACAGACAGCCGAGTTGAGTCCGGCATCCGGACAGACACTGTCAAAACGCGGATCATCATGAAAATAACTCACCACCGGAATATCCATATTGTCCGGCAGCAGCATCGAGGCAACAGTTATTACTCCTGCCAACGGCAGAGAAAGCAGCTGTTCCAGATTACCCGGCACCGGATTGTAATTGTTGTCAACGGTAAAAAATGCAGTATAACCCTTTGCCGCCAATGCCTGCTGCATTGCCATACACAACTCTGCAATATAAGGATTGCCCCACGGCGGCATAACCACTCCGACGATATTGCTCTTTCCGGTTTTCAATGCTTTTGCCGCATAGTTCGGATGATAATTATGCTCTGAAGCGATCCGCAAAATAGCTTCACGCTTCTCTTTGGAAACACAATTCGGGCGGCTGCCGCTCAATACCGCAGTCACCGCCTGCCGGGAAACCCCCACCATCTCTGCTATATCTTTTCCGCGTATCATTATTTCCTCTATGCCGCACGAGCAACTCAATGTTGTTTAATAAACGTTACGGTCATCCCGTATAAATCACAGAAACTTCAATAAATCAAGCTGCAAAGTTGTTTTACTGCTGATTATTGGCGAAATATTCGAGCAATTCCGGTTCGAGCTGCGGAATTTCCTGCGGCACATTGCCGTTGCGCATGGAATAGTGACCGAGCACCCCCACTGCTACCGCATCACGGGCAGCGACCGGATTGGCATTGGTCTTTGCGCCATTGGCAATAAAGTCGAGGAAGTTGTCGATGATCGGGCCGTCAGCTCCGCCGTGTCCTCCGGCAACCGGTTTCATATTGTAAACGATATCGGGAGTTTCACGCGGCCCGCGCTTGGTCCAAACATGGACTTTGCACTCGCCGTGGTCGCCGATATTTTCCACTCTACCTCTGGTACCGATAAAAGTGTAGTTGCGTTCGGCTTCGGGTGAATAGTGGCACTGCAGATAGGTCGCCTGTGCGCCATTGGCAAGCTGCATCATCACCATGTTGTGATCTTCGACGTCGATAACAGGAGAAAATCCGGTCTGGGTCAGCGGCGGATACTGCGCTTCGCTCCAGGCGGCATCGCCCGGTTCACTTTCGCTCCGGCGGGCGCATTTGTCGTAAACGCTGAGCATACCCATACCGACCACCCGGCGGGTCGCCGAACCCATCAACCAATGCATCACATCAATATCGTGGGCACCTTTCTGCAAAAGCAATCCGCAGGTGTTTTTCTGTTCAGAGTGCCAGTCGCGGAAGTAGGCATCGCCGCCGTAACCGACAAAGTGACGGCACCAACCGCATTGGATATCACCGATAAGTCCGGAATCAATGATCTCTTTCATTTTGAGTACGACCGGAAAATAGCGCATATTGTGACCGAGGAAGATCTTCTTTTTAGTACGGAACGCGGTACGCAGGATTTTGTCACATCCTTCGAGGGTGATCGCCATGGGTTTTTCCAGATAAACATTTTTCCCGGCTTCCAGAGCGGCGACAGCCTGTTCTTCATGGCAGTAGTCCGGACTCATGATAAAGACCGTTTCGATCTCTTTATTGGCAAGAAGTTCTTTATAATCAGCGACCAGAGAAGCATTGGGAAACGTTTCAGTAAAGGTCTTGAATTCAGGAGACTTGGTCTGACGTGCCGGCGGACCGAAGGGATCAGCTCCCATAACGATTTCAAATCCCTGTTCCGGGCGGTGAGCCTTGTAGGCGTGTTTGCCTCTGCCGTATACCCCGATGATACCGATTTTGTGCGTCTTCATGATCTTCCAAAAGCTCCTTTTCTGTCTGCCTGAACCAACATCCGTCAATAGCCGTGTTGCTCGAGCAATCAGACGTTAAAAAACAAAAACACGAACCATGTTGTCTGCGTTACATAAAATAATATAGCATAGCTGTTTTACAATTTCAAGTTACGTAGTAGTATAAAAAGTTGCAGTGAGTTTTCAACTGCAACCAAGACCACTTATTAAAGTAAAATATATAGGGACCAGAGGTTGAGAGAAGTATCATGCCGTAATCGTGCCGTAAAAATGCCGTAATTTCTACTGCGATGGACGGGTTTTTGCAGCATTTTACAACATATAACAAAAAATCCGCAAAAGTTGTAAACTCTTGCGGATGAGTGTCTGAACTGGTCGGGATGGGGGGATTCGACAAGGAGCAAAGCGACGCAGAGCGCGAGCATCGCAGACCGTTGGTCGAGAAGCGCAGGGCAACCCTCACCCAAGTAAGCAATCCCATTTTTTTGCGACGCAAAAAATATCATAAAAAAATAAAACTCCTGACTTACAAATAAATTTGTAAAAGTCAGGAGTTTTATTTTTTTATGGGATTGCTTATGTATTTTTGCAAAAAACTGGTCGGGATGGGGGGATTCGACAAGGAGCAAAGCGACGCAGAGCGTGAGCAGCGCAGACCGCAGGTCGAGCAGCGCAGGGCAACCCTCACCCAAGTAAGCAATCCCATTTTTTTGCGACGCAAAAAATATCATAAAAAAATAAAACTCCTGACTTACAAATAAATTTGTAAAAGTCAGGAGTTGTTTTTTTATGGGATTGCTTATGTATTTTTGCAAAAAACTGGTCGGGATGGGGGGATTCGAACCCCCGACTTTCTGCTCCCAAAGCAGACGCGCTAACCAGACTGCGCTACATCCCGACAAAACGTTTTTATAAAATAGCGCCGAAAGTGATAAATTTCAACTCCCGGCACCGAAATTAGTAAAATATTGCGCGTTCTGCAATAAGCGGAACGCGCAATCATGCTTATTCGTGCAGGAATACCAGCTGCCCGAAACTGCTGGCAGAGTGGACTTGGCCGCCTGCCCAGGTCGAGTGTTGAGTGTGGCTGCCATTTATGTCGCTGCGCTTGGGGTGAACACGGTAAAAGAGCGCGCGAACTTTGTTATTCTGCTCAACTTTGATGTTGACCGACTTCAACGGAATCACCGCTACACCGCGCCATTCTCCGTCTTTGATTTGGGTGAAGGCTTCCCATTTGGTATTCCATGACGCATTGGTTCCCATCGCATCGTAGATGCCGTTTTCACCGTTGGCGTAGCAATTGAATGCCAGATGATAATAGCCGTCTTTTTCATTGCTGATAAAGATTTCCGCATGATCGCCGCTGGGCCATTTATCCTTGGGGGATACTTTGTTGGCTTCCAGGGTCCCAACGAAGGGACAGCGGACTCCGATATAGAGGGTTTCGCCGTTATGAAGCACTTTGATTTCGGTCGGGATCTTGTGAGTTTCTTTGGCATTGCCCATTTTGGTCATCGGCTCGATCTTGTTCGCCTTGGTCCAGGCTCCGGAATCAAAATCAAATCCGGGGAATTCGCGGATGTCGGCTTTGGGAACTTTCTGTTCCGCTTTGGCTCCGGCGACCGCCTGTTTCAGCCATGATTCAAAGGTTTCGATCAAAAGGTCGAGCTGCTTTTTGGAACGGGGATCTTTGACTGCAGCAGCGGCTTCAGCCAGCGCCGCGCGGCAGGGTTCGGTCAGGTTTTTGCTGACAACATAATAGCCCATGTCGTTGCGGTAATCATCGTTGAATGCCGCAGGTGTGGGATCATTCACCCAACTGTCACGCAGATACTTGTAGAACTTCTGAACTCCGGCGGCACCTTCGCGGTAGGTGCGCTTGATGTATTCGTTACGCAGTTCGTCCGGGTCCTGCCAGGGATCCCAGTAGAGCATGTTGATCGTCCAGAATTCGGGGCCGACCATCGTGAAGTAGTTGTGTTCAGTGTAACCGGTGGAACCGCGGGGGTAACCGGGGCGGTCGCCCCAGGAGGTTTCTGCGTAGATCATGCGGATACCGCGTTTGTTGATATGGCGCAAGTCAGTGGCGATGATGTTGCTTTGCGCGCGCGGGAATTTGCGGGCGCAGTAGTAGTATTCCCGCCACATCAGACCGGAACTCATTTCGGCATATTTATTGGTGCGTTCCAGCCATTTGATATTGGTGGGACCGAAGAGGGTCTGCTTATCATTTCTGACGTAGGGGCAGAAGCTGATACGGATATTTTTCTCGACCGGAACAGCCGGGGGAACGGCGGTAAAGAAGTAGCCGAAACACTTGACATCCAAGCCGGGGCGTTCTTTGGCGACCGCTCTGGCAACCTGATTCAAGAACATATAGAACAAGGTTGATTTATAGGATCCATTGCTCTTTTCAATGGTGTTGCCATTGGGCAGCCGGATCGGTTTTTCACAGTTTTCGCACTGGCAGAAAACCGGGGTATCGTCGATCATGATATTGATCGTTTCATAATATTCCGGCAAAGTTTTAACGATATCCAGAGTCTCTTTGATAAAGGTTTTGACCATTTCCGGATTGCTGTAGCACAACTGGGTGTAACCTTGGGTACGGCGGGTTCCGTCAACGAGCATATAGTATTCCGGATTGGTTTTGCCGTATTTTTTCTTGGGGAGCCAGAGGGTACTCATATTGTGTCCGCCGCCGAATTCCAGGATGAAGCCGTGATCAAGCTGACGGCCGAGCACGATATCGGAAGATCCGCCGGGCGCCCAGTTGTTGCCCAGACGGGAAACGTACATGAAATACTCTTCACTGCGGACGGCAAGATTGCCGTTGGCGCCCCAGCCGCGCATCCGGAATTTGGGGTTATCCACATAGTCTTTGACAACGAGTTTCAGATTTGGGTCTTCGGTATAGATCGCAAGTTCCTTGTAGGGGCGGACCCAGACGAAGTCGGTGTGCTTGAAGATGAAGCGGTGGACGCCATTCAGCACACCGCGCGGGGTGTTGCCGATGATGAGAAGTTTGTTACCGCTGCGTGAAATTACGCAGTAACCATCATCTTTCAATTTTTTTACCGTTTTTTCGGGATAAGAGCCCGGGGCCAGATATTGTTTGATGATCGGGCAATCTTTGGTACCGAGGATAAAAATGGTCGGCTTCCAACTACTGAGTTCGGCGTTGTGCTGGATGGGATAGCGGGAAGTGGTGATCATTTTCAGATAGTTCTGCAGTTCTTTTGCGGCATACTGAACCGGACGCGGCGCATTGAGGTCGATCGCGATGTGTCCGCAGGCTTCGCCCCGGTCAGCGATGGGGAGTGCGCGTCCCGGTTTTGATGCTTTGGTTTTCGCTCCGGCTTTGGCTTTGGCAGAAATCCTGGTTTTCGCTTTACCTTTAGCCTTTTTTGCCGGTGCTGCCAGCAATTGAACGGAACCGCACAGCAGCAGTAATGAAAGAAAAAGTCTCATAATTGATTATTCTCCATGTAAAAGTTTATTCAAGTTCAAATTCCAATTCGCCGAACGCTTTAACGTTGTGCGGCACGGCACCTGCCCAGCTGGAGTGACCGTCGCTGTCAAAATTGCCCTGCGCCGAACGGGTACGGCTGAAAAACGCCCGCACGCGATTATTCTGTTCTACAGTGATCTTCAAATCGGCCAGAGGGATCGTGACCACCGCGCGCCATTCGCCGTCGGCCTGCCGGGTTTTGACCTCCCAGTTGCAGTTCCACTTACGGTCGGTTTTGATGGCATCGTAGGTGCCGGTCGTACCGTCGGCAAAGCAGTTGAAAGCCAGGTGGTAGTAGTTGTTGTTGGCTGCACCGAAGAAGATTTCGGCACGGTCGCCGGAGGGCCAGACATCGCGGGGAGAGTTTTTCGCCGCATGAAGTTTGCCCGCTGTCTTGCAGCGGAATGCGATAAACAGTTTTTCGCTGTTGTGCATGAATTTGATTTCAGTTTTATCGGGGGCTTCCAGCATCGGCTGATTCAAAAAGCGCAATGCCGGGAGGACACCGGCATTTGCCCAGGCGCCGCTGTCAAAGTCAAATCCCGGGAATTCACGGTTGTCAGTTTTGGTGACCGACTGTTTGGAAACTTTTCCGGCTTCAGCGAGTTTGAGCCAGCTTTCAAAGGTGGCGCAGAGTTGTTCCAACTGTTTTTTGGAACGGGGATCTTTGACGGTTTTCAATCCTTCGGCGAGCGCGGCGCGGCAGGGGGCAACCAGTTTCTTGTTGACCACATAGTGTCCCATGTCAACCCGGAAATTGCTGTTGAAGCGGCTGGGGGTCGGGTCATTGAGCCAACTGTCGCGGAGCAGTTTGTAGAATTTCAACACGCCGGGGGCGCCTTCGCGGTAGGTGCGTTTGATATATTCGTTACGCAGAGCATCGGGGTCGGCGGAGGGATCCCAGAAGAGCATGTTGATCGTCCAGAATTCCGGACCGGTGATGTCGAAGAATGCGTGTTCTTTTGCCTCCCGGTCGCGGAGGAAATCCGGACGGTCAGCCCAGGAAAGTTCCGAATAGATCATCTTGACGCCGATTGAATTGATAAAACGCAAATCCTGAGCGATGATATTCGCCTGGGCGCGGGGGAAACCGGCACCGGAGTAGTAGTATTCACGCCAGATCACGCCGGGACTCATGGACGCATACTTTTTGGTACGGGCGAGCCATTTTGCGTTGGAAGGACCGTGAAGTGTTTCTTTGTCATTTCTGACATATGGGCAGAAACTGATGCGGATATTTTTTTCGACCGGGATTTCCGGCGGAACTGCGGTGAAGAAGTAACCGAAACACTTCACCTGCAAACGCGGGATCTCTTTGGCAACTGCCCGGGCGACCTGATTCAGGAACATATAGAACTGGGTCGATTTGAAGGCTTCATGACTGCGTTCCAGAACTCTTCCATCCGGGAGATTGATCGGCTTCATACATTCAGAACACTCGCAATACGCTTGAGTATCGTCGATCATGATGTTGATCGTTTTGTAATAGTCCGGCAGTTTATGGGCGATGGCAAGCGTTTCTTTGATGAAAGTCCTGGTCATTTCCTGATTGGTGTAGCAAAGATTGACCCGTCCGGTGGTACGGCGTTTTCCGTCCAGCATCATGTAGTATTCGGGGTTGGTTTTTCCGTATTTCTTTTTGGGCAGCCAGCGGCTTGACATGTTGTGTCCGCCGCCGAATTCCAGTTCCAAACCATGGTCGAGGGCTTTCCCGAGTATCGCCGGGGTTATGCTGGACACCTTATTGTTGCACAGCCGGGAAACGTACATGAAATATTCATCACTCCGTGAGCCGATATTGCCGTTGGCACCCCAACTGCGGTTTCTGAATGCCGGATTGTCGATGTAATCTTTGACTTCCAGTTTGAGATCGGGGTTTTCGGTGTAGATCGCAAGTTCCTTGTAGGGGCGCACCCAGATAAAGTCGGTGTGTTTGTAAATGAAACGGTGGACACCATTGAGTACCCCGCGCGGGGTGTTGCCGACGATGATGATTTTGTTTGAACGGCGGAAAACTGCGTAACCGTCAAATTCCAGTTTTTCGATCTCACCGGCGGTTTTTCCAGTCAGAAACGGTTTGACGATGGGGCAATCTTTGGTTCCGAGGATGAAGATGGTTTCTTTCCAGCCGTTGGCGTTGTGCTGAACCGGATAGCGGGCTGAGGTGATCTTACGCAAATAGTTCTGAAGTTCAGAAGCGGCAAACTGCACCGTACGCGGAGCGTTGATATCAACCGCGATATGTCCGGCGGCTTCGCCATTTTTTGCAATGGTCAACGGGGCGGCGCAAAGCTGCAGAGCGACACCGGAAATTGCAAGCAAAGTATAGAATATTTTCATTTTTCGACCTTTCATCAAAGAGCTTCGAGTTTGTAACTGTGGAATTTACCCCACATGCACCAGAGATTGAACCACCTGGCACCCTTGGGCGCAAGGATTTCATACACCAGCGGTTTTCCCGGATCGGCGATGCGGAGTGCCTCTTTGTTGGCGGAAATGGGTTTGCCGTCCGCAGTTTTGCGGAAGTAGTAGCGTACCAGAAGGGAAGAACGTTTGCCGCCGCGGAAACCACGTCCGCCGTAAACGGTCAGCCGGTAACGCTTGCCGCTTTCGACCGGAACGCTCATAGTTTCGACCACGCCATTGGCGGAGACGTCAAAGACCACGGTGTTGTCCGGATTGATGCTTATCACCGCATTGCGGGTAGGGCCGACGACATGGTAATTGGTCGGAAGCGCCAGATTTTTTCCGATTGGGATTTCGGTTACTTTCAGATTGCGGACGATGACACCGGATTTGTGCAGTACCAGTTTTACCGCGCCGTCCGGAGCGTAAAATTCAAAACTTTCCGGAGTGAATTTATCGCTGAAAACCTGATAAAACGGACGTTTTGCGGAGGGTTTGACCTCTTTCTTTTTTGCGTTGACAAAGCGGAAAGAGATTCCCGGATATTCAGCTTTATCCAATTTGACCCCCTGACAGAACCAATCAAGCGGATAAGCCGGATGGATAGTCCGGGCTTCAAAATCCGCACGATACCGTCTGCCCGGTATCACCGGGTTTGCCGACAGCCCTGCCAGACAGAGCAAACTGCACAGAATGAAAAATTTCTTCATTTTCTTTATATTACTCCATGTTTGGGTTATGAATACACTGTATTCCTGAATAAAATAACTCACCTTGAATGGAAATACAAACTTTTTTTGAATTTTTGTGTTAAAAAATAATATTTTTGCTGTAAAATATCACATCGTAATCCGGTTATAATGTTGTATTTCAACTATTGTGTGCTATCTTAATAACATGCGCCAAATTTCTATAGTATAAAGAAAGGATACGAGCATGCTCTCTGAATTGCGTCCGCCAGTTTACAAAACTGATGCCCCTGAACTCTTTTTTGTGTCGATCATCCCCAACTTCGCCGGAAATGAAGAATATCTTGCCGAATTGATCACCAAGCGTTATACTCACGCCGGAATCACCCGTTTTGCCATGAGTTACCCGATGCACCCGCAGGGCATGGATGTCTATGATAAGATCCGTCAGCAGGCGGCGTCTTTCCGCCGTTTGAAATCTCTGCTCAAGGATGCTCCTTTCAAGTTGGGCGTGCTTATCCAGTCCTCCATCGGGCACGGCGGCTACTGGAATCTCGCTCCGGAATGCGGAATTTCCGGAACCAAATCCCTTGCCGGAGACGGTACCGAATCCATCCGTTTCTGTCCTTACGAACCCAACTTCCTCGACTACATCTATAATGCGGTAAAAATGATCGCGCTGGAAGGTCCCGATTTCTTCATGGGTGACGATGATATGCGTATGAGCAACAACTGCTTCTGCCATTACCACCTTGATGTACTGGAAAAGAAGACCGGCCGCCGCTTCACCCGTGAAGAACTGGTCGAATATCTTAAAGATGTCAAACCTTTCGATCCGATCGCCTGCGCTTTTGAAGAGGCGAATATCGAAGGAATGGATGCTCTCTGCAAGGCGATCCGCCGCGCCTGCGATGAGGTCAACCCGGAAATCAACGGTGCTGTCTGTATCTGCGGCCCGCGTTTCGACTATGTTCCCAGCCAGCTCAAATATATCGGCGGTCCCCATCCGTTCCTGCGTATCAGCAACGCCAACTATCTGGAGAGCAACGCCAAAGATCAGGCGCGGGTCGATCGCGGCACCTCCTGGCAGACCGTCAACTTCCGTAAACTCGGAGTGCCGCTGCTCGATGAATCCGATACCTGTCCGCACAACCGCTTCAGCAAGAGCGCGCGGACGATGAATCTGCATATCGTCAGCGGAATTCTGCACGGTACTGACGGCGGAAAACTCTGGCTCGATCAGTCGGTCTACCCGCTTCCCGAAGAGTCCAACTTTTACGAAAACACCATCGCTGCCAATCAGGGCCTCTACCGCGAACTGCATCGCCTGATGCGCGGTTTCACCGCCGAAGGAACCGCCACCCGGATCCCGGCATTTGAAAGCGAACCCTATCCGCATATCGGCATGGGCTTCCACTACAAGAGCGACTGGGGCGTTTATGCTTTCGGCAGAATGGGTATCCCGATGCACTATACCGATATGGATGGAAAGGGCATCACCCTTATCGCCGGTGAACAGGTCATTTATTATACCGACGAACAGATCCGTAAAATGCTTTCCGGAGCCTGTTTGCTCGACGGTGTTGCTGCCAGCATCCTCACTGCACGCGGATATTCAGATCTTATCGGTGTCCGCGCCGAATGCGACAATATGAAAACGATCAAGACCGGCAGTGTTCAGGAACAGATGCTCTCCGCCGGCAAACGCAAAAACAGTTTCAAAGCCAACAGTGAAGCAAGTCTGCTGGAACCGCCGGTCAGAATGAGTTTCTCTGCCCGGGATAATACCGCCAAATTGGAAATGCTTCCCGGTGCCGAACCATTGAGCCGGGTCACCATGACCGCTTACAAAGGTGCCGAAGCCGAATATATCATGCCGGGAGCCGTCTATTTCGAAAACAGTCTCGGCGGCAAGGTCGTCACGATGTGTATGGATGTCATGGCTTGGCCCTACATGATGGTGCTCAACCCCTGCCGCAAGAAGTTCTATCTGTCGATTCTGGAAAAACTCGGCGGCGTTCCGGCATGGATCAATACCGCGCAGGATTGCAAACTTATCTGCGGTAAACTTGCCGATGGCAGAACGATGCTTGCGGCGATCAACTACGGCTATGACCCGATGCCGCTGGAACTGACCGTCAAGATGAAGGTCAGCAAGATCATGGAAGTGCAGGGCGACGGCGGCTATCAGGCGCTTGAATTTGTTCAGGACGGCGATCAGCTCAAAGTCAACCGCACCCTTGAGGCGGCTCAAATTTCGATCATGGTCATCGAGTGATTTGACCTGATGCTGATTTCAGCGCGCGCCAGAAAATCCACCCGCCGTCTGGGGATCCGCGGTGAAAATGCTGCGGCAAAAGCCCTGGAGATGGATGGGATGTTTATTCTGGCGCGGAACTTCCGGTGCCGTGCCGGTGAATTGGATATTGTCGCTCTTGACGGAAAGGAACTGGTTTTCGTAGAAGTCAAGAGCCGGCGTTATCATCCGGGATTTTCTCCGTTTTCCAATTTGTCGGTACGTCAGCGGCGCCGCAACCGTAATGCGGCAAAACTTTATTGCAAATTGATCGGTTCGCCGCCGCTGGTCGGCAGATTTGATCTGGTTGAGGTGGTCTACCGCCGTAATCTGCTGGTTTCGCTGTGCCGTACTGAAAACTATCTGCTGCCATTACCGGCTCCGGTCGGAAATGAATAAGCAGAGTCACCTGTAAAAAAAGGAGTCGGATATGGAAGACGGTAACAAAGTTTGTTCCAATAAGCGCAAAGCGGGAGTTGTCCTGATTTGCGGTTGTACTCTGGCAATGCTCTGGATGGTGTTTTTTCCGTTTTTCTATTTCTGGTGGCTGAAATGTGCTTTCCTGCCGGAGGTGATCTACTTCCCGATCGAGGAATTTCTCGCGCTCAATGCCCACGGTAATTCGCCGTTTGTACTTATCGGCGGATTTCTGATCAGCACCGCTGCGTTGATTTGGGCATTTCGACTTAATGGGAAGCCGAAAAAAGTTTATGAATATGTGTTTCTTGTTATTATAATCATCATGCTGTTATGGATGTTGTTCCCCTGCTTGTGCCGTCCGAAAGAGGTCAGCCGGCGGGCGCGCTGTTGCGCGGCATTGAAAGCGGCATACGCGCAGATCAAGCTGTATGCTGATGAAAACGATGGAAAACTGCCGGATTCGATTGTTTTTCCGGACTTCATCACGCATCCGGTGAATTACCTCGGCAAAGGGCGCTCGTTGAGGGAAAAGAACTTTGTGTTGTTTGAAGATGCTTCCCGTTATCACGCCGGAGATATGCGACACCGGATGTGGAGCGACGGTGAAATAAAAAAGCATTATCCGTGGAAATAAAAACTCAGGAGGGAAAACTTGTTTTTACCTGTATATTGGAGGCAGACCTGCAAGGATTCGACGGAGGGCGCAGCCCGAACGAGCGCGAGCATCGCAGACCGCAGGTCGAGAAGCGCAGGGCAACCTCCAAATAGTGAGTAATTCTGTTTTTTAGCGAAGCAAAAAACAACATGCAAAAAGAAAAAACTCCGGAGGGAAAACTTGTTTTTACCTGTATATTGGAGGCAGACCTGCAAGGATTCGACGGAGGGCGCAGCCCGAACGAGCCGGAGCGTTAGCGACGGCAACCTCCAAATAGTGAGAAATCCACATTTTTTGCAGATGCAAAAAATGAACAAAGCAAAAAATAAAAACACCGGATGGAAAATTTTATTTTCTGCTCCGGGGTTGATTTTTGCGTTGATTGCGAACGTTATTTAGTTTTTAAGGCAAAAAATGGCAGACCTGCAAGGATTCGACGGAGGGCGCAGCCCGAACGAGCGCGAGCATCGCAGACCGCAGGTCGAGAAGCGCAGGGCAACCTCCCGATAGTGAGTAATCCTGTTTTTTAGCGAAGCAAAAAACAACATGCAAAAAGAAAAAACTCCGGAGGGAAAACTTGTTTTCACCTGTATATTGGAGGCAGACCTGCAAGGATTCGACGGAGGGCGCAGCCCGAACGAGCGCGAGCATCGCAGACCGCAGGTCGAGAAGCGCAGGGCAACCTCCAAATAGTGAGTAATCCTGTTTTTTAGCGAAGCAAAAAACAACATGCAAAAAGAAAAAACTCCGGAGGGAAAACCGTTTTTCCTCCGGAGTTTGCTTTTTGCAAGGATTACTCACGGTATTTATTGAAAAAAAGGCAAAAAAAATGGCAGACCTACAAGGATTCGAACCTCGACAAAGTGAACCAGAATCACTTGTGCTACCGTTACACCATAGGTCTGCGTTATGTCATAAAATATACCACAGATTTGGAAAATTGCAAGTGGATTTTTTGAAAATTTCTGAAATTTCTCACCGTAAAATGGATTGCACCCGCCGGATCGATTCCGTAACGGGTGCAAAGTGAGTTGTTGGAATGGAAACTTCCGGTTAATTACTCTTGCCGGCAATTTTCATATATTCCGGGAAGTTTTCGTAATGCGCTTTGGTGTTTGGCGCGAAGTAGTAGTTGTTGCCATCGCCGCTGCGGTTATAGGGTTCGACGTGACCGTCGCCCATCAGACAGTTGGCATTGAAACTCGGATGCCGGAAAGATACCGCACATTGGGAATCGCCATATACAAAGCGGCGGTAGTCATACAACGCACCATCATACAGATTGTGATCCGCATAGAACAACTGCCGGGCGGGTTTGCGGCATTTGGCAACATAGTAACGGGGATAACCGCCGTAGCTGGAATACTTCAATTCGGTCAAACTCTGGTTGACCATCTCGACAAATGCCATTGTTGCCGGGACATAACTGCCGGAATATATACTGCTCGAAGCCGGGTTTTCTGTCATATCCGGGCAGACCCAGGGGGTGTTGGTCATGATCATACGGTTCTGGTTGGCATTCCAGTCAGTGCCTTTGGGCAAAGAACGGTGAGTACCGTAAAGTTTTTGCAGGATGAAGTAGACACCCGCTTTCAGAGAAGAACCTACTTTGTTGCAGTCCACCGGCATATTTTTGAAATCGCCATGATAAAGCTGGATCTGTTGACCGCACTGTTTCAAATTGCTGGCGCAGCTGATCATCCGACCGCGTCTGCGCGCCTGCTGAAGCGCCGGAAGCAGCATTGCTGCGAGAATAGCGATGATGGCGATCACGACGAGAAGTTCGATGAGAGTAAAGCACGCGTGCTTTACTCCGGCATGCCGGAGTAAATTCTTCATAATAGAATCCTTTTTAATTGAATTAATGCTGCAAAATCATGTCACGTAATAAGTATATTCAAAAATTGGTAAAAATGCAAGTGTCTTTGGATAAAAAAAGATTTTTTTTGAAAAAAACTTGATTTTTACCATTGCGGTTATACTTTATAGAAACGCTTTGATCTTTAACTGAAATCAGGAGAAGTTTATTATGAGTAAATTTGAATTCGGTTTTGCCAGAGAGGATATCACTCCGAACCGCGGATTGCTTCTGGCTGGATACTTCAATTATCGCCCCAATCGTGGTGCCTATGACCGGCTCGCAGTGAAAGCGGCGGCATTCCGCGATGAAAACGGCTGTACTGCGATCGTTTCTTTTGACCTCTGCCTTTTCAATGCCAAGTTTGCCGAAGAACTCGATGAGATGCTCGCTGCAGAAAAATCTCCGCTTGCCGGAAAAGTTCTCTTCTGCGCAACTCACACCCATACCGGACCATATGTCTGTGAATTTTTCGGACAGCCCTCTGATCCGGATTATGTTGCATCGGTCAAAGCCAAGACGATCACCGCGCTGAAAAACGCCTATGCATCTCTGGCTCCGGCGGAACTCTGTGCCGCTGAAACTGAATGTTCCGCGCTGGCATTCAACCGCCGCTACATCATGAAAAACGGCAAGACCCTCACCAACCCCGGTAAACTCAATCCCGATATCGACCACCCCGAAGGCGGCATCGATCCCAAAATTCTCATGCTTCAGGTTTGTCAGGATAACCGTCCGGTGCTGCTTCTTGCCAATATTTCCAACCATACCGACACCATCGGCGGCGACATTGTTTCTGCAGACTGGCCGGGCAGAATGGAAGCCGAGATCCAGAGAGAATTCGGTTACGATATTCCGGTGATGACCATCATCGCGCCGCAGGGAAATATCAACCACTTCGACGTTTCCACTCTGGCGAACCAGACCAGTTACGAAGAGGCCAAACGCATCGGCAAAGCCTACGCCAACGCGATCCTCTCTTCACTCTACCGGATGCGTAAAGTCGAAGATACCGCGATCACGGTCAAACGTTCGACCTTTGAAGCGCCCTATCTCAAACTGACCGATGAGGAATACGCCGAAGCCAAACGGGTCTACGAAGAAAACAAAGATGCCGTGATGGAGCCCGGCCGCGACCTCACCAGTGAAGATATTGCCCGCGGCGTTCCGGCAGTCAAAAAACTGTTCGCGGAAAAAGCCATCGGCTGCCGCGAAAATCCCATCACCACCAAGCGTATCGAACACCAGATGGCAATTACTTTCGGCAAGACGGTGGCGTTTGTTTCGCTTCCGGCAGAACCCTTTGTCGAAATCGGTTACGGAATCCGTCAGGGCTCTAAATATCCCTTGACCTTCATTGCCGCTCTCGGCATGGGTGAAATCGGTTATGTCGGTATGCCTCAGCACTATGGCAACGGCGGTTATGAAACCAGTCCCGACCGTTCGCTTGCTGACCGTACCGTTGGTGAAACCATGATCGCCGGAGCATTGGAATTGCTTAAATAATCGGCAAAGTTTCCAAAAACAAAGATGCTGTTGCAAACCAGTTTTACGGGATTTGCAACAGCCTTTTTAAGTTTTGCCGCGACATCGGAGCGGCAACATACCCCGCTTTTGTGTTGGTTTGCGCAGCAAACCAACGTGAAGCGCAGGATAAATCCTGCATGAAGCATTGCTTCGCAATGTGAAGCGTTTGCCTTTGGCAAACATGAAGCGCTCGCTTACGCGAGTAAGGACATGATAAGTTTATAATCTTGCCGCGACATCGGAGCGGCAACATACCCCGCTTTTGTGTTGGTTTGCGCAGCAAACCAACGTGAAGAGCAGGATAAATCCTGCGTGAAGCATTGCTTCGCAATGTGAAGTGTTTGCCTGCGGCAAACGTGAAGCGCTCACTTCGTGAGTAATGATATGATAATTTTATATTTCCCGTTTTGCGAACAACGTGAGCAAAACATACTTCGCTTTTTTCGAAAAGGGGTGGGGAAGTGTTGGTTTGCGCAGCAAACCAACGTGAAGCGCAGGATAAATCCTGCGTGAAGTATTGCTTCGCAATGTGAAGCGTTTGCCTTTGGCAAACATGAAGCGCTCGCTTACGCGAGTAAGGACATGATAAGTTTATATTTCCCGTTTTGCGAACAACGTGAGCAAAACATACTTCGCTTTTTTCGAAAAGGGGTGGGGTGTGGGGAGGGGAAAAACCTTTTTTCTCGTGAAAAAAGGTTTTTCCCCTCCCCACAATGCCATCTCCCTTTATCGGGAATTATTTATTGCGTCCGACGAGGAACATTTCAACGTTGAGTGCGCGGAGTTTCTCCGGGAACGCATTGTTGATCGCTTCGATGAAGGCTTCTTCCGGAAGGGCAGGGAGTTTCGCGGAGATCGCACCGAGGATCATGGTGTTGAGCGCCTTGGGATTCTTGAGTTCAGAAACCGGCACATCGTCCGGAGTGATCAGCACGCCGCCGGCTTTCAGCACCGGGAGCGCAACTTCGATCTGGGTGACATCCAGCACTGCGAGGATGTCCGCTTCTCCGGCGGGAACCATCGGGCTGTTGATCTTTTCTCCGAAACGGACTTCGCTGGAAACCGATCCGCCGCGCTGGCTCATGCCGTGGACTTCACTCTTTTTGACATCGAGATTCTGGTTGAAAATGACTTCGGCAAGGATGTCGGTGATCTTCAAAACACCCTGACCGCCCAGACCGGAAACAACAACATTGGTGACATTCATGATTATTTCTTCTCCATTTTACTGCGTTTCGCCAGTGCCAGAATGCAGGGACGGCGGGCGATGATGACGCTGCAATCATTTGACTGCAGACGGGTTTTGAGCAATTCGGCAAATTTTTCAGTTTCGGCGGTGGTGTCGACCACATCGCAGTTGTCCACGCCGATACCCTTGACGATCTTTTCAAAATCGACGGCAAATGCCGGGGTCAGGTCAAGTTTGTAACCGGTCGCGGGATTTTCCTGACAACCGGTCATGCCGGTAATACTGTTGTCGAGGATGATGACAACATGTCCGGTTGCCGGACGGTTGTAGACCATTTCAACGATACCGTTGATACCGGTGTGTAAAAAGGTGCTGTCACCGATAACGCTGACCACTTTGCGCGCTTCGGCTTCGGGGAGCTGGTGGCGCATTCCCAGGCCGACGGTGACGCTGGCGCCCATGCAGACGCAGGTGTCGATCGCGTTGAACGGCGGCATGACACCGAGGGTGTAGCAGCCGATATCTCCGGAAACGATACAGCCCAGATCGCGCAGGACTTCAAAGGTCTTGCGGTGGGGGCAGCCGATGCAGAGCTGGGGCGGTTTGCCGGGAGCGCCGGGAGCATCGGGGGTGGTGTCACCGGCGATGAGTTTGCGGACGCGGGCGACGTTGAGTTCGCCGAAGCGGAATTCTTCGGGTTTGTTTTCGACCTTGATACCGGCGGCGGCGAGCTGTTCAAAGAGTACCGGATCGCCTTCGTCGACAATCAGACAGCGTTCGACTTTCGCGGCGAAGTTGCGGACAGTTTCGACGGGCAGGGGGTAGGTCATGCCCAGTTTGAGGACAGAAGCATCCGGCGCGGCATCGAGAACGTGGTGGAAAGAGACTCCGCTGGTGATGATACCCAGTTTGGAATCTTTTTCGATAATGGTGGTATATTCACCCTTTTCGTTGATCTCCGCCATGCTCTTGAGATCGGCGCGGAGGCGGCGGTGCGCCAGTTTGGCAAACGCCGGAACCATCACGTTGCTCCTGGGATCTTTGGTGAATGATCCGCTCTTTTTTGCATCGGGGACAGTTTTGCGCCGTTCGAGGACACACTTGGAGTGGCAGACGCGGGTGGTCATGCGGAACAGCACCGGAGAACGGAACTTTTCCGCAAGTTCAAAGGCGGCACACATGTAGTCGTAGCACTCCTGGGAATCCGACGGTTCAAACATCGGCACTCCGGCGGCGACGGCGTAACGGCGGTTGTCCTGTTCATTCTGACTGCTCGCCATACCGGGGTCATCGGCGGTGATGACCACCAGCGCTCCGGGGGTGCCGGAGTAGGCGATGGTGAAAAACGGGTCAGCCGCGACATTGAGTCCGACATGTTTCATGGTGGTGAGCGCTCTGCCGCCGGCGTAAGCACAGCCGATAGCGACTTCGAGGGCGCATTTTTCGTTGGGAGCCCATTCGGCAGCTCCGCCGAGTTTGCTCAATTCATCAAGGATTTCGGACGAAGGGGTTCCCGGATAACCGCATCCGAGGTTCACCCCGCAGTCGAATGCCGCCATTGCGACGGCTTCATTACCGCTGGCAAAGAATTTCATAATATATTTCTCCTGAATTTTATTGTTTGTCAACTTGTCCGGAGGATTGATAATCGCTTAACAACTCCTCCTGTTCATCCAGACCGGCATCAACCAGAGTGGAGAGGTGTTCGAGTTCGATTTCATCCGGTGTGAATGCCGGATTGTTGAGCAGTTTCAGTGCTTCGTTGAGTTTGGTGGAAATCTCTGCCAGTTTTTTCAGCGTGGCAGATTCCCGGTCATTGACATCGCGGTCGAGCGCACCCAGCGCGGCAAGGTATTCCAAACGGCCCTGGACGGCTTCGAGAAGATCGGCGCGGAGTTCGGCTTTCGGTTCATCATCGGCACGGTTGTAATTTTCCATGAGGTTCTCAAAGCGCTCTTCCAGATAGTTGAGCAGTACAGCCTGCTGGGCATCATCGGCGATGTCCAGTTCGCCATGGGCGAAGATGCGGGAATAAACGCCGTCGATATCGCTCTCTCTGCGGTTGATGGCATCGAGCATGAAAGCATCCAGTTCGGCTTCAGTGAGTGGAACACCATTGCCGGAGAGCAGTTTGAGCGGATCGTCCAGCGCGGCGTTGGAGATACTCAAGCCTTCGGGGAGAACGACGTCAGAAGATTCATGGTTTTCTTCGCGGATCGCCAGTATGGCGTGGTCGCCGTCGGCGCGGAGTTCGACCATGGCCGATGAGGCGATGAATTCGTCAATGGAAGCACCTTTAACTTTGGCCTGATCGTTGCAGTAATATTCTGCCCATGCCAACTGTTCCGGGATGTCGGGGTAATCTTTGAACTCTTCCCAGACCGCCTTGATCGCTTCATCCAGCGCCGCCACTCCTGCTTTGCGGGCATTGAAAGAACGCTGATCGGCAGAGAGATATTCCGCTGAAATCAATCCTTTATCATAATCTTCAACCGTACAGCAGATGGCATCGCCGACAGACATATTGTGTTTGCGGTAGAAGTCTGCCAGATCAAAGACCGCCAGCGATACCGGTTCGTTGGACGAGGCGTGCCGCGCCAGATGGGCATTGGCGGGGTCTTCGGCGATCAGAAAGTCGAAGATCTGCTCCGATCCCAACAGCAGATGATAGTGGAAAATCTGTCCCAACGGCAGTGTGACTTTGCGTGTTTTTACAATATCTCCATCCAGCGTTAACTTCGTTTCGGAGGGGAAGATATTGTCGGAAAGGTACGGCAGAAAACGGTGTCCGGGGAAAAGTACTCCCTCTTTGATTTCCCACTCATCCGGGGTTATGACAAACTTTCTGCCGTTGAAAAAGGCACTGCGCTTGATGCAGTTCCACTTGCGGTCATGGAAAAAGGTGTTGTCGCTTTCGATGAATCGTTCCAGGCGGCGGCGGAGCG
This sequence comes from Lentisphaerota bacterium, assembly GCA_015061805.1. Classification (GTDB taxonomy): domain Bacteria; phylum Verrucomicrobiota; class Lentisphaeria; order Victivallales; family Victivallaceae; genus UBA1784. The sequence continues at coordinate 32,185 of SUVV01000018.1, read as the reverse complement.
CATCCGAACGGGGCGCTCCCAGTGCGCGGGCAACGGAGGCAAGGGTGAATTTATCACCGGCGGCGGCGATCTTTTCTTCTATATCGACCGAGGAAAAAACGGCTTGGTCACTCATAAATCGTTTTCCTTCAAAAGTTTGACCAGACGCTCTGCCATGAGCGAGGTGAATTCCGGAGCTTCAAGAGTTTTAAGATAGTCCACCGTGACGGCATCGTCGAGAGTGAATTTTCCGCTCCGGATCCGGCGCAATGCGGTCAGCACACCGCCGCAGCCGAGTTTCTGACCGAGGTCAGAGCAGAAACTGCGGACGTAAGTTCCCTTGGAACACTCCATGAGGAAGTCGCACTCCGGCAGTTCACAGCGGGTGATCTGCAATTTTTTGATTTCGATCTCTCTGGCTTCCCGCTGGACTTCAATGCCTTTGCGGGCCAGCTCATAAAGTTTTTTGCCGCCGACTTTGACCGCTGAAACCATCGGCGGCAACTGCATCTGTCTGCCGAGGAAACTGTTGAATGCTTCCTGAAACTCTTCTTCGGTTACGTTGACCGGGCACTCCCGGATGATCTCTCCATCCATGTCGCCGGAATCCGTTTCAATACCGAGTTTCAATGAGCCGGTATAAACTTTGTCATCGGCGCTGAGTTTCTGGCTTACGGCAGTGAATTTGCCCAGCACCAGCACCAACAGACCGCTGGCGGCAGGGTCAAGCGTACCGCAATGGCCGACTTTCGGCACATTGAAGCGGGCTCGGACAAAGTTTACCACGTCAAAACTGGTCCATCCGAGCGGTTTATCGATCGTAAGCACCCCTTCGGCAGGACAAATGGGCAAACGGTGTTTTTTGGGGTTGTAACGCATTGAAATTAAAATCCTTCACAGACATTGATTGCGGTGTTGACATTGCCGAATGGAGCGCTGGTGGCGACTCCGCGCACAGCATCGCGGATCTCACTGAGAAGCATCCGGGCGATCCGGATACCTTCGGCGCGCTGTGCCTCTTTGGAATCGGCTTTTTTCATTGCTTCCATGATCCAGTCCGGGACGACGACACCGGGGACTTCGGTTTTCATAAAGAGGGCATTCCGGTAACTGGCAAAAGGCCACACTCCGGCGATGACCGGTACTTTGAAGTGTTCGGTTTTTTTGAGAAATTTGAGCAGCGCATCCGGATCAAAGACCGGCTGGGTGATGATGAATTCTGCACCGGCGTCGATTTTTTCTGCGAGGCGGCGGTATTCGCGTTCCGGGTCGATGGCGTTGGGATCGGCTCCCACACCGGAAACGATCGCGGTTTTCACCCCTTTGCCCAGCGCGTGACCTCCGGCATCAATACCCCGGTTGAGTCGGCTCTGCAGTTTGACCAGTCCGATTGAATCCACATCGAATACCCCGGAACTGAAGGGATAATTTCCCAATTTCGGCGGATCTCCGGTGATAAAAAGGATGTTGCTGATCTGTTTCGCCATACAGCCGAGGATCATAGACTGCAGACTTATCAGGTTGCGGTCACGTCCACAGCAATGGATGATGGTTTCGATACCGGCTTTTTCCTGAATTTCGGCAGCGGTGATGACCTGCGATATCCGGCAGCTGGCGCGGGGGCCGTCCGGCAGATTGATCGCATCGAATCCGGCATCTTTGCAGAGTCTGGCTTTGGCGATGGTATCGGTGAGATCAAATCCCTGCGGCGGTGTCAGTTCGATCAGTTTGAGAAACTTGCCGGAAACGAGTTTGGCACCGAAAGAACTTTTTTCTGCAGTCGGGATCGGGTCAAGCAAATCAGTTTCTTTGATTTCAACTTTGAGCGCTTCGGAGTTTTCCATCTTGGTCATCGGCTTGAGCGAACGTACCATATCGGAAATGTGTTCCGGTGAGATGCCGCAACAGCCGCCGACCCCCTTCGCTCCGAGATTGACATAGCGCAGCGCATAAGTGGTGAAATATTCCGGCGTGGTCATCGGCATGAAACGGTTATCCACATTTTTGGGAACTCCGGCTCCGGGCTGAACGACCAGCGGCAAATTGAGCATGGAAACGATTTTCTGAACCGTTTCAAAGGTGGTTTCCGGTCCGGTGCCGCAGTTGATCCCGAAAGCGGCGGGCGTACTGTTTTCAAGCATTTGCAGCACTTTTTCCACCGGAGTATCATCGGCGAGCCGGGCGTCGGCATCCATGACGAAACTCGGCATCCACTCGGCATCGATCGATTTTACTGCTTCTGAAATATCCTGCAGATCAATCACATTGGAAATCGATTCAAAAATCAGGAAATCGGCTCCTCCATCGATCAGCAGTTGAGCCTGACCGGAGAGGGCTTCGATCCGCAGTTTACGGTCGCTGTCTGCCGGAACCGGGCCGATGGAACCGGCGATAAGGATCTCCGGTTTTCCGGCGGCGGCTTTCTTTGCCAGAGCCACTGCGGCAAAGTTGATATCGCTGACCTTTTCGGCAAGACCGAAACGGGCGAGAGAGATCTTATTCGCGCTGTAGGTGTTGGTGGTGATGACTTCGGCGCCGGCATCGACATACGCCTGATGGATCGCGGTGACGGTTGCAGGCGCAGTCAGGACGAGATTATCATACGAAGTGTTGACGAAAAAGTTACGGCGGTATAATTCGGTTCCGAAACCGCCGTCAAAGACCAGCACGCCGTGGTTCAAACGTTGTGCAAGAGAATTTTTTTTCATCAGAGGAGACCCCACAGTGAGAACATCTTCTGCCGGATCCCGGCAGAAGATGCTTGATCATTTTATTATTTTAACGTTGCCAGCAGATCAGCCGTGTGAGCGGCCTTTTCTTTAAGTTCAGCCAGTTTGCTTCTGGTGTCAGCGACCACTTTTTCGGGGGCGCTGGCGACAAACTTTTCGTTGGCAAGGCGCGCTTCGTTACCGGCGATCCACTTTTTGAGATCAACGAGCTGTTTTTCCAGTCGGGCGATTTCGGCATCGACGTCGATCAGATCGGCAAGCGGCAGACTGACCACACCGGCGGTGACGGTCTGACTGGCGGCGGCGCCGCGGGCGGCGGGGTCGAAAGCGGCGGTATCTAATTCGATATCTTCGGCATTGAGCAGACTGATGACAGAGGATTTTTCAGCGGTGAAAAATTCCATATAATCCGCATCGTTGAGTTTAACGTGGAACTTGAGTTTTTTGCCGTCCGGAATGTTGTAGCTGGAACGGAGGAAACGTCCGGCTTTGACCGCTTCAAACTTGGCATCGACCCTGGCGATGATCGCTTCGTCGAATTCCAATCCTTCGATTCCGGTGGGGAAACTTTCGTTGTCGAGGAAGTCGCCGTTTTCGACGAATCCCATCCGGTGAGCCAACTCTTCGGTGATGAATGGCATGAAGGGATGAAGCAGTTTCAGTATGCGGAAGAGTGCAAAGTCAAGCACCGCACAGGCGCGTTCTTTGTCAGCACCTCCGGCGCGGAGCGGAACCTTTTCCGCTTCAACGAACCAGTCGCAGAAGTCGCTCCAGACCAGATCGTAGAGCGCGTGAGCGGCGGCGTGGAAACGGAAGGCCGCCAATTCGGCTTCGACCAGTTTTTCGGCAGCATCAAGTTTGGCAAGCATCCACTTTTCATCGCTGGACAATTCTGCCGGGATCAGCGTGCGGACATATTCCGTCACATCGCTCTGCATCTGACGGAAGCGGCAGGCATTCCACAGTTTGTTGGCGAAGTTTCTGCCGATCTCGCATTTTTCGTTGCTGTATTTGATGTCCATGCCAATGGGCGCGATGTAAGCGATGGAGAAGCGCAGGGCATCAGCGCCGTATTCGGCGATAACATCCAGCGGGTCGGGGGAGTTGCCCAGACTCTTGGAAAGTTTTCTGCCGAGATCATCGCGGATGATGCTGGTGAAGTAAACGTTGTTAAAGGGGATTTTGCCGGTGAATTCACAACCTGCCATGATCATACGCGCCACCCAGAAGAAGATGATATCCGGTCCCGTGACCAGATCGTTGGTCGGGTAGAATTTCGCCATCTCCTCTTCGCCGCCATCGGGCCAGCCCATGATGGAGAAGGGCCACAGCCAACTGCTGAACCAGGTGTCAAGCACGTCATTTTCCTGCGTCCAGTTGTCGCCTTCGGGAGCAGTTTCACCGACGTAGATCTCGCCTTTTTCATTGTACCATGCCGGGATGCGGTGTCCCCACCAGAGCTGACGGGAGATGCACCAGTCCTGAATGTTTTCCATCCAGTGGAAATAGGTCTTGGTCCAGCGTTCCGGGTAGAATTTGATATCGCCGTTGCGAACGGCATCGATCGCGGGCTTGGCCAGTTCGCCCATCTTGCAGAACCACTGGGCGCTGACCAATGTTTCGATGGGAACATTACCGCGTTCGGAATAGCCGACGGCGTGGGTGATGTCTTCGATTTTTTCGAGCAAACCGGCTTCTTCCATGCGTTTGACGCAGAGTTCGCGGGCGGCGAAGCGATCCATGCCGACAAATTCGGCAGGGCACTTGTCATTGAGGGTGGCATCCGGATTCATCATGTTGATGATCTCCAGATTGCAGCGGCGGCCGACTTCAAAGTCGTTGGGGTCGTGTCCCGGAGTGATCTTCACACAGCCGGTACCCTTGGTCGGATCGGCGTGCTGGTCGCCGACGATGGGGATTTCCCGATCGGTCAGCGGAAGTTTGACCATCTTGCCGATGAGGTGTTTGAAGCGGGGGTCTTCCGGGTGGACGGCGACGGCGGTATCGCCGAACATCGTTTCCGGACGGGTGGTGGCGACGGTCAGATATCCGGAACCGTCAGCCAGCGGATAGCGGAAGTAGTAGAATTTGCCCGCAACATCCTTGTAGATCACCTCTTCGTCAGAGAGCGCACTCTTGGCGGCGGGGCACCAGTTGATCATGCGCTGACCGCGATAGATATAACCTTTGTTGTAAAGCTGGATGAATACCTTCTGGACGGCCTTGGACAGACCTTCGTCCATGGTGAAGCGTTCGCGTTCCCAGTCGCAGGAGCAGCCGAGGGTGCGGAGCTGACGGATGATCTTGCCGCCGAATTCATGTTTCCACTTCCAGACGCGGTTGATGAACTCTTCGCGTCCGAGTTCATCACGGGTGACATTTTCGGTTTCTTTGAGGAATTTTACCACGCGTGCTTCAGTAGCGATACCGGCATGGTCGGTGCCGGGGAACCAGCACACTTCAAAACCTTTCATGCGGGCACGGCGGCAGAGGATATCCTGCAGCGTGTTGTTGAGTACATGTCCGAGGGTGAGGATACCGGTCACGTTGGGCGGGGGGATCACGATTGAGAAACCGGGTTTGCCGGACTTGGGATCGCCGTGAAAACAACCGGCTTTTTCCCATTCCGGGAACCATTTCTTTTCGACATCAGCCGCTTCGTATGCGCGCGGCAGCGCTTCCTGTTTAGCCATTTGAATCAGACTCCGTAATTATGATTTAATCGTTCAGCACCGGGTGGATAATCACTCTTTGCCGCAACATTTTTTATATTTTTTTCCGCTGCCGCAGGGACAGATGTCATTGCGGCCGACTTTCGGGGTTTCCCGGTGAAAGGTGAAGTGGATCTCCTCCTGCGGTTCGGCAGGGATATCTTCCGCGCCGGGGAGTTGTCCGCCGAACTGTTCCAATGTCTGGTGAACCATCTCCTGCGGCATGGAACTGAGCAGTTCTTCAAGAGATTCCAGACGGGTGATGGTGAGGCGGAAGAGGTTTTTCGCCACATCCAGATAGACCTGATCCATCATGCTTTTGAAGATGCCGAATGCTTCATTTTTGTATTCGACGAGGGGATCTTTCTGGGCGTAGACCCGCAGTGACATACTGGAACGCAGATGATCCATGGCATAGAGGTGTTCCTGCCACAGCCGGTCGAGCGCTTCAAGGATAGTGTGGCGCTGCAGATAGGCGAGCTGTTCCTCCGGCATGCCTTCGTTGCGGTTTTTGTAGGCGTTTTCGATCTTGTCGATGATCTGGAGTTCGAGGGTGCGGGGAGCGGTCAGCTTGTCATTGACGATACCTTCAGAAAGATCCGCCGCAGTGAATTCCAGCGGGAAGATCGCATTGAGCGCGGCGGCAAGGGCTTCGCGGTCAAAGCGGTTGTCCTCTTTTTTGGCAGCGGAAGCGTTGGCGGCATTGCTGACTTCAGTTTCCACGATCTGATCGATGATGCCGAAAAGCACATCGTGGGGATTTTCTGAAAGCAGCGCATCTTTGCGCAGGGCATAGACGATTTCGCGCTGTTTATTCATCACATCGTCGAAATCCAATGTGCGCTTACGGATGGAGAAGTGCTGCTGTTCGACCCGTTTCTGGGCGGTTTCGATGGAGTGGTCGAGCCAGGGGTGCTGGAGTTCATCACCCTCTTTGAGACCGAAACGGTCGAAAATCTTGACGATACGGTCGCCGCCGAAAAGACGCATCAGATCATCTTCGAGGGAGACGTAGAATTTGGAACTGCCGGGGTCGCCCTGGCGGGAACAGCGTCCGCGCAGCTGACGGTCGATACGCCGGGAATCGTGACGGGAACTGCCGATTACATGCAGACCGCCCAGTTCAGCAACGCCGGGACCGAGTTTGATGTCAGTACCGCGTCCGGCCATGTTGGTCGCAACGGTGACCGCCTTGATCTGTCCGGCATGGGCGACGATCTCCGCTTCGCGCTGATGGTTTTTGGCGTTGAGTACGTTGTGCGGGATGTTGCGGATCTTGAGCATGCGGGAGAGTTTTTCTGAATCATCGACCGAGATCGTACCGAGCAGAACCGGCTGACCTGCTTCATAGCGCTCTTCGATATCGTCGAGGATGGCGTTGAATTTTTCCCGTTTGGTCTTGAAAATTGAGTCGCTGTCATCTTTCCGGATGCAGGGACGGTTGGTCGGGATGACCACCACATCCAGTTTGTAGATCTGATGGAATTCGTTAGCTTCAGTTTCCGCAGTACCGGTCATGCCGGCAAGTTTGTCATACATGCGGAAGTAGTTCTGAATGGTGATGGTAGCCATGGTCTGGGTTTCGGCTTCGACCGGGACGCCTTCTTTGGCTTCGAGAGCCTGATGCAGACCGTCGGAGAAGCGGCGTCCGGGCATCAGACGGCCGGTGTGTTCGTCGACGATCATCACTTTGCGGTCCATGACCACGTAGTTGACATCCTTTTCAAACAGGCAGTAGGCCTTGAGCAGCTGGGAAAGGTCGTGGAGGCGTTCGCTCTTGTCGGTGAAATACTCCTGGAACTTCTCTTTGGCTTCGATCTTTCCGGCGGCGGAAAGGGTCTCGTCAATTTCGATCTTGTGGAGTTCGCCCAGCAGATCGGGGATGATGAAGCCAGCCGGGTCATCCGGACTGATGGTACGGCGGCCGAGTTCGGTGAGGTCGGCTTCGTGGGTTTTTTCGTCGATGGTGAAGTAGAGTACGCTCTGAACTTCCTGAAGCATGCCGCGGTTGTTGTCGCTGTGGACTTTGGAATCGAGCCGATCGACTTCGCGCAGGATCTCGCCGTTTTCAAAGGCGTGGAGCAGCTGACGGTGAGTCGGCATACCGAACTTGACCTGAAGCAATTTGGTGATGGCTCCTTCAAATTCGGCATCGGAAATATTTTCCCTGTCCAGCACTTCTCTGGCTTCCCGGACCAACCGGGAGCAGAGCATATTCTGACGGCTGTAGAGGTCGGCGACCAGCGGTTTGAGTTCGCTGAACTGGTCTTTGGACATCGGAACCGGACCGGAGATGATCAGCGGAGTACGGGCTTCGTCGATGAGGATGCTGTCGATTTCGTCGACGATGGCGAAGTAGTGATCACGCTGAACCAGTTGATCGGCATCGCTTGCCATACCCATATCCCGGAGGTAGTCGAATCCGAATTCGCTGTTGGTACCGTAGGTGATGTCGCAGTTGTACTGTTCACGGCGTTCATCGGGCATCTGCATATTCTGCAGACAGCCGACGGTGAGTCCGAGGAAGCGGAAGATCACGCCCATCCAGCTGGAGTCGCGGCGGGCAAGGTAATCGTTGACGGTGACGAGCTGACAGTTGCGTCCGGAGAGTGCATTGAGGTAGAGCGGCATGGTTGCCACCAGAGTTTTACCTTCACCGGTCGCCATTTCCGCGATCGAGCCGCGATGCAGGGCGATACCGCCCATGATCTGGACATCAAAGGGAACCATGTCCCACTTCATCATCTGACCGCAGACTTCAAACTCTTTGCCGCACATTCTGCGGCAGGCATTCTTGACTACGGCGAATGCTTCGCACATCAGATCATCCAGCGTTTCTCCGTTGGCAAGGCGGTTTTTGAATTCCGGGGTTTTTGCCTGCAACTGTTCGTCGGTCAACTGCTGGAGCTGGATTTCTATTTCATTGATACGGCGGACCAGCGGAAGCATTTTTTTGACATCCCGCTGGGATTTGGTGCCGAATATTGCCTTGAAAATGGCGCTGAACATTCAACTCCTCCTTCTCAAAATCTCTCTTTTTAATAACACATCACGCCGGGACTTTACCCGGCGCGCAAAATAATATCATTTTTGTTGTTCACCGTCCGGCAGGATGACGCCTGCCGGGCGGAAAACTTTCCATTATCGGAAAGTGTTTGGGGAAGACGGCTCCACCCAGAGGTGGAAATCTGTTTTGTTACCGTTGATCTCCAGAGTAATTATGGTATTGAGCCGGGAGAGGAGCAATGCGTAGGGAATTCTTACCTCACCTCCGGCAACGTTCACGGAAACCACGCTGTCACCGAGAATATCTTCACTATTGCGGATGGCGATGATCAGTTCCATCATCCGCTGGAGTTTGCCCCGCATGGAGTCATCCAGAGCGTACGCCCGGTGACACACCGGGCAGATCGCCTGAAAATCCGGGTCAGCCACATCGGAGAGATTGAACTTCACAACACCGGAACAATTTTCGGTCTGACAGCAGAAGTCCAGGCGTGCGGTGTTTCCGTTTGCAGAACTCATTGGGGATCGCTTTCCTGTTTGACAACGTTGAGCAGGTCAACGGTATTGCCGACGGTTCCGAGCATCTGTTCGATCAGTTTGGGGTTGCGCAGACGGCGGGAGATGCTGCTGAGCAGCTGGAGATAGGCTTCCTGATTTTCGTCGGGGGCAACGGTGAAAACGATGACCTGAACCGGCTGATCGTCCTGACCATGGTAATCTTCGATGGGGTTTTCGCAGACGCCGACGATGACATACGGATGCAGGATATCGTTGATTCGGATGTGGGGCAGAGCAAGTTTTCCGCCGACACCGGTGGTCATCATCTGTTCGCGTTTCCAGACCAAGCGGAAGATGAGGTCACGGCTCAGTTTGGTAAGATCCGCCGCGCGGGATATCAACTGATCCATTACTTCAAGTTTGGTTTTGCCGACCAGAGTCATCACTGAATCTTTGTCAACGAACTGGGCAAAATCGATTTTCATAGCCTTCAACCTTCTTTTATTAACATGCTTTTGCAAGTTGTTATATTGTTATTTTTTCAGGCGAATTTGTATGGTTTACAAACTGCACGATGATAAATTTAGCATTAAAACAGTTTTTTGTCAATATCAAAGTTGCGTAAATCCAAGAAAAAATGCACTATTTTCAAAGTTTTCAATCTGTCAAACCATCCCTGGTAACTGCCGGGATATTTTTATACGCTTTGCAGAGTTCTGCCGGATATCTTTTGTTATGCTCTTAAAAAGCCGGTTTTACGCAGAAAGAGTATGCAGTTTCCTGTGGAATGTCATGAGAAGTTTTACCTTGTCAAACCTTTCCGGCTCCGGCAGTCCGTTTGACGAAGTGGGGCGGATCTCCGGAACTGTCCCACCGGGGGAGTTCGCCGATCTTCTGCAGAGATTCCAACAGTTGACGGCGGATGTTTTCGCCGTTTTCATCCAGCGCCGGTTTGCCGTTGTAAAGCTGATAGTCCCGGCGGTAGTTCACGTTTCCGACATTGGGCATGATGACATTTGCTCCGGCGAGCACTCCCTTTTCTCTGCCGTTTTCCGGGTCGAGGGCCTGAAGTGCTGTCGTGGAAGCGATATTCACATCTCTCAGTACCAGCCGGGTGACAGCGATCATCCGTAACGCCCGGGAAAAACGGCACTTTACCGTTTCCGGGTCATCGGGGGCATCTCCCATCGGCGTATCGCTCTGCGGCAGGAACGGTCCCATGCCGATCATATCCACATCGGCATCCCGGAAAAACTTGATATCCTTTGCCAGATGATGCAAGGTTTGTCCCGGAAGTCCGATCATGACACCGGTACCGGTCTGGAAACCTGCCTTGCGGATCCGGCGGAGCGCCGCTTTCCGGGAGGCAAGAGTGGATTCTTCCGGATGGATGGCGGAGAATATTTCCGGAGAAGAACTTTCAATACGCAGCAAATAGCGCTTTGCTCCGGCGGCGGCCCATTCCCGGTAGGTCTGCAAACTCTGTTCGCCGCAGGATAGCGTGATTGCCGGGGGATTGGGCAGGGCATTGATCTTTTCGATCAGCCGGGTGACCTGCCGGGTGAATGCGGGGTCTTCGCGTTCACCGCTTTGCAGGACGACTGCGCCGTAACCGAATTCCGATGCCAGAGCCGCACTGCATACGATCTCATCTTCGCTCATGGTGTAGCGGGAAACTTTTGCATTGCTCCGGCGGATGCCGCAGTAGAAACAATCGCGCGTACAGATATTGGAAAATTCGATAAGTCCGCGCAAATTCACCAGATTGCCGAAAAGTTCCCGTTTGAGTTTAAGCGCTGTGTTGAATAATTTCTGCTCGCACTCGGCATCCGGTGGAGTGAGCAGAGATTCGATCTGGCGCAAAGAGAGTTTTTTCCCGCAGTAGGCAGTTTCAAGAAGTTCGATATATTTTTTAACTTTCACAGTCACTCTGCTTTCTCCGGGGCGAGGGCGCGGCGCAACCCCTCTCCGGTAAAGTTGAACGATATCACCGCAATAAACAGCGCCGCACCGGGGAATACGGTCAGATGCCAGTGGTCGAGCGGATTGTCGAACGCCTGACGGAGCAGATTTCCCCAACTGGCGGTCGGCATCTGCACACCGAATCCGAGGAAACTCAAGCCGCTTTCCGACATGATCGCCCCGGCAACGCCGAAGGTGAAACTGATCAGCACCGGCGGCAGAATGTTCGGCAGCAGATGGCGGAAGAGTATCCGGCTGACCGGGAGCCCTGCGACAATGCAGCTTTTGACATAGGGCAGGGCGCTTTGTTTCAGAACTTCGCCGCGCACGAGCAGGGCGGGCCCGATCCATCCGGTAAGTCCGATCACGCCGATGAGCAGCGGGATGGACTGGGTGAAGTTGTAGTCGCTCAGCAGCGACATCAGTATCAACAGCAGTAAAAAGGTGGGAAAACACATCAGGATTTCCACCAGACGCATCATGAACAGATCGAATTTCCCCCGGAAATACCCGGTCGCCAAACCGGCGGCGGTTCCCAGAGACAAGGCGGTCAAGGTGGCGAACAATCCGACGGCAAGCGAAACTCTCGCTCCGCAGATCAAACGTCCGGCAACATCCCTGCCGATATCGTCACAACCGAAAATATGGCGGCGCGACGGTTTTTCAAACGGGGCGGCGCAGCTTTCAAATGGACCGTAGGGGATGGGGGCGAAGATCGCGGAAATTCTGCCGGATTCAGCCAGTGTGCGGTAGTCGGTCCGTTCCATCTTCTCCGGCACGGTGAAAAAGGGGATCGTCAGCAATATGGCGGCGGCAATACTCACTATCCTGCGGGTTTTTACTTGTTTTATCAGCATGAACAATAACAGCAGCGGCAGATAAACCGCCAGAAAATTAAAGGTCTGTTCGACCAGTTTCTCCGGGCTCTCCGGCGCGAAAAGATAGCGCAGAAACGGCATTGACCACTCCCCGTCTGATTTCATGATCAGCGGGCGCTGATTCACCAGAAACGGTGCATAAAGCGCCGGGATGACCAGCAGGGTTATCCCGGAAATGCCGACCCGTGCAAGCGGCGCGCTCCGGAAGCGGCGCCATGCAGTACGGACGGGTGAGGAGAGCCGGGGATCTTTCATGGTAAACGTTCCATTTTCAGTTTGAGCAATCGCAAGGCGTTGAGGACGACGGTGAGTGAACTTGCAGCCATGGTTCCGGCGCAGATGACCGGATTCAGTGAAAAACCGCCCAGCGCGGCAACTGCTCCGGCGGCGACAGGAATTGCTCCGAAGTTGTAGAAAAATGCCCAGAACAGATTTTGACGGATCACCCGGAAGGTCGCCTGACTCAAGGTTATCGCATCCCGGCATCCGGCAAGATCGCTGCCCTGCAGGATGATATCGGCGCTCTCCAATGCCACTGCGGTTCCGGAACCGATGGCGATACCGACGTCGGCTTGAGCCAATGCCGGAGCATCGTTGATGCCGTCACCGACCATGATCAGCGGAGTGGTGATCTCTTTTCTTATGGAGTTGATCTGTTGAACTTTGCCTGACGGAGTGAGCGAGGCGTAAAATTCTTCAATACCGCAGTTGCCGGCACAGCGTCCGGCGGCGGCAGGATTGTCGCCGGTCAGCATGATGCAGCGGAATCCGGCTGCTTTCAGGCGGGCGATAACGGAACAGGTATCCTTTTTCAGCGTATCTCCGGCGCCGATTATTCCGGCAAGTTTGTTCTCTTTTGCACAGAAAATCACCGTGAATCCGGAGAAATCTGCCGGAATATCGCACTCAATACCCAACTCTTTCATCATTGCTTCATTGCCGAAGTGCCAGTGCGTACCGTCGAGTTTGCAGGAAATGCCATAACCGCTCCGGTCGGAAAAATCTGAAACCTTGATGTTCCGGTATTCTCCGGAAGCAAAACGGACGACCGCTTCTGCCAGCGGATGAGATGAATTCTGTTCAGCAGCGGCGGCGAAGTTCAGCAGTTCGGCTTCGCTGTTGACGGTTGCCGGAGTGAAAACGATTCTTTTGATCTCCGGTACCCCCGAAGTGAGAGTCCCGGTCTTGTCGAAAATAATGGTTCTGCTTTTGGCACAGTTTTCCAGAGCCGTTCCGTTTTTGATGAGCAGTCCGGCGGCGGCGCCTCTGCCGATACCGGCGATCAGCGCGATCGGCGTTGCCAAGCCAAGCGCGCAGGGGCAGGCAACCACCAGTACTGAAAGGGCATAGTTCAAGGCGATCGGCAGCGGCGCTCCGGAGAACAGCCACAATGCGGCAGTGATTGCGGCGGCGGCAAAGATCATCCAGGTGAATACACCGGAAACTTTGTTGGCAAGTTTTGCCACCGGCGGGCGGGAACTCTGGGCTTCGGAAACCAGTTTGATGATTTTGCCGAGTACGCTGGTTTCTCCGGAGGCGGTGACTTTGATTTCCAACACGCCGTTGAGGTTGAGTGTTCCTCCGGAAACCTCTGCACCGGGGGCTTTGTCGACGGGGATCGCTTCGCCGCTGAGCATCGCTTCATTGACGGAGGAACTGCCGGAGATCACGATGCCGTCTGCCGGGATGGAGCCGCCCGGACGAACCCGGATAAGCTGTCCGCATTGCAAGGCGGATACGGCAATCTCCACGGTACCGTCCGGGGTGATGAGTTCGGCTGTTTGCGGTGTAAGTTTCAGCAATTCCCGGATGGCGCCGGAAACTTTGCGGCGGGCATTTTTCTCCAATAATCTGCCCAGCATGACCAGAGTGAGGATCATTGCCGAAGCATCGAAACTTGCGTGGAAATGAGTTTTTCCTGCTGCGGTAAAAAGCAGGATAACGGGGGCGATTATTCCGGTTCCGGCGCCGCAGGCGATCAGCGAATCCATGTCCGGCGCGCCGCGCAGCAGTGCCGGGATGCCGGAGGAGAAAATTTTCCGGGCGGCGGCAAGGACGGGGATGAGCAATATCCCCTGCAGAATCAAACTTGCGTGGACGGTGCAAAATGAGTAAACAGAAAGTATGATCGTGAATATGGCGGCAATGATGAAATTGCGTAATTCGCGTTTCCAGATCAGCAGTTCTTTTTTCTCCTCTTCCGCCGGGTCTTTCGGGGGTGGTTCCGCGCTGAAGCCCAGTTTTTTTACTGCTTCAAAGATGGTTTCATCCGGAAGTACTGCGGGATTTGAGGTGTGGGTCAATGTGCCGGATGCATAATTTACGACCACATTTTCGGCTCCGGGCAGAGCGGCAATATGTTTTTCCACCTTGGCGGAACATCCGGCACAGCGCATGCCGCGGACGATGCAGGTGCGTGACTTCTCTTTCATAAGTATTCAATCCTCTATAACCGGGGCCGGGGAAATCGTGAAACCGCTGACACTTGCCGATGCCACCAGTTCATTCTGTTCATCGGTGACGTCGACCTGATATAAACAGGTGGTGCGCCCGTGGTGGAGCGCTTTTGCCCGGGCGAAAAGTTTTCTGCCCGTTCCCGGACGGAGAAAGTGGGTGGTAACTCCGGTCGAAACAGTGGTGTGCCCGTGAGCGTTGGCGGCTCCGGCAAAGGCGAAATCGGCAAGGGTCATGATGGCGCCGCCCTGAACCACGTTGCGGCTGTTCATCGAATCGGAAGTGATCTCCAGTTCGGCAGTGGCTTCTCCGGGGGCAACATGAGTGAGATGGATGCTGCAATGACGGCAGAAACTGTCATTGCTGTTGAGAAAATTCCGAAGTTTTTCACAATTCATGATCTTCTCCGGTTCAAAAGTTCAAAGTGCCGTTGAGGTACTCTTTGAGGATCTGATCTTCGGCACCGGAGATGCCTTTGATGACAGAAATTCCGGCATCGGAGAGTGCTTCTTCCAATTCGCCGGAGATGTTTCCGGTTATGAGCAGATCGATCTCCAGTCCGATGAATTGACGGATAAGCGGGCCCTTGCCGCCGGGGGGAGTGAAAATACATTCTCTCTCGCGGACTGACTCTTTTTCCACTTTGTAACAGATGAATTTTGCGGCATCGGTGGTGAAGTTGCCGGAAACTGCGATTACCATGGTCTTCTTTCTGAATATTTTGCGTTACAGTTAAAAAACAGCCCGGAAAGCATTGGGCATTCCGGACTGCTGCTGCTTATAAATTGCTGATGTTTTACATTTCCGCGTTTTGTCTGATATCGGTCTGGCTGACCGGTTCAGCACGGTGTTCATGAATTTTCTCCTTGAGTCCGATGCACTGGGCTTCCAGTTTGTCGGCGGCGGCATCAAATGCCTTGTAGAGGTCGAAATCGCTGGCGTTGGCGGTCAGGGTGTGATACTTGCAGTTCAGCACCAGATTCACCTGAAAATGACCTTTGGAATATTCCATTGTGGCATTGATCGTATTTATCTTTATTGTTGAAAATATGCTGAACGCCTGAAGCCGGTTTTCGGTGTAAGTTTTGATTGCCGGAGTGATTTCGAGTTGACGACCGATGACATTGATGTTCATATAGACACCTCCTGTGACTTCGGGGAAGGTGAACTGTTCTCCTTCCCATATTGACAACACTTCAAATCGGCTTGCCGGACTCACATGGTGAATTCCGGACCGAGATATATCTCCTTGGCTTTCGGGTCATTGACCAGAAATTCGCTGGGACCTTCCAGCAGGGTTTTTCCCATGCACATGATGTAGGCACGGTCGACGATCTTCAGCGTATCGCGGACGCTGTGGTCGGTGATCAGCACGCCGAGGTTACGTTCCTTGAGTTTCAGAATGATCTGCTGGACATCGTGTACCGCCAGCGGGTCGACTCCGGCGAAAGGTTCGTCGAGCATGATGAATGCCGGATTGGTGACCAGCGCGCGGGTGATCTCCAGACGGCGGCGTTCGCCGCCGGAAAGAGTGAGCGCCTTCTGCTTCCGCAGCCGGGTGAGTTCGAGTTCGTCGAGGAGGGATTCAAGGCGAGCCTTGCGTTCCTTGCCGGAGATGGCGAGAGTTTCGAGGATCGCCATGATGTTGTCTTCGACGGTGAGCGTGCGGAAAATCGACGGTTCCTGTGCCAGATATCCCATGCCCAGCCGGGCGCGTTTATACATCGGCATATTGGTAATATCCACGCCGCGGAAAGTTATCTTGCCGCTGTCGGCGCGAACCAGTCCCATGATCATATAGAAACTTGTCGTCTTACCGGCTCCGTTCGGACCGAGCAGACCGACGACCTCTCCGGCGCGGATGCAGACTGAAACATCGTTGACGACGGTTCGTCCGTGATAGGTCTTGACCAGATGTTCGGCGCTGATCAGCATGTTATCGTTATTGAATTCGCTCATATATCTCAAAAATTTTTATCAACTTTTACACACCCTCCGGAATCCTCCGGAGTTTCTGATTATTATTATACACCGTAAAAGTTGACAGTCAAGCGAAAAATATGCTTTTTTTACAAAATTTTCGATAATTTACTGATGCGGTCGGCGATTCCGGCGCGGAAAGCATCATAATCGGCGCTGCTGCCGTTGAATGTGTAAACATCCGGAATGAGCGCTTTGAAGTGGGTGTCAAGGAATTTCTGTGATTCTACCGCTTCCGGTTTTCCGGGATTGCGGGCGATCAACTGCTGCAGAAGCGTGATATGATCATGGTCGATTATTCCCTGGGCGCAGTTGATCAGCCGCATGGAACGGACCGGCTGATTTTTCCGGTAACCGAATTCCGGCGGATAGTAGAGCGAAGCCGTCCCGTGGAAATGACCGGGGCGGAATTTTCCATTTTTCTCTGCGGGCCAATGGCAGGAACTCCACTGGTGATAGCCTTTCACGTTATGGCGCATGCTGCGGAGCGGCATGGTGCGGGCAACGGTAGCCGGCTGACCGAGGGTGAATGGAAATCCGTTTTCGTATATCCAGTACTCTTTTGTCTCCTTGAAGCGATCGCGCAGCACATCGACCGAACTCAATGGACCGCAGAGGATATCTGCCTGTTTTGCGATGGAGTATTCCGGGTGATTCTGGGTGGAGAATATGGGCAGATCGGGGGCGGCCTCTTTGACCCATTGGCACCACTTGATATGTTTCAGATTGTTTTCCGGCTTGTGGGTTTCGTCACACATGAGGAACCAGACATCCTGAACGGCATTGAGTTCCTTTAAGATGGCGTAGACTTGCCGGGTGAAATTTTTGATGTAAAGTTCAGCCTCTTTTCCGGTTTTGTTCTTGTGCGGCATATTCCGCCACATGTATACGCTGGACATCCGGAAACCGGTGTCTCCGGCGGCGAGCGCATTTCTGACCGTCCGCCGGAAAACTTCCGGGTTGCGGAGATTGCCTTTTGAATCGCAGGGAGTGTATATCTCCATCGGCGTAGTTATCCGCAGTTTTCTCTGATCTTTGAGAATATGATCCGCATTGAATCCCTTGCGGTAATCTTTTGATGTCCACGCCAGAAACGCCGAACGGAAACTGCTCCGCTTCGGTAAACTGAAATCATGGACTGTAACTTTGATATCCAATGCGGCAAGGAGTTTTTTACCGGAGAAAATCTTTATTTCCCCATTTTTTTCGCCGCTTGAAGCATTTTCCGGAATGGTGATGGTCAGTAAATAGGACGCGTTGCCCTCTGCCGGAGTCAACTCCGGTGTATCGGATTTCTGCAGGATGTCCGGGAAATCTCCGGCCGCGGCAAAGGCGGTGCCGGGGTAATCGCTGGGAGCCGGAGTTATCCGTTCGATGCGTAACTCTTTGATTCCGGGCAGATCGATGGAGAATTTCAGATCTTTCAAATCTTTTTTTGCTTTCAATACGATCTGGGTGAAAATATTCTGATTTTTGGCTCCGGCAACTTTGATTTCCGGAACTGTCGTCTGCGGCAGGGGTGCCTGCGGCAGGACATTGTCGGTCGTGCCGCAAGCTGCGGTGAAATATTCATTGTCGGCAACGATCGAAAATCCTTTCAGCGCCTTCCGGGAAATTTCCCGGTACGGTTCGTAGAAATCCCACCGCCTTTCCGGAACGGGATCACAGAATTTTTCTACAGCCGCTTTGATCACGCTTGAGGCATTTTTTGCAAATGGCACCAGATAAAATTGACCTTTGATGACTTCACCTTTTCTGATCAAACGGCAGACCTCTTTGGAAAAACAAACTCCGCCTCCGGTTATGACCGGAGTATTCCGCTGACTGCCGTAAAAGCGGCGGTCGAGCAGGATGAAATAACCGTTTTCACCTTTGGCATCGGTGAAGCCGCCGGTGCAGTTGTTGCGGACGACTCCGGCAAGTTTCCCGGGGTAATCTCCCTTGCTTTTGAGAGTCAGCGACAAATCGGGGGAAACTTCGTAAAAGTGGGATAACGCCCGGTTTTTTCTCATCAGCGGCAGCGAGGTTCCCCCCGGCGGGTCGATGCCGCCGAGATAGATATCGTTGCGGGCGGTGAGATAAAATTCGATTTTCAACGCGTCCGGAGCGGTCAGCAGGTAATAGCCGGAAGTGATTTTGAAATCGGTGCATTCGTAGTCGACTTCAAGGGTGGAGGCGTTCTGTTTTCTTATCCGGATATCGCCGACACCGCTTTTATCGAATTGGGTTTTGACTCCGCTCCGGTCGCTGTACCAACTGCCGCGGGCATACCACGAATAGAAAAAATTCTGGATGAGTTCGATTTTTTCGTAGGATATTTTCTGCGGAGCGGTCAGATTTTTACGCAGTTCGATTTTCAGTCCGCCGGAGCGCAATTCAGCGCCGGAGAGGAGAATCCCCCACAACGCAAGCAGAATCGCACAACATTTGATACTGCGGTGTCGCATATCGTCCGTTCCGAAAGGCACGTCAGTTGAGTTGTCCGACTTGCTTGTAGTTGTCCCGGAACAGATACTTTTTGTCCAAAGATAATTTATAGCCGCAGGTGCCGGGCGCGTAATCGCTGAAACCTACTGCTGATACGTGACCGTCCATATAACCGAAGTTGGATCTCTTGCTGTGACGGAATGACGCATGTTTGAAATAAGCCCAGTCATTGGTGGCTACGCCGCTGCAGCCGGTGTATTCCGGGTGGCTGTATTTGTTAACCGTTTTCGGGCCGCTTTCGGCGACCACTGCAACTTGGCTTGTAAAGCGGACGCTGCTGTATTTCTGCATATATTGTGCTCCCAGATCCAGATAAATGCCGAGGAAACCGTTTGCCCAGTAACTTGAATCATTGGCAGTGAATTTCTGCTCTCCTCTGCGGCTGCCGAGCGGGCAGAATGCCAGCGGTGAACAATAGTAAGAAACATTGTTTCCGGAATCATATGCCTGCTTGGATTGCAGGTAAGGGCCTACTCTGCCCTGGCCGCTGCCGGAACCCCACATGTAGTTGTCGGTTTTTCCCTCTTTCTGGCGGGGACCATGACCGTCATTGACTTCAGCGTACTGGTTGAGACCGTTGACCAGCTGACGGGTGTTGTTTGCACAATGAGATGCTATACCTCTGCCGCGCGCAGCTTGCAGCGCCGGGAGCAGAATAGCCGCGAGGATGGCAATGATGGCGATGACAACGAGCAGTTCGATGAGGGTGAAGCAGTACTGCTTCTGTCCGGTTAACCGGACAGAGGAAATATCCTTACAAGTCATAATTATTTCTCCATTGATAATGGTTTTCATATCACGTTACACTATAGTATAGTCACAAATAGTGCAAAAAGCAACATTTTTTCTGAAAAAATCCGTTTTTTTCGATCCGCCGTTCTCAAATCCGGGGTATTATCCGCAGGGGGACGGTGATGGAATCTTTACCGGAGGCAATACGCAACGTGTATTCTCCGGGGGCGAGATTTTCCGTCGGCAAATTGATGAAACTTTTCCCCTGGATACCGGTGAAAGTGCGTTGAGCTGCGGCTCGGTTTCCTTTAAGTACCGTGATTACCATATCCCGTTTCCCGCTGGTGAATATCCTCAGATAAACACCCCATTTTTCCCCCTGAAACACCACCGGATGCGGATCGTTGATATCAAACGGCGGTTGGACGGCGGCGCTGATACTGCTGATGAAAACAGTCTGCTTTTTCAGTGCGGCCGAACTTGAGATGTTGACCGTTCCCGGAGAGGGGAGCGAAACTTGGATTGGAAGATCGATCGATTTTTTTGCCGGGATGGAAAACGGAATTTTTTTCTCAAACACAATTTCACCGCAACTGGAAGTTCCGGCGATGAGCAGAGTGCCGTCCAGCGGCGCAGGTGTGCTGTTCTGCAGTATGGCGTGCAGAGTGTTGCTGCCGGAGAAAAGCGCACTGTGTTCCACACTTCCGGTGACGGGTAGCGGTGCAAGATCAACACTCATGCGGATGAATTTTTCAGTTGTGCGGAGGCTGTGAGCATCGACCAGCACCGAGCGTTCCGGAGGATTGCAGCGGCGGGCGCGGGAAAGGTCGATGCCGAAAACGCGCCCTTTGCCGGGGGCGATCCCGATGGTGTGCCAGGGGATGGCGTATTCCACGCACCACATTTCGTCGCTCCGGTGTACTTCGCCGCGCCAGAAGCCATCCCATTTCAAAGCGTTCCGGTAGCGTACGGTGTCGCCGTGGAGGAAATCGGCAATTCCGCCATGGATGTCGACGATCAGATGGAAACTTCGTTTGCCATCCATAAACGGGTCGATGAAAAGTTCACAGCAATCGTTTTCAAAAACCGGCGCATCCCGGCGGGGATATTTTGAAGACTGCATGAGTGCTTCATTCATATTGTTCTCACTGAATTCGGCAAGGCAGTACAAATTGGCATCGTCATAGAGAAATTTTACCGTTGACGGCATCAGAGGAGCGGCTTTATTGCTCCGCCATTTGACCAGCGGCAATGCCGGAGCCGTTTGCCAGAGTGCATCCGCTTTGCCGTCGATCTCCGGCGGAGCGGTGATTTTTTTGAGTTCGTAAGCGTTGGCAAGGACAGCGAAACAACACAGAGCAAGAAAAGTGAGTTTTTTCATGATTTATTTCTCCCGGACAAGTTTGAGTATGGCATCCGCAGCAAGCGCCCGGAGTTTGTCCATGTTGTCATTGGTGAGGTCGCGTCGGGCGGTGATTCCCTGCGCGTGGGTCATACGATCCTGCCAGGTGGTGTGTTTCAGGATGTAATCGAGGGTTTTCTGTCCGTTGCCGGCGGCGGGGGTTCCTGCTTTTTCTGCGATGAGTTTCCGGAGGGTGTAGAGGTATTTGTAGTCGATGATACCTTCGCAAAGCCCGTCCCACTCCAGCGTGAAGATCGTCACCTCTTTTGCGGTCGGCCGGGGATGGGGGAAGGTCATCCCGTAGCCCCGTATGATCGGACTGCGGAAAGGATCGATCGCGTTTCCGATATTCTGATAGGTGAATGATATATGCCCTCTGACCCCGGAACGGAAACTGCCGAAACCTGCCATCAGGCGGTTGGGCATCAGACCACCCTCCTGATGGTCATAGGCTCCGGCGCCCAGATACCAGTAGTGCAGTTTCGGGAACTCTTTTTGAATATCTTTCAACTGCCGGAGGATTTCCGGGTCGCGGTTGATGAACATATTTATGGAAAGATCGAGGTCAGGTGCCATCAATTTGACCCAGCGGGGCTGATAGATGGTGGCGGCGGTTTTGATACCGGCGGCGCGGGTAAGTTTGTTTTCCCAGAGGGCGCGCTCCATTTTGCCGAGGAAAGGTTCATCGACACAGGAAACGTAATAGTCATTGTACCCTTTGCCGCCATATTTTTTCATCCATGAATCAAAATCTTTCATCAGCCGGACATACTCTTTACGGACATTTTCTTTGCGGAACCACAATTGGTCATTGGCGGGCAGTCCGAGATTTTTCAAAGCGACCTGATGGGCGCGGATGCCGTAGAATACCGGCGGCGCCGTGAAGCCCTGCTTTTTGCGGCGTTCCTGGAGCCGTTTTACCGCATTTTCGCTGTAGTGCATACTGTAGTGCAAACTGGTGATTCCGGCATCGCGCATGTCCTGAAAATAGCGGTCGCGTACTGATCCTTTGTAGGTGCGCTGGGGACGTCCCTGGATCCGGCTGTACACCGACCAGACGAATTCATTTTCTTTTGGCGTCATCAATTCAAATGGGAGGACACTGATCTGAATGGGCAGAACCAGATCGGTTTCGCCGCATTTGAGCGTGATTTTGCCGCTGTATTTGCCGGGGACGGCGTTGCGCGGCAGTTTCAGATAGAAGCGGTACATCCGGTTGCGGTCAGCTTCCAGAATTTTGCCGCTTTGCTTCAAGATGAGTTCCGGGATGATCTGACTGGAAAGTTTGCCGCGCGGATAGTTGCTGAAACCGATTTCGGAGATATTCCACTCTTTGGCGGCGATCCGGGAATTGCCGGAGCGCAGATCGGAGACCGAACAGAGCCCGACCGGGCGGGAGTGCGCGGGATTGAAGAGCGTTGCGTAAAGCAGGACATGTTCGCCGGGAGTCCCGAACCCGTGGAGTTCCTGACTGATTTCATACTCCTGCGGGATGCTGTCCGGGTAGACCAGCCGGGGGGCGCGGCGGTAGAATACCGGGGAGGTAAGCGCCGGGTTTGCCGGTTCTTTTTCTTCGTTGCGCTCTTCGAGGAAGCGTCCGTCATTATCCGGTTTTTCCTTTTTGACCACCGGAGCGGAGAGTGATTTTCCGATAATGGTCAACGTTTTAAGCCGGAGCGGTTTGGTGAAGTGGATGCTGATATTGCCGTTGTCGTCAGGAAGTTGATAATCGGCGCTCAGAACGGTCGATTTGCCTGCTTCCAGCGGAAAAGAGACCACCCGGCGGGCAACTTTGTGCTTGGCGACGACAATGGAAACGCTCTGAGGTTCCAGTGATTCGGCTTCCAGAGAAAGCGTGTATATTTTGTTCTTCTGCAACTGGAAACATCTGCCGTAAATCCGGGCATTGTTTCCGGTCGGAGTCAGCAGGATACCCCGGCTTTGCACGGTGGTTCGGGAGGCTTCATTGTGCCATGCGATCATCCGTCCGAATTCATTGCGGCTGGACAGATCAAGTCTGCACGTTTTGGCAGGAATTCCGTAAATACGGAGAAGATAGTTTTTCCCCGGAGCGGTCTTGAGGATCGCCGGTTTGGAGAAATCGGTGGTCTGCCACAGGGTTTTTCCGGAATCGGCACTTTTCAACTCAACCTTTTTCAGGGCGTCTCTGGTGAAATATCTCAACAAAATCCTGCCTGCCGGATCGGTGATTTCAACATCTTTCTGCCATTCGGAAGCCGCAGCCGGGATGTTGATGCTCAATGACCGCCGATGCGGATTTATAAAGTTATCTTTCAGGACAACTTTATCGGCTCCGGCTCTGCATGGAATCAGCACCGCTGCGGCAAACAGCAGCAGTGCCGATTTTGGGAAAAACTTCTTCATAACGCTATCCTTTCCGAACTTTCCGGGAAATCAATTTTTACAGCGGATCTTCAATTTCGAGAGTATTCAGCGTCCGTTCGCACTGGTCAAGAAAATTGCCCCAGGCTTCGGGATCGAGAAAAGCATTTTTGTCTCCGGCACACAGGCGCTGATAGCGTTCCGGGGTTTGATTCTGTCCGCAGTGGTTGCCGACGAAAACATCAACTTTTTCGCGGCGGCAGCGGGCGATACTCTGCCGGAAAGCACCGCGCCAGTTTTCTTTTTCCAAACCGAGTTTATGGACGTATTCTGACACGAGGGTGTTCTTTCCGGCGCCGCCCATGGTTCCGGCGCGGTAGATTTTACCGTCAACTTCGATATTCCAGAAAAAGGAAAATGTTCCCGGAGTATGTCCCGGCGTGGCAACGCAGTCGATCTCCACATTTCCAAGTTTGATCTTATCGCCGTCTTTGAGCAGATGATCCGGTTCAAACGGCGGCTGGCTGGCGCTTAATTCGTCTGCCCAGTTGAGTCGCGGGTTTGTGCCGTTGACCATTTCCGCATCGGCTTTTCCAATGAAAGTTTCAGCTCCGGTGAGTTCAACCAGCGCACGGGTGGCGGCGGCGTGGTCGACGTGACCGTGAGAAAGGATGATATATTTGATGTCATAAGGTGAAAATCCGCATTGCCAGATGGAATTTATCACCAGATAGAGCCGTTCCTGATAGCCGCTGTCCAGCAGGATGAGTCCATCGCCGGTGTCGATAATATGGGAAGACGCCGGACGGGAGCCGACAAACCAGGTGTTTCCGAAGAGTTGAAATGGGTGCATCGTTCTTGACCATGGTGATTCAAGCATGATAAAAGTTTCCTCGTAAAGTGTGAAATAAACATACCGCTGATATACATTACACCCCGTGAAAAATAAATGCAAGCACAATTTGAAAATAAAGGAACTGTTTTCTCCGGCATTTGAACGGCGGCAAAGATTGTAATTGACGGCACGCGATGTTATATTAACAAAAATCAAAATTCAGGAGGTGAAATATGACAAAGAATATTCTTGTTGCAGCAATTCTTTTTGTTAATATCGTATCTCTGGCGGCGGTGACTGTCCCGGCGATTTTTTCGCATGGTGCGGTACTGGCAAAGCGGGAAAAGGTTCCGGTTTTCGGAAAGGGGACTCCCGGAGAAAAAGTGACCGTCAGATTTGACCGGCAGATCTGCCGGACTTCGGTCGGTGCCGATGGCAAGTGGGAGGTCATTCTGAATCTGAAAGATTCTCCGGTCGGTCCCTTTGAACTGCAGATCAACGACAAGCTCATAAAAGATGTGATCGTCGGTGAAGTTTTTCTGGCATCCGGACAGAGCAATATGGAGTTCAAACTCAACCGGGTGGAAGAGTTCAAAGATATATGCAAACTGCCGCCCAACCGCAATCTCCGTCACTTCAAAATAAAAAATAACTATTCCGCAGTTCCCATTTCAGAACTGCAGGGCGCATGGGTCACTGCCGACCGCACCACGCTGGGCGAATTTTCTGCGGCAGGATATTTTTTCGCCAAAAAACTCCATGATACGCTGAATGTCCCGGTCGGCATCGTCAATGCCAGTTGGGGCGGAACTGCGCTCGAATGCTGGATGAGCCGTGAAAGTCTCGCTCCATTTCCTGAAACCGTGGCGATGGGACAGAAACGGCTGGATGCCCTGAATTCTCATCCGGAGCGTCTGGAAAAGTTCCTTCGCGCCAATGACGCCTGGGCAAAGAAATATGGCAGAACCGATATCCCGGTGAAACTTCCCCCGGCTGATGCCCGCTGGACCCCGCACTCAGGAGATATCAAAGGCGGCGGTATCTGCTGGCTTCGGAACCGTATCACCCTTACTGAAAAGGATGTGAAAGACCGCTTGCGGATCTATCTGGGCCGCATTTATGCTCCGATCAAAATTTTTATTGACGGCAAAGAGGTCGCTTGCGGTGATCAGAAAAAAGCCTGGAGCAATGCGCAATTCATGGTATGGTGTCCGCCGGGAAGCGTCTCTGCCGGAACTCATGAAATTCTTATCCGGTACTGGATATCTCATGATAAAATGCACATGCCGCAGCCGTTCCATTTCGGCAGTTTCAAGATCGACGGCAGCGGTTGGGAAATCTACCGGGAAAAAAGTTTTCCAATGTGTGCCGGGAAGATGTTGAAAACCCGTCCGAAACCGCTGGGCAACGCTCCGCTTCCGGAACGCCAGTGGGCGCGGCTTTATAATGCGATGATCCATCCGCTTGTCCCCTATTGTTTTTCCGGGGTGATCTGGTATCAGGGCGAAGGGAACGCTTCCCGCTATGCCGGTTACGGTGACCTATTTTCTTCGCTGATAAAGGATTGGCGCAAGAAGTTCAGAAATGAAAATCTGCCGTTTTATTTCAGTCAGCTCCCCTCGTTCATGATGCCGTCGGAGTTCCCGGACCAGTGCGGTAACTGGCCATATCTGCGCCTTGAACAGAGCAAAGCTCTGAAACTTCCCTATACCGGTATGGCGGTCGTTACCGATGCCGGAGAGTGCCGGGACATCCACCCCCTGAATAAAAAAGCCCCCGGCGAACGGATGGCGGCGGTCGCATTGAATCAGGTGTACGGTAAAAATATTCCCTGCTTCGGACCTGCGGCAGTCAAGGTCGCCCGGCGCGGCAGACAGATCGAAATAAGTTTTGCCCATACCGATGGCGGATTGACGGCGGCGGCGATCCCGGCGAAATTGCCGATGAAAAAAACCAACCGGACTTTTACCAAACTGATCCGCCGTTCTCCGGGAACTCAACTGGAGGGATTCGCCTTGTGCGGAAGTGACGGCAAATGGTTCTGGGCAGACGAGGCGAAAATTTCCGGAAACGCGGTGATCGTTTCCTGTGCGAAAGTGGTTGAACCGGTCAAAATCAGATACAATTGGACCAACTTCCCGTTGGGTAATCTTTTCAATAAAGCAGGCTTCCCCGCCCCGCCGTTTGAACTGCCGGTATCTGATTGAAGGGAGATTGTATTGTGGGGGAAGGGAAAAACTTTTTTTCACGGGAAAAAAAGTTTTTCCCTTCCCCCACGCCCCCATCCCTTTTCAAAAAAAGCGGGGTATTTTGCCGCTCCGTTGTCGCAGCAAAAGAGGAAGTATAAACTTATCATATCCTTACTCGCGAAGCGAGCGCTTCACGTTTGCCGCAGGCAAACGCTTCACATTGCGAAGCAATGCTTCACGCAGGATTTATCCTGCTCTTCACGTTGGTTTGCTGCGCAAACCAACACAAAAGCGGGGTAGTTGCCGCTCCGCTGTCGCGGCAAGATTATAAAATTATCATGTCCTTACTCACGAAGTGAGCGCTTCATGTTTACCGCAGGTAAACGCTTCACATTGCAAAGCAATGCTTCATGCAGGATTTATCCTGCGCTTCACGTTGGTTTGCTGCGCAAACCGACACAAAAGCGGGGTAGTTTCCGCTCCGCTGTCGCGGCAAGATTATAAAATTATCATGTCCTTACTCACGAAGTGAGCGCTTCATGTTTACCGCAGGTAAACGCTTCACATTGCGAAGCAATGCTTCATGCAGGATTTATCCTGCGCTTCACGTTGGTTTGCAACGCAAATCAACACAATCATGTCCTTACTCGCGAAGCGAGCGCTTCACGTTTGCCGCAGGCAAACGCTTCACATTGCGAAGCAATGCTTCACGCAGGATTTATCCTGCGCTTCACGTTGGTTTGCAACGCAAATCAACACAATCATGTCCTTACTCACGAAGTGAGCGCTTCACGTTTGCCGCAGGCAAACGCTTCACATTGCGAAGCAATACTTCACGCAGGATCTTCGACCATAAGTTTGCGGACAAGTTCTGCCCGGGCGGTCAGGAAACGTTTCCACTCCGACGGATCGACGAATGGATTGGGACCGTCGGGGGATTCTTTGCGGCGGCGCACCTTGTCCAACGCATCATAGTTGCCGAGGTGGTTGCCAACTAAAATCTCCACCGGTTCGTCCATCAGTTTGTCCACTGCATCGAGAAAATGCTGACGGCAGTCGGTGGAGAGACCGAACCTGTGCAGAAACGCTGTCCGCATCGAATTCACGCCAACTCCACCGTGCATTCCGGCGCGCCGGACGACACCGTTTTCTTCGAGGTCAAAGAAAAACGCCATCGTGCCGGGAGTATGCCCCGGTGCTGATTCGCATCGGATTTCAAGCGAACCGAAGGTCAGCACATCGCCGCCGTTTATCAGCACGTCCGGTTCAAAAGTTTCGTCGAAACTGCAGTCGATGAACTTCGCTCTGGGGAGGTCGCGTGTTCCATTCACGAAGTCGAGATCCGGGGCGCCGATATAAGTTTTTGCTCCGGTCATTTCAACGAGCGCGCGGGTCATCCCGACGTGATCATAGTGTCCGTGGGAGTGGAGAATCCAGCGGATATCGCGCGGTTTGTAACCGATATCGTAGATATTGCGGAAAAGGATGTAGCCGCTTTTGGGCAGTCCGGTATCCAGCAAAAGCAAACCATCCCCGGTGTCAAAGAGATACGACGGCGAACTTTTTCCGCCGACATGCCAGAGTTTGCCGTAGAGTTGAAACGGCGCCAGATCTTCCAGCCACATTTGATGAGCCATTATATTTTACCTTTCTGGTCAACTGTTGTCCGGCAAAAACCGGGATTTATTGCTGAAATCGGATACTGTACGGTGCCGGGAGTATCTGAATCATTTGCATTGAACACCGAAAATCCGATCTTCTATTACAATAGCATTTTTTGACAACTTTTCAAGTTTGTTTTCCCGGGCTGTTTGGGAAAATGTTAAAACTTTCCCGGCTGCCGGGATTGGGGGTGGGCTGCACCGTAGAAAACTCTGCAATAGCGTGACTGCTTCCCTGCCGGGAGCGCATGTCACCGAATACGATAGCGCCCACCGGGGATAGTGCAATACAGACTATGGTGTTGGCAATCAGGATGGCGGATAACGCATCATCAAAGCGCATCAGCAGTTTGCCCGCCAGTTTGGCGCCGAATCTTTTTGCCTCTCCCATTTTCCGGATTTTTTGATGGTCAGCCGCTGAATAAGAGGTTTCCGCGGCAGAGCAGAATGCCAAAATAATAAGAAGTGTCAACATCAGTGAAACTTCTTCTATATATTTCCAACCGTTCATTATCAACCTTTGCAAATGAGTTTGAAATGCTTAAAAATGTCTTGCCTGTAATATACCACCTCAAGTGTTTTTTCCCATCGGAACCGGGCAAATTTTTGCAAAAATTTTTGGAGTGGCTCGATTCCTGATCGTAATCCCATTGAAGAAAAAATAAAAAAATTAGTCTAAACGAACTTGAAATTCTGAAATCCTGTGATATATTATTTCTACGGCAGAATGATGGAGTGCTGAATATTGTTCAGTTATACTCCTGTGGAACTGTTCTTTTTTTTGATTCTTGAATTAGATTGGACTAATTTATTATAATAACTTAAATAACAGGGAGAAACCTTATGAAGCAACAATATTGCGGCAGAGGGGGTGCGGATGAAAAAATTTCTTTGGCGGAATTGCCGGTCGGTACAAAAGCAACCATCGTCGGAATTTCGCCTCAGTCCCGCGGGCGTAAAAAATTTGCGGACGTGGGGATCGTTCCCGGAACTGAATTGCTCATTGAGGCACACGCTCCATTCGGTGGTCTGATCCGGGTAAAAGTTATGGAAACCAGTATGGCTCTGCACAAAGATGATGCCGCCTGTATCATGCTTGAAAAAAACGGAGGATGCCAACGATGAGTAAAAAATTCCGCATTGCTCTTGCCGGTAACCCCAACTGCGGCAAAACCTGTATTTTCAATGCTCTGACCGGTGCAAGACAGCACGTCGGCAACTATCCCGGTGTAACCGTGGAAAGCAAATCCGGCTCATTCACGTTGAATGATATGGAAATAGAATTGATCGACCTGCCCGGAGTCTATTCGCTTTCCAGTTCTTCTCCGGAGGAAGCCGTTGTTTTTGAGGAATTGACCAAAAAAGGTATTGACCTCATCGTAAATGTGGTGGACTCCACCATTCTGCAGCGCAGTCTTTATCTTACCACGCAGCTTGCAGAACTTCATATTCCCATGCTTCTGGCATTCAATATGAGTGATGATGCCCGGAAAAAGGGGCTTAAATTCGATCTGCCAAAACTGGAAAAATATTTCGGCTCTCCCATCGCCCAAACTGTCGGCAATACTTCAAGAGGTGTGCAGTCTCTTAAAGACAAAATGGTCGAAACTCTGGCAAAATTGGATGACCATGGTATGCCGATGCTCTCTTACGGTGCAGATTTTGACGATGCGATCAATGCCGTTGCCGAAAAAATCGACGCTCTGAATATTGAAAAATACAGCCACATCCCCTCCCGCTTTTTTGCCATTAAATTACTGGAAAAAGATTCCAGCGCGATGAAAATCGAAGCAATGAAGCCGGTTTGGGAAGAAGTCGACGCTCAAATTCTGCATCTTAAAAACAAACACGCGATCGAGGCGGATACCTTTATGGCAGACCGCCGCTATGCGATGCTTTCCGGAGCGTGCCATAATGCAATATCTTTCAGTCAGGAAAAACGCCGGGAAATCTCCGATAAAATCGACAAGGTTATCACCAATAAGTTCTTGGGATTTCCGCTGTTTCTGGCAATTATGTACGCTACTTTCTGGTTTACTTTTATCTGCGCTGATCCGTTGATGGGCTATATTGAAGATTTCTTCGGCTGGTTTGGCGGAGTTGTCGGTAATGTCTGGAATCCGGAAACGCTGCCTTTTATCCGCAGTATGGTCATTGATGGAATCATTGCCGGAGTGGGCGGAGTGATCGTGTTTCTGCCCAACATTCTGTTCCTCTTTTTTGCCATAGCCATTCTTGAGGAATCCGGTTATATGTCAAGAGCCGCTTTTGTCATGGATGGTATCATGCGTAAATTCGGGCTTCAGGGAAAGTCCTTTGTCCCGCTGGTTCTCGGATTCGGCTGTACCGTTCCGGCAATCATGGCAACCCGCACTATTGAATCAGAACGCGATCGCAAAATTACTATCATGGTTCTGCCTTTTATGAGCTGCGGGGCAAGATTGCCGATTTATGCCCTCATTATTCCTGCATTTTTCGCCAAACAGTATCAGGCTTTTACCATGTGGCTGATATACCTTATTGGTGTCCTGGTGGCATTGATTGCCGCCCGGATCATGAAGTCCACGCTTTTCAAAGGTGATGGAGAAGTCTATCTGATGGAACTTCCGCCTTACCGGATGCCCAGTTTCAAAAGTTTGATGCTCCACATGTGGGATCGGGGGCGGATGTATCTGCAGAAAGCAGGTACGATCATTTTGCTTACCAGTATCATACTTTACATCTGCAATACCTATCCGGAAAAGAAAGATTTTTCCGTTGATTATGACAGCAAAATCACCGAAGTGCAGAAGGCTGGTGGCGATACCTCCGTTCTTGAAAATGCTCAACTTTCGGAAAAACTGGAATACACTATTTCCGGCAGAGTGGGCAAGACCCTCGAACCGGTCTTTGCTCCCATCGGATTTGACTGGAAAATAACTACGGCATCTATCGGAGCGTTGGCGGCAAAAGAGGTTTTTGTGGCTCAAATGGGTATTCTTTATTCTGAAGGTGAAGCAGATGAAGAATCTGAAGGACTGCGGGCGCAATTGGTGAAACATTATACACCGCTGCAGGCATTCTGTATAATGCTCTTCTGTCTGCTCTCGATTCCGTGTCTGGCAACGCTGGCGATCATCAAGCGGGAGTTGAACTCGTGGAAGATGGCGTTTGTCGAAGCCGGAGCTTTGTTCGCATTGGCGTATGTTGCTACGCTGATCGTCTATCAACTTGGAACGGTATTGCAAATCGGAACAAAAATGCTTCTGTAAAATTGTCTCCCTGAACACGGAGGCTTATGAGTAAATCAGCAGCCGCTTGTAAGCCTCCAGTTCTTTATAACAAACAGATAAAAAGGATAAAATGAATAGTATTACACAACACGAGGATGAGGAAGAAAAGGCAAAGGCAAGATTGCTGGCATCATTTGACTATCTTTTGAATCACAATGGTTCGGGACATTTGGAAGTCAATACCAAAATTCTTAAACGCGGACAAAAAGAGGTCACGATTCAATGCAGCCGCTGTCACCGTTTTATCGTGGACATGAAAGACGAACAGGGAGGTAACTGACAAAGATTTTTTCTCTATCCGGGTGCGCCGGAAGATTTATATATATATTTTGCTCTCGGGGAGCATAAGCCCATTTTCAGGCTGTCAAAGGGACGGCTCAAAGTATCAAACAGAAAGGGCATAAAATGCTTAAGAAAAATTTTACTCTAATTGAGTTACTCGTGGTTATAGCCATTATAGCCATTCTCGCCGGAATATTGCTTCCGGCATTATCTTCAGCCCGTGAACGCGGACGCAGTGCAAGCTGTATAAATATTCTCAAACAGTATGCGTCGGCGAATATTATGTATGCCGACAGCAACAAAGTTTTCTGTCCGGTCGCAAGCGGCAATATCTTTTTCTATGGAACCCGTGGCGGAGGTCATGGCAGCTTCACCTATGATTTGACCAAAGGCGGTTTTTTACACGAATATATGGGCAATAGTAAAGAAGCAATGCTTTGTCCTTCATTTGGTTCAACTGCCGGTATCATCGATGCGACAAAAGCATCGCAGGTTGGCGGTATAGGCTACAACCGCCTGACGTGGAGCAGTACGATAGGAAATTCCGATTTATCAATCAGCAATGGCTTAACCTCTCCCGGTAAGGTCAACCGTCCTTCCGGTGTCGTTATGTTTGGCGATGCAGGAATGTATGCCGGAGGCAAAGTCAGCGGAACCGGCTACCTTGTTCCCAATGGTGTTGGAATGCAGGATACCAATGGCAGTGCACATTTCCGTCATGGTGGTATGGCAAACTTTGCCTGGGTGGATGGACACGTCTCCAGCGAACGCTTTCTTGCGGGAAC
>SUVV01000017.1 GCA_015061805.1 Lentisphaerota bacterium | reverse complement strand
GGTTTTTCCCCTCCCCACACCCCACCCCTTTTCGAAAAAAGCGGGGTATTTGCCGCTCCGCTGTCGCGGCAAAGCGATAAACTTATAATGTCCTTACTCACGAAGTGAGCGCTTCACGTTTGCCGCAGGCAAACGCTTCACATTGCGAAGCAATGCTTCACGCAGGATTTATCCTGCGCTTCACGTTGGTTTGCAAGCAAACCAACACTATCCCCACCCCTTTTCGAAAAAAGCGGGGTATATTTGCTCCCGACTTGTCCCGCCACAGCTCCCTGAGCGACGGCGGATGGTCGCAAAACAGGAAACATAAACTTATCATATCCTTACTCACGAAGTGAGCGCTTCATGTTTGCCAAAGGCAAACGCTTCACATTGCGAAGCAATGCTTCATGCAGGATTTATCCTGCGCTTCACGTTGGTTTGCAAGCAAACCAACACTATCCCCACCCCTTTTCGAAAAAAGCGGGGTATTTTTGCTCCCGACGTGTCACGCCATAGCCTTCAGCGACGGCGGATAGTTGCAAAACTATAAAATTATCATATCCTTATCACAGCGTTTTGCAGTTACAACTTGCATTTTTATAATTACGTGCTATATTTTTAATGTGTTTATTTTGAGACAACTCAACATGTAATATGAGGTAAACCGACAAAGAATTTGAAACTTTATAAACTGAAATAAATGATTGTAAACGTCTATCCCTGAACTGCTACTTCAAACAACGACGTAACACAAATCCCATGTTTAAAATCAGCATGTCCGTAAAATATAGTTACGGCACATTCTGGTTGTGTGCGGATTTGTGGCGTTGTAGCAGACGCAGGGATAGGCACTTCCTCGGGATGTGCCTTTTTTTGTTGCAATTTTACAAAAATAACTGCACAAAAAAAGGTGGTGGAATAACGTCATAAAAAAAGGAGATTAAAAAATGGCGTTTCGTTTTATCTGCCCCTACTGTAATACTGAAACAGAAATTGATGACGCGTTAAAAGGTACCAAACAAGAGTGTCCGGAGTGCTGTGAAACCGTTGTTTTAGAGCCATCAACTGAAAAAAAGTGTCCTCATTGTGCAGAAGTCATCAAAATAAACGCTAAAATATGTCGTTTCTGCCACAAGTCAGTCAATTCTCGCAAATATAGACTGTCTGATCTTAAGACCGGATTGATGACTGCCACAACTAAAACAGTCGAGGGTGTCAACACATTAAAAAAAGTCATCATGGAAAAATATAAAACTCCTGGCAATTCAGAAGGAGTTGACACTTCCAAAATCGATGCAGATGACATTGTAAAAATTGATCCTGCTTCAGTATTTACTGACGACAACAACACGATTCCACTTGAAGCGTCAGATTCTCCTGAAAATAACACGCATTTCGAGTTTGAATGTCCTATTTGTCACAACATTCTTGAAATTGAGTCTGAATATTGTGGCATGGAAACAGAGTGTCCTATATGCAACACCCAAATAATCATCCCGACACCTCAAACACCTCAAAAAGACTTAGGCAAGACCAAAAAAAGAAATAAGATTATTGTTGCATCAATTATTTTTATTTTTGCAATCATTGCATCAGCGACAGGATATTTTTGTTATCAACAGTCTCCAAAGATTCTGAATGTTACTGTAAATGTCCGCATGAAAAATATTATTCCAAGACAATATCTTGATTTCAGCAAAGTTGTTCAAACACGACAAACCTCAAAGGCTTCGGGGGCATTCCGATATAACATCTATATTTACGATATCACTAATACCAACGACAAGCTTACCACCCCCATTCATACTGAAAAAAATGTAGCATATGATTATGACATGAAAGATGGCGTTGATATAAAAGTATCTCTACCCGAAGGAAACAGAAAAATATTCGTAACAATGCAACTGACGGATGAGTTCAGACAGTTAATGAAAAGTCAAAGTCCTATGAGCAGATCTGATGTTTTTGTTGCTTCAGATGGTTATTCCGAGCCTTATATATATACAGAAGGACAACAAATCGCTTTTGTATGCAGCGTATTTCATAGACTATAAAACAATTCTCAACTTTTTCTGCTAATTCACTACTATAATACGGAGTAAAGGATCATGCAAACCAACACGAATAAAAATTCTGAATTCAAAACCTGCTGTCCATCATGCAAGTTAGTTATGATGGCACAAAATGAATGGCTTGGTTTATGGACGGAATGTCCAAAATGCAAAGCGAAGTTCATAATACAAGCAACAACCAACAAAGCACCAAAACTTGATCTTAGTAAATTTTTCACTAAAAAGACCCTGCTGGCTTTAGGCATAACAGTTTTTGTAATTGCTGTAATAATTACTTTAAGTATTGTTTCATCTTCGCCATCAAGCCAATCAAGGAGCCGTTCCGGAGGACTCTCCGGATATGAAAAAACAGAATGGAAATACCATTTTCAGCGCAAATATCGTCTTTCAGAGCAAGAGGCAGATGATTTAGTATCTCATGGTTATTTCAGTAATTCTGATCGCAGTATCGATGTAATGTATAAAGTACAGGCATTAGGGTTGTCGGGTGCTTTCAAAGATGATCTTAACAAATTGCAGCGGGAAATGGGAAGATAAAAAATATTTCTCTGCTTATTATTCATGACGTAATAAAATAAAAAAACGAACAAGAAAGAATTAACAATGAAAAGATTAATTATAATATCAGTTTTGGTATTGGCATTCTTTTGCGGATGTAAAAAGGAAGTAAGAATGGAGGGACCGTGTGAGCGTTGCGGAGTATACTGCAAATACAGTCCATACCACGATAATAATCTTTGTTATGATTGTATTATGCATGACAGTAGAACAAGAACCAGAAACAGGAACTCGAATTGGTGGAGATGGATTTTGATTGGAGTTGCCATTTGTGGAGGATGGGCTTATATCGAAAAACGCTTCAAAAATTGACAATTAAAAGTTGTATACCATAATGATTTTGGCATACACAATCCGACATATCCCCAAACCACCGGTTTTACCGGTGGTTTTCTATTTCTATTCCAGAAGATAACATTAAGTTTTTACAATTATTCGCGCTAATTGCGAAAAGTTTTGCCGCGACAGCGGAGCGGTAAATACCCCGCTTTTTTTGAAAAGGGATGAGGGTTCGGGAGAAGGGAAACCTTTTTTCTCGTGAAAAAAAGTTTTCCCTTCTCCCGGGCATCTGCCTTATCTTGAAATCAAAGTTCATCCATCGCCCGCCGTATCGACCAGTAGTCGTTAGTAAGGATGGTGTCGATGCCTGCCATCAGATGGTCACCGACTTTTGCCGGGTCATCGCAGAAATAGAGGTTACAGATAATGTTGTTGGCTTTAGCCTTATCGATCATTTCCTGATTGTAGTGCGGAGTGAAAAACTGAACCTTCTGACACTGATACTTGATGGCGCGGTCAACGATTTCAAAGGGATTGGGGAATGCCCCCATACAACGGGGAATCTGAGGCGCGTACTTGAGAGCACTTTCCATCACCGAATAGTCGCCCATGAAATAGACATGATCCTGCTGATCATATTTTTCCAGCAGAGAAACGATCAACTCCATTTTCTCTTTCGGGAACTCGGTACATCCCTCTTTTTCATCAGTTTTCAAATGGAGATTGATGATGGCATGACGGGCAAATTTGGCAAGCACCTCTTCGAAAGTCGGAATTTTCACACCGGCGAAACGTTCTCCGAAGCGGCTGCCGAAATCAAGTTTGCGCAAATCAGCAAAAGTGGTCTCTTCGATAATTCCGGTACCGTTGGAAACCCGTTCCAGAAAACTGTCATGAGCAACCACCGGAACACCGTCTGAAGTAAAACGGATATCCATTTCGATTTCATCAGCACCCATCGCGATCGCCGCGCCGAAAGCAGCAAGGGTATTTTCCGGAGCGACCGTCTTGAAGCCGCGATGCGCACAAATTCGCGGATAGCCCATCTTCGCATCGCCTTCAACGGTCATGCTGCCGCAGGGACGGTACGCCCAGGTGGCGCGAGATTGTTCAACGAACTGATCATTCGGGATGAGTTTCCCGCCGAAACTGTTGGATCGCATATATTTGTGTTTAACATCACCAACTTCGCACATAAAAGTTCCGACTTGGCTTCCGAATTCCCCGAGGATGGTTCCTTCCGGAGAAACCGCCATCGAATTGCCGCCAAGGACGGAATTTTCTCCCATCGACACCGAGGCCCGCAGTACATAAGCATTGCAGTTGAATGCCAGGTGTTGATTCTGCATCCGCAGAATATCCTGACGTTCCGCCCGCTGAAAACTGGAAACCAGTACCACATCCGGTTTGCGATGAGCGATGTGGGCAACGTATTCGCTGAAGTAGGTGTCGTAGCAAATCAGAAAACCGAAACGGATCCCATCGATTTCAATGATATCCGGCGAACGGAAACTCCGGGTATATTCCTCATCCAGCAGGTTGATATTTTTCTCGGCACGCGGCAGATGCTGTTTGAAAAAGCGTCCGGCACTGTTGCCCTGACGGTCAAATATCTCGGTGGTGTTACGGAAAATATCCGGTTCGGCTTCACAAACATAATTTACCGCTACAATGGCATTGCACCGTATGGCGGCATCCCGGGCGGCGGCGAGCAGTTTTTCAGTATGCGCCTTGGCAAACGGGATACATTCACCTTGAGGGAATGCCGCCGGAGCATTGGTGTATTCGGGAGTGAGAATAATATCACAACTGCTGTCGCATTTTTTCAATTCATCGATTGCAAGTGCGACCGATTTTTCCGCATCGTCCAAATTATATGCGAATGGGATTTGGATAGCACAAAGTTTCATTTTGCCTCCTTACGATTTTATTTGTAACCAGAATTTCAAAGTACATATTACAAGCAAGACCATCATCACCGCATTGTGCATTGTTCCGCCCAGCCAGAATGCCCCGGCAAGCGCGGCAAAAATCAAAGCATCCTGCCACTCAAGAGATGATCTTCGCACAGTTTGAAAACGACTCCGGCAGCCGGAGAAATTCAATCCGGCGAGCACCAGCGCCGCCAGCGCAGAATAGATGCAAGGCATCAGATACCACCCCCACAGCGCGCCACCGGCCAGCACCGAAATTATCCGCAACGCGATTCCATTCAAAGGCAGTTTACACCATAAAGGCAAAACTGCCAGCAAATAGAAGACTATTCCACCGCCCGTACTCTGATATATCTCATTGTTGCCAGCCAAAATACCGCAACTCAAGCCGTAGATTGCCGCGCTGATGATCGAAACGATATATTCTCTGCCGGATCTGTTGTGCAGAAAAATTTCCAGCAGAAGCAATATTCCGGCAACGCCCCACAGCATTTCCGTCGAACCGTCGCTTCTGCCCGGGAGTTCCGGCAAAAGCGGAGCGGTCGAAACAAAATCGATCAGCACTCCGGAAATCGCCCCATTCAAGATATTTTTGCTGTATTCAGAATTTGAATTGCGGAAGATCTCATGCAGATTTTTTTCAATTTTATCTCCGGAAATTTCCAGAGGTGCTTTTTTATCCGGAACTGCGGCAGCAAATCTCCGCTGACCACCGCCCGGCATCGTGCGCCACGGCAGCTCCGGCAGTAATGCACATAATTCAAGCGGCATTACCAGCACTCCGTCAGCAGAAAGCATATTGAGAATTCGTCCCGGGGCGGCGCGCATAGAGGCAGAACCGTCAACGATGATCACAATATCATATTTACGCTTCGGCATCCAGCCGGGATGGATGACTTCGACATGTTCAGCCGCCGCCGCTTCGATCACTGATCCGGCAGCCGGATATTTTTTTGATATCATCAGAATATCCGGAATCTTTTTCTCACTCAATCCGGCGGCACTCACCCAGGTCGCAGGTGAAATCTCTCCGTCCGACTCCATTTTGACCTCAACCTTTCCGGTATAAATCAAGCCGGCAAAAAACAATGACACCACCAGTGCCGCAGTGTTGAAAACTGTTGCGATGATTTTTACCTGCCGGGAACAAACCACCCGGTGTTCCCGGCAGCTGGAGATAAGTTGAGATATGCCGGTCAGAGTCAGCATAACTCCCAACGATACCGGAAAACAGCTGCCGAACAGGACTCCTGCCGCCATCCCGGCAATGAAATTACCGGAACTGCGCCGTTTGACCACTCCCCGGCTCAAACCGAAATAAAATGCCATCGGTTCCAGACAATGCCAATTGACACAACTTATACAGGCAATAAACCAGCACCACATTTTACCGCTGGAAATATTGCGGAACGACCGGAATAATGTTCCGGCGGCAAACGCAAGAAGCAACCGCAAACCGTCGGGATAAATATCATCGACCCCTCCGGCGGCGCTCACCCAGAATGCTCCCCAGATCCCCCCCAAGAGCAAAGGTACAAGTGCCGAAACACCGCGCAAAATGCGCCGTTTGAAACCGGATAACTTCATTGCTCCACTCATTGCGTTATATCAATACTGTCTGATCTGTCCGGCAATTTCAGCCGGGTCGTCATTTTCACCGAGCGCTTTGAATATCAAGACCATTCGGTAACTGCCGGGACGGATTTTGTATTTTTCCAGAGGTCCGGGGCCGCAACTGGCGGAACCCAATCCGCGCTGACGGAGATCACAGTTCACACAGATGCAATTTTCCGGTTTGAGATCGCAGGTGTGACAGGCTCCGGTCAGAGCATCAACGCTGTAGTTCAATGCCGAGAAGATCATTTCACTGCCGGGTACGATCAGAACTCCGCGTTTCCGGTCACGGCTTCTCAACGCGGCATAACGCACCGCGCATCGGGCGCCGTTTTCCTGCGGCATGATGTATGGGGTATACATCTCTTCCGGAGAGGTGTGGTAAATTCCCTTTACCGCAGAAGCCTGCCGGTCGGGATAGTTTTCCATGGGCCCCAAGCCGCAATATTCGATATCGCTCAATTCAGCGGGCAGTTCCATCGTCACGCCCAGCCGGGGAATATCATCAAAGTATCCGGGAACCACGAAATTGATTTCACAGCAGATCGCGCCATCCTCTCTGGGATAGATCTGCTGGGTGAATTCAAACTCATCGGTGTTGGCTCCTCTGGCGATACCGAGTTCGCGGCATTCGATAAAGTTTTCTGCGGCACGGAAACGGTCAGGGATCATCTTGAGGCGGTCAAAGCCCAGACTGCACCACTTTTTATAGACCCGGTTTCCGGCATCTTTGGGAGCGGTGAGCAGTTTCAAACCGTCATTAT
Source organism: Lentisphaerota bacterium (assembly GCA_015061805.1). GTDB lineage: Bacteria > Verrucomicrobiota > Lentisphaeria > Victivallales > Victivallaceae > UBA1784. The sequence goes on along the minus strand of SUVV01000017.1, from coordinate 48,570 downwards.
CGGTGGGCGCCCGCCAGATATTGAGCCGGGGGCCGCGGGAAATCAGCAAATCACCGTTGATGGTCAGATTGCGAATACCGGCAGGGACGATCGAAGCGGCAAGTTTACCGCTGGAAACGATCGCCTCCTGCGGATCAAAGCGCATTCCGCTGATGACTTTTTCGGCGGGGACTGCCGGAATGATCCGTTCCGGGGTCAATTCAAAACTGTCGTGACCGATGCAGAAACCGGCATCGCACCAGCCGGTTTCGTTGCGGCAGATGCTCCGGATGAGCAATACGGCACAGGATTCTTTCGGCACAGCGGGGATATCGGCGGCAATAGTGAATTCGCCGGAACTTTGCGGAGCGATATTTCCCGGAAGCAGAGCGCCTTCGGCAACGATTTTACCGTTTACACTCAAACTCCAACGGAGTTCCACATCTTCGAGATTGCTGAAATAGCGGCCGTTGAAAACTGAAATCCGCAAATTCCGCTCATCAAGCATCGTAACTTTCACCGGACGGGCAAGGTATTTGAATTCATAGAGTCCGGGGTGCGGAGTCCGGTCGGGCCAAACGATACCGTCGGTACAGAAGTTGATATCGTTGGGAGTATCTCCGAAGTCACCGCCGTAGCACCAGTAGGGTTTGCCCTCTTTATCATATTGCCTGATGCCGTGGTCGAGCCATTCCCAGATAAATCCGCCCTGCAACCCGTCACAGGTATTGAAAGCTTCAAAATATTCGGCAAGACAACCGTTGCTGTTGCCCATGGCATGGTTGTATTCACAGAGGATCATCGGACGCTTTTTCTCGACATGAGATTTTGACCATTCGACGATTTGGGCGATCGGCGGATACATCGGGCAGATGAAGTCGGTCAGATATTCCGGCGGTGCCTTGTACTGCCATTGGAAAATTCCGCGCTTGCGGTTTTCGAGCATGGTCTGCCAGGTGGCATCTTCGCGGACAGCGCCTTCGTAATGCACCAGACGCGAAGAGTCACGGAAACGGATGTATCCTGCCATGGCGGCATGATTGTATCCGCATCCGGATTCATTGCCCAGACTCCAGGCGTAGATACAGGGGTGGTTTTTATCCCGTTCGACCATCCGGCAGGCGCGGTCGACAAAAGCCCCTGCCCAGCGGGGGTTCAAACAGAAATCTCCGGTAAAGGCGTGATGTTCAAGATTGGCTTCATCGATGACATAGAAGCCGAGTTCGTCGCAGAGGTCATAGAATTCCGGAGCAGCCGGGTAGTGACTGCAGCGGATGGCGTTGACATTGAAGCGCTTCATGGTGACGAGGTCGAGTTTCAAAGTCTCAAAGGGAACAACCCGTCCGAAAGTATCGTGGTGTTCGTGACGGTTCATACCGCAGATCAGAACTTTCTGACCGTTGACCAGAAATTTCCGGTCTTTCACCTCGTAACGGCGGAAACCGGTGCGTACCGAAACGGCATCGATAAAGTTGCCGTCATTATCGGTCAATTCGACAGTAAGGGTGCAAAGCTGCGGATTTTCAGCATTCCACTGGGGGACATTCTCCAGTTTGATTTGAGAAGCGACCTGAAAACGGCGCAGATTGATTCTTGAAGCCGACTCCAGAAGCTGCAGCGGAATACGCTTGTATTCCGGATCACCGGAGTAAAGTTCTTTGCCCTGCGGATCGTAAAACCGCACAGTGATCTTCGCTGCGGTGGAAACTTCGACCGAGGGAAAATCGATGATCGCCTCATAATCCAGAGTACCATTGACCAGATCTTCATCCAACAGCGCTTTAACAAATAGGTCAGCAACTGCCGTCTCCGGGATTTCGCAAAGGTAGACAGAGCGGGAAAGTCCGGGCATATACCAGTAGTCCTGATCTTCGAGATAGGTTCCGTCCGACCACTTGACCACCGTGACTGCGATGGTGTTGCTTCCTGCGTGAAGGAGTGAAGTTATATCAAATTCAGTTGCACCCCGGGAATCTTTGGATGCTCCGGCAAATTCGCCGTTGATGTGGCAGAAAAAAACACTTTCCGCACCGTCAAAGTGCAGGATGTAACGTTTGGCAGGATCGAGTTTTTCAACATTCAGTTCACGGCGGTAGATACCGGTCGGATTGGCTTCCGGGATCTCCGGCGGAACTGCTGAAAAAGGCATATTGACATTGGTGTAGTGCGGATTATCCGGCACGCTGTCGCGCATCACCCAGCAATCGGGGACGGAAACCTCTTCCCAATTTGAATCATCAAATTCAGCATTGTAACATATTTCGTCGATCTCAGTCGGAGCTTCGGTGTAGGAGAATTTCCAAACTCCGTTGAGATCGGTCACAAATGGAGAAAATTCCTTCTTATACAGTCTTGCCTGAACTTCCGAATCAAAGTGAAACATGGTGGCAGAACTGCTTTCGCGGCGCATACCCTGCAGTTCAGGGCTGGTCAAAAATGCCTTGGATATCTTCATCATTTTTCCTTTCTTAAAAGATACTTTTGGGAATATACCACCTCTTCACGTTTTATTCAAGAGATTATTTAATAATATTTTTATTAAAACAACGGTTGAGAAATCGTGTTTGAGGTGCTATCTTATACGGGTAACCTTTTTTCAACCGGATTCAGTATTTTTTATGAAACAGCAGCAAACCATTTTTTACAAATTTTTGAAAGCCGTACTGCGGATATCTCTGGCAGCAGCGATCATCGGTTCGTTGGTCTGGCTGCGCCAAGATCAACTCCGGGAATGCCTGCAGGAATTCAACTGTTCGTGGGGAATTCCGGCATTGGTTTGCGTTCTGTTTCATACGATGGTCTGCAGTTGGCGCTGGCGGCACCTGGCACAACTCCAGGGATTTTCGCTGTCTGAGTTGGAAGCCTATTCGCTAACCATGCAAGGTTACTTTTTTTCGCTGGTCATTCCCGGCGGAGCCATCGGCGGCGATGTGGCGAAAATGGGATTGCTCGCCCGCCGCAGTCAGCCGGGAAGCCGCGCTGAAGGGATATTCACGGTCTTCATGGATCGGGTGATCGGCATGATCGCGCTCTTTGCGCTCTGCATTATTCTGGTCTGGACTTTTGCGGTGAACCGCCGGATGCTTCAAATCGGCAGAATCGAACTTGATTCTGCTGGCATCTGCCTCGGTGCCGCCGTGATATCCGCGATATGTCTTGCCGGGATCATCTGCGGTATTGCCATATTCTTTCACCGGGCATTGAGAAAAATTCCCGGAGTCGATCCGCTGCTTCGCTGGATCGACCGCCGCTGCGGAAATCTGGCATCCCGGATGACCGCAATGGCTGACCAATACGCGAAATACCCTGCGGAACTGATAAAACTCACGCTTGCCAGCATCGCCGGAGTTCATATCATGTGCATTTTACCGACTCTTTTCATGCTTGCCGGAGCCGGAGTTGAATTGAGCAGCAGTATTGTATTGCTGATCCTGACGGCGGTCTGCCTCGGCAATATCGCCGGCCTCATCCCGATCACCCCCGGCGGTATCGGCATGCGTGACCTCACCGTGATAACCCTGTTGCACGCGGGCGGCATCACCTCCGGCACCGGAGAAACCGCCCAACTGCTGACAACCGGGATAACCATTTTTATTAATCTGCTCGGCGGACTGTTTCTGATTTTCGACTCCGCCGTTTCAAAATCCGCCCCCAAACAGGAATCCGTCAACCATGAGTGAAATACAGTTGAACATCGCCCTTGAAAAAAGTTCCAATCCGCTCCGCACCGCACTGGGTGACGGAAAATTCGTCTTTCTTGCCGAATGCCGTCTGCCTGAAGAAAACCGTTCTCTGGAGGATACCCGTTCCCGGATCCTGCCGCTTGCTGAAAAGATGTGGAGTTTTGATGATCTCTGCGGCGGTCTGGCGATCAATGATCTGCCGGGGAGCGTTTTCAGCGCGGCAGAATTCGCCGCCGCCCTCCCGGAAAATTTCCGCAACCGCAACCTCTGTTTCCTCTCCGGTTCCGGCAGAAATATTTCCGACATCAGCAAAGAGTTGAAAATAGCCGCCGGTGCCGGAATCGAAAATATCGCCGCCGTCACCGGAGATGCCTGGGGCGGAAATGTACGCAGTTGCCGCGCCCGCACTTACACCGGAACCCTTGATATCCTCAAAACCCTGCAGGAGAGCGGTTCATTCTGGCAGGGTGCGACCGTCAACCCCTACCATTACCGGGCATCGACCATGATCGGCAGTTTGAATTATTTCCGTAAAAAACTGCTTTCCGGAGCGGAATTTGCAATTATCCAGTCGGGCTGGGATATGCTTCAAACCCAGACTCTGCTCTGGTACATGCTGAGAAACCGCTTCTATCTGCCGACTATCATGCGGATAACCCTGCTGACCCCGGACAAAATTGAAAAAATCGTCGCCGGAGAAGTCCCCGGCATGCGGATATCCAAAGATTTCCGCCGTCAACTCGAACAGGAACTCTGCGGCAGCAGCGCCCAGTTTGAAGCCGCCCAGTACCGCCGCCTGGAACTCCAGGTCGCCGGTGCCAGACTGATGGGCGCATCCGGAGTTCTGGTCAACGGTATATCTTTCCCCGGCAAAGCGGAGATAGTCGCCAACCGCATCCGCACCGCGCTGGATGAATTCAAAAGTTTTGAGCAGTGGCTCGACGAATACAACCACTATCAGGCCGAACTGGAAATGAGCATGTCGCTCAACAACTTCCGGCTCTACGACCGCGTTCTGCGCCGCCCCTACCCCTTTGACAATCCTCCAACCGGAACAGCGCCGGTGAAACTGGAACTGAGCAAAGGCGAAAGGTTCAAACACCGCCTCTGCCGCAAACTCTTTCACAATGCCGATCAGCACAAAGCCACCCGCGACCGGCTGTTGAAGAAACTTCTGGTATCCTGCCGCAGCTGTGATCACTGCCGGTTGCCCCAACACGAATTTGTCTGCGTGGAGAACTGCCCCAAACGCCTTGATGAAGGTCCGTGCGGCGGTGTAAAAGAGAACGGGATGTGCGAAATTGCCAACGCGGAATGTGTTCATTCCAAAATTGTTCGCTTTTCTTCTGATATAAAGTTGCCTTTTGATTTGGAATAATGCAAAATATGCGCTATATTATATAAAATCAATTTTTATCTGGAGTAATTTGTTATTATGGTCGTGCTGTTTGTCTGTTCCGGAAACACCTGCCGCAGTCCCATGGCAGAGTTGTTTTTCAATGCGGAACTCAAGCGACGTAAACTGACGGGAACGGTCGGTCGCTCTGCCGGAACCGGGGCATTTCCCAACTCCACCATCAGCGCTCAGAGCGCCGCAGTACTCGCTGAACTCGGCATCACCAGCAGCAGCTTCCGCAGTTCAAGATTGAGCGCCGAACTGCTGGAGACTTCAGATATCATTATCACGATGACCGGCAGCCACCGTCAGACAATCGTATCAGCATTGCCCGACGTTGCCGGAAAAACCTTCCGTTTACTTGATATCGTTTCAGGCGGCGATGTCCCCGACCCCTACGGCGGTTCGATCGATGAATACCGCGCCACCTTTGAAACAATGCGCCCGGCTCTGCTGAAGTGGGCTGATGAAATCGAAAAGAAGCAAACCAATTAACTTATAATAACCATATTTGAAAGGTCGTTAACATGAAACAAATCACCGATTTCCAGGGTAACAATCTCACCATCGCCATCGGCGCTGATCATGGCGGTTTCGCGTTGAAAGGTACCATCAGTGCCGCCGTCAGCGCGATGGGACACAAAATCGTTGATTGCGGATGCAGTTCTGCCGATGCCTGCGATTATCCGGATTATGCCTCCAAAGCGGCGATGATGGTCGCCGACGGCAAAGCCGATATGTGCATTCTGATCTGCCGTTCCGGAATCGGCATGAGCATCGCCGCCAACCGTTTCCACGGTGTCCGCGCCGCGATCGGCGGATGCGAAGACAGTGTTATCCGCGCCCGTCAGCACAACTGCGCCAATGCGCTGGTTTTCTCCGCCGACGTGACCGATGCCGAAACTGCGGTCAAACTTACCGGACTTTTCATCAACACCCCTTTCAGCAATGAAAAACGTCATGCCGACCGCCTTTTCAAACTGGAGCAGAAGTGTTATGACGACATCGCCGCCGTCCGGGTCGCCGACCCCGAAATCGCCGCGATGATCGATGCCGAAGCCATCCGTCAGCGTGACGGCATCGAACTTATCGCCAGCGAAAACTTCGCCAGCTGCGCCGTCCGCGCCGCTCAGGGCTCCGTCCTCACCAACAAATACGCCGAAGGTTACTCCGGCAAACGCTACTACAACGGCTGCGAATTCATCGACCAGATCGAATCCCTCGCCATCGAACGCGCCAAGACCCTCTTCGGCGCCGAAGCCGCCAACGTTCAGCCCCACTCCGGCAGCGGCGCCAATCAGGCGATCTACACCGCGCTCTGCCAGCCCGGAGATACCGTGCTTGCCATGAGCCTTGACCACGGCGGTCACCTCACCCACGGCCACCCGCTCAACTTCTCCGGCAAACTCTACAACATGGTTCCCTACGGTGTCAACCGCGAAACCGAACAGATCGATTACGATGAAGTCGAAGCCCTCGCCATCGAATGCAAACCCAAAATGATCCTCGCCGGTGCCAGCGCCTATCCGCGCATTATCGACTTCCCCCGCCTCCGCGCCATCGCGGACAAGGTCGGAGCGCTGCTCTTTGTTGACATGGCTCACATTGCCGGTCTCGTTGCCGCAGGCGAACATCCCAGCCCGGTTCCCTATGCCGATGTGGTGACCACCACCACCCACAAGACTCTGCGCGGCCCCCGCGGCGGTCTTATCCTCGGCAAAGAACAGTATATCAAAGCGATCAACTCCGCCGTCTTCCCCGGACTGCAGGGCGGCCCCCTCGAACACGTCATCGCCGCTAAAGCGGTCTGCTTCGGCGAAGCGCTCAAACCGGAATTCAAAGCCTATCAGCATCAGGTCAAACTCAATGCAGCGAAACTGGCTGCCGAACTGCAGGCCCGCGGATTCCGCATTGTTTCCGGCGGTACTGACAACCACCTCGCGCTGATCGACCTCCGTCCCAAAAACGCCACCGGCAAAGAGGTCGCCAACGCTCTGGATATCGCCCACATCACCGCGAACAAGAACATGATTCCCTTCGACCCGGAAAAACCCTTCGTCACCAGCGGTATCCGCATCGGTACCCCGGCGATCACCACCCGCGGTCTCAAGGAAGCTGAAATGGTCAAAGTCGCTGAATTCATCGACCGCGCCGTTGCCGTCCGCGCTGACGAAGCCGCTCTCCGTGCCATTGGTAAAGAGGTCACCGAATTCATGGCTGACTTCCCCATGCCCCAGTTCTGAACCGAATAACTTTTGGAGTTGAAATAAAATGATTGATATCAAACTTATCCGCGACAATGCGGAAATGATTCAGAAAAACTGCCAGCGCCGCGGATATCCCATCGATATCGAAGGTCTGGTCAAACTTGATGCCGACTGCCGTGCCCTCGGAATGGAGATCGAAACCCTCCGCAGTGAACGCAACCGCTTGAGCAAAGAGTGCGCCGCCAATCCCGAAGCCCGCGATCAGGTCAAACAGATCAAACTGCAGCTCGGTGAAAAAGAGAACAAATTCGATAACCTGCAGGAACGTATCCGCCAGGTGTTGATCCGCATGCCGAACCTGCTCGCCGATGATGTGCCCGATGGCACCGACGACACCGGCAACGTCGAAATCAAAAAGGTCGGAGTCATCCCCACTTTTGATTTCCCGATCAAAGATCATCAGGAACTCGGCGAAGCGCTGGATATCCTCGATATCGCCCGCGGTTCCAAAGTTGCCCAGACCGGTTTCTACTACTGGAAAGGTCAGGGAGCGATGCTGGCACAGGCATTCTTCTTCTGGGTTCAGAAGTTCCTGGTCGAACGTGGATTCACAATGTTCATGACCCCCTGCGCCGCCAAAGAACGTACCCTCTTCGGTACCGGCTACCTGCCCTTCTTTGCCGACCAAACCTACAACCTCTCCGGCGAAGACCTCGCCCTGATCGGCACCAGTGAACAGACTCTGGTCGGCTACCACGCCGATGATGTCCTCAACGGCGCTGATCTGCCGCTGTGCTACACCGCCTACACCCCCTGTTTCCGTACCGAAGCCGGAAGTTACGGCAGAGCTTCCCGCGGTATTTTCCGGGTGCACCAGTTCCACAAAGTCGAGCAGATCATTTTCTGCAAACCGGAAGATTCCGTCAAATATCATGAATTCTGTCTGGAAAATGAAGAAGCCATCCTCCAGGCTCTCGGACTGCCCTATCATGTGGTCAACGTTTGCGTCGGCGACCTCGGCGCTCCCGGATACAAGAAGTATGATATCGAAGCCTACTTCCCCAGCTTCAACGGCTACCGGGAAGTCACCAGCAACACCAACCTCACCAGTTTCCAGAGCCGCCGCCTGAACATCCGTTACAAAGACGGTGCCGAACGCGACTTTGTCCACACGATCAGCGCAACCGCCGCTACCGACCGGATGCTGATCTGTATCATGGAAAACTTCCAGCAGGCCGACGGAACCATCATCGTTCCGGAAGTTCTGCGTCCGTACACCGGCTTTGACCGGATCGTTCCCAAAAAGTAATTGCGGGAATAACAATTCTCCATGCGCTCCGCCGACCGTGCTGTTGACGGAGCGCATTTTAACACCCCGGAAAAATCGCTCATGCTGACTGATATACTGATAAAAATTTTCATCCGCGACCCGGAAAATATTCAGCGTCCCAAAGTGCGCCTTGCTTACGGCATTCTCGCCGGAATAACCGGTATCGCAGTAAATATCATCCTCTTCCTGCTGAAACTGACCATCGGACTGCTTTCCGGCAGTATCGCCATCGCCGCCGATGCCGCGAACAATCTGGCGGATGCCGGCTCGGCAGTAGTGACTGTGGTCGGATTCAAACTTTCGGCGATGCCGCCTGACCGCGATCATCCGTTCGGTCACGGCAGAGTGGAATATCTGGCAGGAGCGGTGGTATCGGTGATCATTATTGTGGTCGGATTCACTTTTTTCAAGGACAGTATCGTCCGTTTTTTCCAGCGGCACGAATTGGCGGTAAACAGTACAATGCTGATCATTCTGGGTGCATCATTGCTGTTGAAAGTATGGTTGTTTTTCTTTTACCGCAAGATCGGGAACAAAATCGGTTCTCAGGTAATAAAAGCTTCTGCCGCAGACAGTTTGAGCGATACGGTCTGCACAACTGCGGTACTGGCGGCAACGATCATCGGCAAAAATATTTCATTTCCATTGGATGCCGCCACCGGCACGATCGTCGCCGGACTGGTGATCTTTGCCGGAATTCAACTGCTCCGTTCGACCGCCAATCCGCTGCTTGGCGAATGCCCTTCTCAGGAAGTGGTCGAAAATCTGCGCCATTGTCTGCTGCAATGTGACGGCATCAAGGGTGTCCACGACATCATCATCCACAATTACGGCCCCAATCAGTACTTCGCCACTGCCCATGCCGAAGTCGATCCCGACGGCACATTGTTCCAAGTCCACGACATGCTTGAATCAGCGGAAATCGATGTGGCAAAACGGATGCCGATACGGCTGCTGCTCCACTGTGATCCCTGCAACACCAAAGATCCGGAAGTGATCAAATGGCGCGGAAAAATGGAAGAGATCGTATCTTCCCACGATTGCCAGTTGAAACTTTACGATTTCCGATTGAAACACACAGAATCAGGTACCCTGCAGCTTCACTTCCACCTGCTCGTTCCACGCAACTATCCGGAAGAGTTGGAAAATCTGCACCGGAAATTCACCGCCCGGATCAGAGAAACCGCTCCCGGGGTGGAACTCGTGATCGAATTCATCGATTGCTTTGTGTAAGAATGTGGGGGAAGGGAAAAACTTCTTTTCACGAGAAAAGCAGTTTTTCCCTTCCCCCACACCCCCATCCTTTTTCAAGAAAAGCGGGGTATTTTGCTCCCGTTGGTCGCAAGTTCCGTGCAGCCGTCAGCGGACGGGGAATGCTACAAGCAGTCAAAACAGCGATTTGAACCACGCTTCAATGGCAATTGCCATATTGCGATATCCTTGCGGAGCCGGATGGATGGCGTTATCTTCCGGGAAGTCTGCCAAACCATCGACCGCCTGATAGATCGGTACGATCGAATATGCCGGGTCATCCTGATAATCCAGCATCATCTGCCGGACATAAGCGATCTGATTGTAGGCGAACTGCTGAAACACCACACGCCCCTGATAATTATCAAGATAACTCTTGTTGCGCTTGTTTCCGGGCGGCAAAGTGACCAGACCGATAACCGCCTCCGGAGCGCAACTGCGGATATGTTCCAAAAGTTGGCGGCGATAATTCCGGGATGCTTCCATCCATTCATCGAAGTCATCCATTGAAGCATGAGCAATATCGTTGCATCCCAGGAGGATAACGATCACATCGGGGGCTTTTCCCTGATGGTATTTCTGCAAATAAGCGTTGAAATCAAGTTTCAGATTTCCGTTTTCATCCGGTTGCAGAAACTTGCTTTTGGAATTGTATAAACCGGTTGATTCATACTTTTCCATAAAGTGCGCCCAGCGCCATCCGCCGTAAGCTTCGACCGCTGCCTTATCCGGAGCCAGCGGCTTCCCGGCGCCGGAGTGACTGCCGAAAAGATAAAAGTTGGGATTTCCATGTTCACGGATGCTCTCCAACAGAAAACCGGCACTCTGCGCCCCGGCAAAAAGGCTGTCACCGATCATCAGCATTGAAACATTCTGATCATTTCCGGCAGCGGCATCGGAAATAATCAGTTCACTTTGCGCCATTCCCAACTGACGGCCAGCCAGGTCGGTGACTTCAACCCTGACCGGAAAGCGTCCCGTTTTTCCGGCGGTGTAACTCCAGACTCCGTCAGTAACAGTTCCAACCGGGCAGGAAAAATTAACTTTTGCCTGATTCTTGTTGTGAAGCACAAAGAGGTTGTTCAAGATAATCCGGCATTCCACGCCGGTCACACCGAAAAACGCCTTGGGCAAAGTCAGATTCACGGCACTTGAAACGTCGATGTTTTTCAATCCCGGATCCAGTTTGAGAGCCTTGCCGGCAAACGGTTTCCCGTTACCGCTCTGCCAGAGCGGAATAAAATCATTCAATACAGCCACCGGATCAGTCGGACGACCGGGGATTTCACAACTTTTATCACTGTTTTTCATAAAAAATACTCCGTGGATTATGCTTTGGGATAATATATCACCGTTGTTTTGCAAAATAAAGCAAAATCTCTCACGATTGTTACATTTCAGTCCGTTTTACAAAAATGTCGGATATCTGCATAAATATTTGATTTTTCTGTGGAAAAGAACTTGTATATGTGCTATATTAAATATTAATACTGTACAAGTGCAATTTTTTACCTTAAAGAAAGGTTGAACCGTGAAAGAATACAAAGTAGGAATTATCGGATTCGGTACCGTCGGAGCCGGTGTGGCAGAAAATCTGCTCGCCAACGCCGATGTTATCGCCAAACGTACCGGCGTACGCCCGGCTCTTTTCAAGATCGCTGACCTGGATATTACTACCGATCGCGGAGTAAAAATCCCGGAAGGCATTCTTACTACCGACGCCGCAAGTGTCATCGACAGCTGCGATATCGTGGTCGAACTGGTCGGCGGAACCACCATCGCCAAAAAATTCATCCTTGAAGCGCTCAAAAAGGGTAAATCCGTTGTGACCGCCAACAAGGCACTGCTTTCACACTACGGGCAGGAACTCTTTGAAGCCGCCGAAAAATCCGGTACTGACCTCTACTATGAAGCCAGTGTCGCCGGCGGCATCCCCATCATCAAGTCCCTGCGCGAAGGTCTCGTCAGCAACCGCATCGAACGCATCTACGGCATCATGAACGGAACCTGCAACTACATCCTCACCCGGATGGAACGCGAAGGTGCCGATTTCGGTCCCGTCCTTGCCGATGCCCAGAAACTCGGATATGCCGAAGCCAACCCCTCGCTGGATATTGACGGTTTTGACACCGCACACAAGACCAGCATTCTGGCTTCGCTCGCTTTCGGTCAGTGGTTCGCCCACGACGATGTCTACGTTGAAGGCATCCGCGATCTGGAACTTTCCGACCTCTCCTACGCCGATGAACTCGGCTACCGGATCAAACTTCTCGGCATCATCAAAAATGAAAACGGTGCCGTTCAGATGCGCGTGCATCCGACCCTGATCCCCAAGCAGGCGCTGCTCGCCGGTATTTCGGATGTTTTCAACGGCGTTGTCGTTGACGGCGATACCGTCGGTCAGACCCTCTTCTACGGTCGCGGAGCCGGACGTAAAGCGACCGCCAGCGCAGTTGTTGCCGACATCACCGATGCCGCGCTGAACTACGCGCACAACTGCCGTCAGCGTGTACCTAATTTCCGCGAAGGCAAACAGTTTGAACAGGTGCTTTCGATCGGAAACACCGTCAGTCGCTTCTATCTGCGTCTGCAGGTCAAAGATACTCCGGGAGTCATCGCCTCCATCACCCAGATCCTGGCGGAACGCGGCATCAACATTTCCAGTTTGATCCAGCACGAAAACCAGTCCGGCAAGTCCGATTCGGTTTCGCTGGTCATTCTGACTCACCCGGTAAAAGAACGCAATATGCGTACAGCATTGTCTGAACTTGGAGTGCTCTCTGTCAACAGCTCTCCGATCAAACTTTTGAGAATTGAGGATATTTGAAAAATGGGTATTCATACTGTTGAAAAAATCGGCGGCACCAGCATGACCCGCTTCGGCGAACTGTTGGACAACATTTTCATCGGCTCCCGCAAAGCCAATGAACTCTACAACCGCATCTTTGTCGTTTCCGCTTACGGCGGCGTCACCAACTGGCTGCTCGAAGACAAAAAAAGCGGGGAACCCGGCATTTACGGCAGTTTCGCCGCCGGAAACAACGAAGAGTGGCTCGCCAAATTGGAAAATACCAGAACCAAGCTTATCGAACTCAACCGTTCTTTTGAAACTCTCGGTCTGGATCAGGACAAAGCCGATGCCTTCGTCAATGAGCGCATGGACGGTGTCAAAAGCTGCCTGATGAACCTCATGCAGCTGCGCACGTTCGGTCACTTCAACTCCAGCGCCTATCTGCCCGCCGCCCGCGAACTGCTCAGTTCCGTCGGCGAAGCCCACAGCGCCTACAACTCGACCCTCATCCTGAAACAGCACGGTGTAAATGCGGTATTCGTTGACCTCTCCGGATGGAAAGACAGCGAATCCGGCTCAATGGAAGAAAATATCTCCCGTCAGCTCGCCGACCTCGATTTCGCCACCTGCATGCCGATCATCACCGGATACGCCAAATGCGCCGAAGGCGTCATGGCGAAATTCGACCGCGGCTACAGTGAAATCACTTTCAGCAAACTCGCAGTCGTGACCGAAGCCAGAGAAGGTATCATCCATAAGGAATTCCATCTCTCCACCGGCGACCCCAAACTTATCGGTGTCGACAAAGTACGCACCATCGGTCATACCAATTTCGACATCGCCGATCAGCTTTCGGATATGGCGATGGAAGCCATCCATCCCAAAGCCTCCAAGGAGATGGAACGCAACGGTATTCCCATCCGCATCGACAACGCTTTCGATCCCGGTCACCCCGGAACTTTGATCAGTCAGGATTTTGTTTCTCCCGACCCCAAAGTTGACATGATCTGCGGCAGAAAAGATATCGTCGCCATTGAAGTTTTTGATACCGAAATGGTCGGTGCCAGCGGTTATGACTACCGTCTGCTCACCAGTTTCGCCCGTCACAATGTCAGTTACATTGCCAAAAATACCAACGCCAACACCATCACTCATTACGTTTCCGAAAAGACCAAAGGACTGCGCGACTGCATGGAAGACCTCTCCTACAGTTTCCCCGGCGCCAAGATCACGACCCGTCCGGTTGCGATCATCGCGGTCATCGGCAGCAACATGAAGATCCCCGGCTTCCTCTCCCGTGCCGCCAAAGCGCTCGCCGAATCTGATATCAACGTGCTGGCTCTCGATCAGTGCATGCGTCAGGTCAACATGCAGTTCATCATCTCCCGAGATGATTTCGAAAAAGCCCAGAAAGCGCTTCACAAAGAACTTGTCGAACTGCAGTAAAACGCTTATATTGCCATTACAGGAGAATCTGTTACTATGAAAATGAGCAAATTGGTCGGACGCCGACTCAAAGAAGTACCCAAAGATGCCAAGACCGTCAGCCACCAGTTTCTGGTGCGCGGCGGTTACATCCGTCCGGTTTCCGCCGGAATTTACGATATTCTCCCTGCCGGAAAACGCATCGTTGCCAAAATCGAAGCGATCATCCGCGAGGAGATGAATAAGATCGACGGGCAGGAAGTCCTGATGCCGGTCGTCCTGCCCGCCTCGCTGTGGGAAGAGTCCGGCCGTTACGCTTCCGTCGGCGCCGAACTGCTCCGATTCAACGACCGCAACGACAAACCGATGATCCTCGCCATGACCCATGAAGAGTGCATCACCGCGCTGGTTCGCACCGAAGTCAACAGTTACAAGCAGCTTCCCGTGATGCTCTATCAGCTCCAGACCAAGTACCGGGATGAAGCGCGTCCCCGCGCCGGTTTGATCCGTACCCGCGAGTTCACCATGAAAGATGCATACAGTTTCCACACCGATCAGGAGGATCTGGAAAAGTATTACGTCCGCGCCCATGAGGCCTATGAACGCATCTTCAAGCGGATCGGTCTGGACAATGTGGTCAGCATTGAATCCAACAGCGGCATGATGGGCGGAAAAATTTCCCACGAATTCATGGCGATCGCCGATTGCGGTGAAGATACGATTTTCGTCTCCCCCGACCGCAGTTACCGCGCCAACCGCGAAATCGCCACCGCCGCCTGGAAGTTTGAAAAATCCGATATGCTTCCTCTGGAAAAGGTCGCAACCCCCGGACAGAAAACCATTGACGAAGTGGCGAATTTCCTCAATGTCAAACCTGAACAGACCGGCAAAGCGGTCTTCTATCAGGATGCGATCACCGGAGAGTTGATTTTCTGCCTCATTCGCGGTGATTTTGAAGTCAACGAGAGCAAACTTGCCAATGCCGCAAGAATTTCCGAACTCAAATTCGCCGACGATGCCGCCATCACCGCCTGCGGTGCTGTCCCCGGCTACGCCAGCCCCCTCGGTCTCAAATCCGGCGCCAAAGTCCGGGTCTTCATCGACCCCTCCGCGCTGAACAGTTCCAATCTGGTCGTGGGTGCCAATGAGCCGGATTACCACTACAAAAACTTCAACGCCGAACGTGACCTTGAAGGCGTGGAATACACCTGTGTTGACATCGCCACCGTCCGCGAAGGCGACCCCTGCCCCATCACCGGTGAACCGTTGCAGATGCTCCGGGGTATCGAAGTCGGAAATATCTTCCAGTTGGGAACCAAATATTCCGAATCCATGGCGTGCAACTATCTGGACAAGGACGGCAAAAGCCATCCGATGATCATGGGCTGCTACGGTATCGGCGTCGGCCGTGCCATGGCTTCTGTCATCGAAAACTGCCACGACAATTACGGTCCGGTCTGGCCGATGTCGATCGCACCTTATCAGGTTCAAATCTGCGCCCTCGACCCGCAGAAAGCCGGTGTCGGTGAAGCCGCCGAAAAACTCACCGCTGAACTCGAAGGTCTCGGCGTGGAAGTCCTCTATGATGACCGCGGCGAAAAAGCAGGCAGTATGTTCAGCGATGCCGACTTGCTCGGTATTCCGCTGCGGTTGGTGATCTCTCCCAAGACGCTGGCTGAAAACGAAGCCGAATTCCGCACCCGCGCCTGCCGCGACAGTATCCGGATCAAACTGGATGCCGCCGCCGCAGATATCGCCGCCAAAGTCAAAGAAGAACTCAAAAAATTTGAGTTCTGAACAATCTTCAACCGCATTCCGGGAGCGACAGCAAATGAAACAGTTCAAAGATATTCTGAAAACTAAAATTTTCAGCATTGCCCTGATATTGTTTTGCACACTGCCGCTTTCCGCCGGTTGGGAGATCAAGGTCATGCCGCATATAATGGCAAATCTCGGCGATCAACTCCGTTATGTTCTGCCGCATCGCGGCTTGCAAATCACCTCCGTATCCAAAGTTGAACCGGATCAGCCGTTTTACGTCAATGCAGCATTGATCCTGAAAACTCCGCTCAAAAAGCCGGTAAAGTTTTCCGGCAGCATCACCATGACCGATCCGGACGGGAAAGCGGCATTCCCCAAACCGGCGAATATAAGTTTCACAATGCCCGCCGGAGCCAGAGGCATCCACATTTTCCCCAACGGCATTATCGTCAAAGCCGATAAGCAGGACAAGCGGGGCAAACAACGTTTTTCTCTGACCGTCAGCGATGATTGCGGTAATGCCCAAACAGCATCTGCGGAAATCGAACTGGTGGACAGCATCACCGATTTCCGGATGATGGATTTCAAAGAATTCAATAAATTCATCCAATCTTATTATATGGCACCGAAACCGGAACGGCTGCTGGCGGCACTTAATTACTATCTCACGGAAGGCATCACCGAATTACGCCACAAAAGCCGCCGGTTCAATCCGCTTCCGGGATTGCTGTTTTTTGCAGATGCGTTCCGGTACAATCCCCAATTCTTTGATGAATTGATCAAAATGGGCAATTCTGCCAAACCCAAAGATCAATATTTTGCCACGATTTATTACCATATCGGACAAAAGTTTATCGATTTACATAAAGATAAGATCAATCCTGTTATTCTGAAACAGATATCAAAATACAAAAAGCCGCTCATTACGGCAAATGATGAAATAAAATTCCCCCAGCAGCTCGATCTGCTGTGGATGAAATTTTATGCTAACGGAAAATTTGAATTTGTTCACAAAATCGCCGGAACTTTAAAAAAACAGCCGGAATTATCTGCAAAGGAAGCCCAACAAATCATGGCATCCGGCAAAAAACTTTCCCCGGAACAGCGTCAGCATCTTTTGAACAGTGTCATCCGGGTAGGTTCCGCAGGTTCCCTGATCGCCAACAGTGTGCGTCATCGGGTGGTCAGATTCTATCTGGAGACCATTCTCACCAAAAAACTTTATCCGGACAAACAAGCCGGAGATACCATATCTTGGATATTATCAAGAGCAAAAGAAAAAGCAAAATCAACCCAAGGGAATAAAAAATAATGTGGAACTATACTGAAAAAGTGATGGATCACTTCATGAACCCGCGTAACGTGGGCGAAGTGGAAAATCCCGACGGCGTGGGCGAAGTCGGAAATGCCGCCTGCGGCGACGCGCTTAAACTCACCTTCAAACTGGATAATGACGGCAAGATCGCCGATGTCAAATTCAAAACTTTCGGCTGCGCCAGCGCCATTGCCTCCAGTTCAGCTCTGACTGAGCTTATCAAAGGCATGACCATCGAAGAGGCTTCCAAAGTTTCCAATGATGATATCGTCGCCATGCTGGGCGATCTGCCGGAAGCCAAGATCCATTGCTCGGTCATGGGCATGGAAGCGCTTCAGGCCGCCATCGCCAACTACAAAGGCGAACCCAATCCCTTTGAAAAACTCGGCGACCATGAAGGCAAACTCGTCTGCAAATGTTTCGGAGTGACCGACCTCAAGATCATCGCCATCGCCCGGGAACACAAACTCACCCGCGCCGAAGAACTCACCAACTACTGTAAAGCCGGCGGTGCCTGCGGCGCCTGCCTCGACGAAATCCAGCACATTCTCGATGATATGTGGAAATTGGAGCAAGCTAAAATATGATGACTGTTGACGAATTACGCCAAATCGAAGCTGATCTCATTGCCCGTATGGAACAGGTCAGCGGTTTTCTCGACATTCCGGCAAAAGAAGCGGAACTTGCCGCTCTGGAAGAAAAGATGAATTCCGCCGATTTCTGGGACGATAAGGAAAAGGCTCAGGCTACCGTTGCCGCCGCTTCCAGCTGCCGCAACCTCCTCGCCCCCTACCGCAAGATGCAAACGGAAATGGAAGACTTCAACACCGCCTTGGAACTGGCTTCCGAAGATGAGGAATTCCTCGCCGAAGCCGAAACTGCATCCAAAATCATGGCTGCCCACATGGACAAACTTGAAGTAGTAAGTTTCCTCTCCGGACGCTTCGATAAAAACAACTTCTTCCTTACCATCCACGCCGGTGCCGGCGGTACTGAATCCTGCGACTGGGGCAGCATCCTGCTCCGCATGTACCGCCGCTTCGCCGAACGCAACGGCTGGAAAGAGGAGATGATCGACTATCAGCCCGGCGACGAAGCCGGTATCCGCAGTGCAACTTTCCGCATTATCGGTGACTTTGCCTACGGTTACTGCAAGGGAGAAACCGGTGTCCACCGTCTGGTGCGCATCTCCCCCTTTGACAGCAATGCCCGGCGTCACACCAGTTTCTGCTCAGTGGAAGTCATCCCCGAGATCGATGACGATATCGATATTGAAGTCAATGACTGCGATATCCGCGTTGATACCTACCGTGCCAGCGGTGCCGGCGGTCAGCACGTCAACACCACCGACAGCGCCGTCCGGATCACCCACATCCCGACCGGTGTGGTGGTCGCCTGTCAGAATGAGCGTTCCCAGCACAAGAACCGCGCTACCGCGATGAAAATGCTGAAAGCCAAACTCTATGAAATGGAGGAACGCAAACGCAAAGATGCCGCCGCCGCCCAGCGCGGTGAGCAAATGGAAAACGGCTGGGGCAGTCAGATCCGCAGTTACGTTCTCCAGCCCTATCAGATGGTAAAAGATTTGCGTACCGATGTGGAAACCAGCGATACCGCCGGAGTTTTGGACGGCGAACTTGACAACTTTGTAGAAGCCTATTTGAAATGGAACCGATAAATTTTTCTGCTAAAAAAGCCAATCTCATGCGCCGCTCGGAACTGCTCCGGGCGGTGCGGGAGGCTTTTTATGCCGAAAATTTCGTGGAAGTTGCAACTGAAGTAAAGATTCCCGCCCCTGCCCCCGAAGAATACATCGAATCGGTGGCGTGTCAGGGAGAGTTCCTCCGCACCAGTCCGGAACTGGCGATGAAGCAGATGCTCTGTGCCGGGATGGAACGGATTTTCCAGATCGGTTCGGCGTTCCGCGCCGAAGAAAAGGGACGCAAGCACCGCGAAGAGTTTACCATAATGGAATATTATGCCGTAAACTGGGATTACCGGAAACTTGCCGACTTCACCGCGAAAATGCTCATCTCTGCCGCCGAAAAAGTGACCGGTTCAACGACACTTGTCTATCAGGATAAAGTGATCGATTTCTGCAAGCCCTCCTTTATTACGGTGGATGAAGCATTCCGCAAATATGCCGGAGTATCTGCATTCGCTGCCGATAAAGATGGTTCTTTCGACGAACTCATGGTGCTGAAAGTTGAACCCAATCTTGGACAGAATAATCCGGAATTTCTCATCGACTACCCGGCAAGCCGGGCTTCGCTCTCCCGGATATCCGCCGCCGATCCCCGGGTCGCCGAAAGATGGGAACTTTACATCAACGGTATCGAACTGGGAAATGCTTTCGGAGAGTTGACCGATGCCGCCGAACAGCGCCGCCGCTTCGATGAAGCATTGAAGTTCCGCGCCGGAGCCGGAATGCTCGCCTACCCCGAAGCCACCGAATTCCTCGATGCGCTGGAAAACGGAATGCCGGAATCGTCCGGATGTGCCATCGGTTTCGACCGGCTATCCATGATCTTCTGCAACGCTTATGATATCAAAGATGTCATTTTTGAAGCAAAACGCCCTTGATAAAACAGAAAATTTAAATTACTTTATATAAATAACAACAATATAACACAATTCAAACCAACAGGAGTGTGAAAAAATGAACAAGATCTCTGCTCTGCAAAAAGCCCGCGCGGCTTATGCCCCCAAACTTCCCGCCGCCCTCGCCAACGGCGCGGCTGTCACCATCAACGAAGGCGGTGCCACCACCGCGGTCGCTGATGTGGAAAAAGTTCAGGCGCTGTTCAAAACTACTTTCGGCAGCCCGGTGCTGACCTTCGCCCCCGGCAAAGGTGAAAAATCTGCCGCCCGCAATGTCGGCGTCATCCTCTCCGGCGGTCAGGCTCCCGGCGGACACAACGTCATCGCCGGTCTCTATGACGGTCTGAAATCCCTCAACGCTGACAACCGTCTCTACGGCTTCCTCAAGGGTCCCGACGGTCTGGTCAAAGGCGAAATGGTCGAACTTGACGATGCCATCATCGATGCCCACCGCAACACCGGCGGATTTGACATGATCGGTTCCGGACGTACCAAACTGGAAACCGAAGAACAGTTTGAAGCAGCCAGAGCCAACTGCGAAAAAGCCGCAATCTCCGCGCTGGTCATCATCGGCGGTGATGACTCCAACACCAACGCCTGCGTGCTGGCTGAATACTTCAAGGCGAACAACATCCCCATTCAGGTCATCGGCTGCCCCAAGACCATCGACGGCGACCTCAAAAATGAATGGATCGAAGCCAGCTTCGGTTTCGATACCGCCTGCCGCGTCTACAGCGAACTTATCGGCAATATCGGCCGCGATGCAAACTCCGCCAAGAAATATTGGCACTTCATCAAACTGATGGGCCGCAGTGCCAGTCACATTGCGCTGGAATGCGCGCTCCAGGTTCAGCCCAACATCACCATCATCTCCGAAGAAGTCGCCGCCAAAAAGCAGACCCTCGGTGAAATCGTGGATTACATGGCTTCCGTCGTCGCCGCCCGCGCCGCCAACAAGATGAACTTCGGTATCGCTCTCATTCCCGAAGGTCTGGTCGAATTCATCCCCGAAATCAAAGTCCTGATCGCTGAACTCAACGATCTGCTCGCAGCCAATGCCGATGCCGTCGAAAAGATGGACAAAAACGAAAAGGTCGCTTTCGCCGCCGGAAAACTTTCCGCCGAATCCGCCAAGGTCTTCGCTTCTCTGCCCGCCGGTATCCAGATGCAGCTCTGCAATGACCGCGACCCCCACGGCAACGTCCAGGTTTCTCTCATCGAAACCGAAAAGATGCTCGCCGAAATGGTCGGTACCAAGCTGAAAGCAATGAAAGCCGAAGGAAACTACAGCGGCAAATTCTCCACCCAGACCCACTTCTTCGGTTATGAAGGCCGTTGCGCGGCTCCCTCAAACTACGATGCCGACTACTGCTACAGCCTCGGCTTCAACGCCGCTGCATTGATCGGTGCCGGATGTACCGGTTACATGTCCAGCGTCCGCAATACCATAAAGCCCGCTTCTGAATGGATCGCCGGCGGTATTCCGATCACCATGATGCTCAACATGGAACGCCGTCACGGTGCCGACAAGCCGGTTATCCGCAAGGCGCTGGTCGAACTCGACGGAGCCCCGTACAAACACTTCGTCGCCAACCGCGAAGCCTGGGCGATCGAAACCAGCTACGTCTATCCCGGCCCGATCCAGTACTTCGGTCCCTCCGAAGTCTGCGACCTCGTGACCAAAACCCTGACTCTCGAAAAAGGCGGCAATATCTGATTGCCCTGAAAGGAAATTCCGGCGTTATGGAATCTGATATCAATATCAAATACATTGCCGAACTTGCCCGGCTGGAACTTTCCGGTGAACAAACCGGAAAACTCCAGCAGGAGTTGGAACGTATCGTCGGCTATATCGATGAACTCAAAGAGGTCAATGTCGATGGCGTGGAGCCGACCGCCCATGCCGCCGCGCTGACCAACGCGTGGAGAGAAGATGTGGTCAAAGAGTCATTCCCGCGCAATACCATGTTCGCCAATGCCCCCGGAGTCATCAACGACACGTTGATCAAACTTCCGCGCGTTCTGCCGCAGGAGGAGGCATAAAGTGAATATCAAAACTACTTTGCATGAACTTGCCGCCCAGTTGGCATCCAAAGAGATCAGTTCGGCAGAATTGTGCCGCGCCTGTCTTGCTGAAGTCGATCAGCGCGATGGTGAAATCGGCGCCTTTCTGGAGATCAACCGGGACAATGTGCTCAAATCTGCCGCCGAAGCGGATGCTCGCCGCGCCAAAGGCGAAACATTGAGCGAATTCGATGGTATTCCCATCGGTATCAAAGACAATATCTGCGTCAAAGATGAACGCTGTTCCTGCGCTTCAAAGATTCTGGAAAACCTGAATTCCCCCTATGATGCGACTGCGGTGGAGCGACTCCGCAATCAGGGATTCATCCCCTTCGGCCGCCTCAACATGGACGAATTCGCCATGGGTTCCAGTTGCGAAAACAGCGCTTTCCAGAAGACCCGCAATCCGCTGGACACCTCCCGTGTCCCCGGAGGTTCTTCGGGCGGTTCAGCAGCTTGCGTTGCCGCCGGGTTCACACCTGCCGCGCTGGGATCTGACACCGGCGGTTCCATCCGTCAGCCGGCGGCTTTCTGCGGCGTTGTCGGTATGAAACCGACCTATGGCAGAGTTTCCCGTCACGGACTGGTGGCGTTTGCTTCCAGTTTGGATCAGATCGGCCCCTTTACCAATGATGCAGAAGATGCCGGTATCCTGCTGGATGCGATCAGCGGTTTTGACAAAATGGATTCGACCAGTCTTCCGGGGAATGCCGGCGGCTTTGCCGATGCGGCGCGCCGCGGCAGTGAATCCGGTTCGCTCAAAGGTATGAAATTCGGTCTGCCCAAAGAATACTACTCGGGCGGCATCGATGCCGGAAGCGCCAAAGTCCTCGACAGCGCGATCGAACGGGTCAAATCACTCGGCGGCGAGATCGTCGATGTATCTCTGCCCCACACCAAATATGCCATCGCCGTCTACTACATCATCGCTACCGCAGAAGCCAGCGCAAACCTGGCGCGTTTCGACGGTATGCGCTACGGCAGACGTATCGAAGGCAAAGACCTGACCGACACCTATTTCAAATCCCGCGGTGAAGGCTTCGGAGATGAGGTCAAGCGGCGTATCCTGCTGGGAACCTACGTTCTCTCCAGCGGTTACTACGATGCCTACTATCTGCGCGCCCAGAAGGTGCGCACCCTCATCCGTCAGGATTTTGAAAACGCATTCAAACAGTGCGATATGATGCTCACCCCGGCGGCGCCGCAGGTGGCATTCAAATTCGGAGAGAAGTCCGACCCGCTTCAGATGTATCTCTCTGATATCTTCACCATTTCGCTCAACCTCGCCGGAACTTGCGGTATCGCCGTCCCGGCTGGTATCGACGAAGCAACCGGTATGCCGGTTGCCATGCAGCTCCTCGGCCCTGCCCTCGGCGAAGCCGGATTGCTTCAGGCAACTGCCGCATTCATGCGCGCTTGAGGCGAAAATGGTCGTACTCGGCATTGACCCGGCGATCCGCACTACCGGATATGGGGTGATCGAACTCACCCCGTCCGGCAAGTGTAAAATTTTGGATTGTGGGGTCATTGCCAACTCCCAAAAACTGCCGCACACCGAGTGTCTGCGGCGGCTTTACGGCGGAATCACTGAATTGATTTCGCTGTGGCACCCGGATTGCGCCGCATTGGAAGAACCATTTGTCGGCAAAAATGCCAAAACCGCCATTATTCTCGGCATGGCACGCGGCGGAATTCTCTCTGCGCTGGCAAATCATCAAATTCCGGCATACGCCTACAATCCATCAGTCGCCAAACGCGCCGCAACCGGCAGCGGCGGAGCAGACAAAAGCCGTATTGCATTTCTGCTTTCGGCGGAATTCGGAATTTCTGTCGATCAGATTCCGCTGGACAGTACCGATGCGTTGGCGCTGGCGCTATGCCACATTCAGCGCGTACAATACCCCATCCCCGGCGGGATCACCGGAAAGCCGTTGTAATAATGACCGTCTGCGACTTTCACACCCACCATTTTACAGGGAAACGCCCGGAGTTGGTTTCCTGTAAAGAAAAACGTTCTGACATCCGATGGGATTCACTGGAATATCATCCGTGGAACCTGCCGGAAACCTTTTCTCTCCTGCCCGGAGAGTTCACCGGAAATCTTAAAAACTTTACCGCTCTCGGCGAGATCGGACTGGATACCATGCGCCCGCCCGCTCTTGATGTCCAGAAAAAATATCTTGATGAACTGCTGAAAATTGCTTCCGATTGCCGGAAACCGGTAATTTTTCATTGTGTGCGGGCTTTCCCGGAGTTGTTTTCATTATTGAAAAAATATTCTCTGCGCTGGGCTGTCCACGGCTTCCGCGGCAAAGTTGAACTGCTGAAAGAGATCTGGACGCGCGGCGGCATCGTTTCGCTTCACCCCTCAATTGTGAAAAACGCTCCGTTGTTATCAGAACTTCACCACCCATCTGGAAAAATCGCCTTTGAAAGCGATGGATCTCCCGATATCGACCTCGATATCATCGCGGAAGAAACCTGCCGCCTCGCTGACAACCCGGCATTGATAAATATCGCCAATAATACTTTTATGGAGTTTGTTGCCAATGAATTGTGATACCGCTCCCATCTTTGACCGTTCCAGCTTGCTTATCGGCGAAGAAAATTGCCAAAAACTCGCCGCCGCCCATATCCTCATCCTCGGTATCGGCGGTGTCGGCGGTTACGCTGTGGAAAATCTCGCCCGCGCCGGTATCGGCAAATTGACCATCATCGATGGTGATACCGTCGATATCACCAACTGCAACCGCCAATTATCCGCCCTGACCACCACCGTCGGAAAACCCAAAACCAAAGTCTGGACAGAACGGATCAAAGCGATAAATCCCGATGCCGAAGTCGATGCCCGTCAATGCTTCCTGCGTACTCAGGAAGATATCGACTATCTGCTGGACACGGCTCACTTCGATTTTGCCATCGATGCCATTGATGAATTCACTCCAAAAATCACCTTCATCGTGGCGCTGAAAAAACGCAAAATCCCCTTTATCAGCGCCATGGGCGCAGGCGGTAAACTCGATCCATCCCAGATAAAAATCGCCGATATCTCCAAAACTTCCGGCTGCCCCCTCGCCCGGAATGTCCGCAAAAAACTCCGGGAATACCATATCGAAAAAGGCGTCAAAACCGTCTATTCCCCGGAACCACCCCTCAAACACTTCGCCGACCGCAAAATCGGTTCCATCAGTTTCATCCCCGCCATCTTCGGCTGCTTCTGCGCCGCCGAAGCCGTCAACTCTTTGATTAAAAAGAGTTGATGCTCGGGGGAAGGGGAAAACTTTTTTTCACGAGAAAAAAAGTTTTCCCCTTCCCCCGGACCCCCAACCCCTTTCAAAAAAAGCGGAGTATTGCCGCTCCGTTGTCGCGGCATGACATATATAAATTTATCATGTCCTTACTCATGCAGTGAGCGCTTCACGTTTCTATCCTTTGCAGAGCCTTGAACAGGAACTTTTACAGGTGGTTTTGTCAAGGCGAAGCCGAGGGAGCAAAAAAATCCGCCGTCAGGCGCAACTCACAAACTACCTCACGCCTGTTGCGCGTTCAGCGCAACGACTGGCGCAACTCCAGCCGCTCAAGGAGCGATATCGCGCCGCTATCCGGTGGTTTTGTCAAGGCGAAGCCGAGGGAGTGTACTCACGTACTCGACCGAGGATGAGTCCGCCGACAAGGCCAGCGGGAGCAAGCGAGATCGCTCCGGCAAACCGAGAAACAACCGCCGTCAGGCGGAATCATCTGCCGCGACAGCGGCTACCTCACGCATGTCGGGCTGAAAAGCCCGACAATATGCGCAACTCCAGCCGCTCAAGGAGCGATATCGCGCCGCTATCCGGTGGTTTTGTCAAGGCGAAGCCGAGGGAGTGTACTCACGTACTCGACCGAGGCTGAGTCCGCCGACAAGGCCAGCGGGAGCAAGCGAGATCGCTCCGTTATTTCTTAAACATAAAATACACGGCGCCCACCATGCAGAGTCCTGCCCAGAGGTAGTTCCAGCGCAGAGGTTCTTTCATGTAAATCACGCTGAACGGAACAAAGATGGAAAGAGTGATGACTTCCTGCAAAATCTTCAACTGGGCAAGGGAAAGATTTCCATCATGACCGATGCGGTTGGCGGGAACTTGAATGAGATATTCAAAAAAGGCGATTCCCCAACTGACCAGCACGGCGATGATCCACGGCTTGTTGCCGAGGGTACGCAAGTGACCGTACCAGGCGTAGGTCATAAAGCAGTTGGAAATTATCAAAAGCAGGACAGTTTTCAAGATAATCGGATAAGCCATATTTCATTACTCCGTCAAAGCTTCGCCTTTATCAGCGGAAATTTTAAAATCATAGAAGCGGTTGCGCCCTTCGCAGCCGATTATTCCGAGATAGAAAGATTTGCCCAAACCGGGCAGATAACAGCCGAACTTTTTGCCGTTGCACTCGATTTCGAGCATCTGCCCCTTTGAAGTATCGGTAATGGCGGCTTTAAGTTCATAGTTGACCTTTGGCTTAAACGGCGCCAGAAGATAGGAAAACTTCACCCAGGCAGGTTTTCCATTTTCCCAGGTGTGATGCCAGACATTGATGCCCTGATCATAGAGAACGATCTCCCAATGTTCCCTGAATTCCGGTGCGTTGAACTGTTCATTTTTGCCCAGTTCCGGGGCGATCACGATCAAAGGCGCCATCCGGTAATCAAATGACATCACCGATGAACAGATCACCTTTTTTGCCATTCTGATCTTTTTTGCATAGCACATAGCGACGTAAGCATCTTCGTGCATATGCTTTTGCAAATCGATTTCGGAAGCATTTTCCGGAAGCAGCTGTACGATGTGGTCATCCTGCTGACTCCACGCACCGAGTTTATTCCAGCGAGGTCCTTTGACCATCACAAAATCGGCAGGATTCCAACAACCTCTGGCAAAAGATGTTTTGAATTCAAACGCCTCTGCAATACAACACATGGCGGCAACTCCGAGCAAAACATTCAATATTTTCATGATCGTCAGCGGTCGACCCGGGCAGAACCTCCGCCGATAAGTTTTTCGACTTCGGCTTTGGTCGCCATGGAGGTATCACCGGGGGTAGTCATCGCCAGCGCGCCGTGAGCGGCACCGTATTCGACTGCGATATCCGCCTTGCCGTAAGTCAGCAGGCCGTAGATCAGTCCGGAAGCGAAACTGTCACCGCCGCCGACCCGGTCGAATATCTCCAAACCTTTGCGTTCTTTGGATTTGAAAAATTCGCCATCCTGCCATGCGATCGCCGACCAGTCATTGATCGAAGCGGAGATAACCTGCCGCAGAGTGGTGGCAACCACTTGAAAATTCGGATAAAGTTTGACCACTTCACGGATCATATTTTCAAACTTGGAAGTGTCGATATTGGCAAGATCGTTTTCCTGCATTCCCAGACACGCAGAGAAATCCTCTTCATTGCCGATCATCACATCGACATATCCGGCGATTTCCTTGTTGACCTCCTGCGCGCGCGCTTTGCCGCCGATACTTTTCCAGAGGCTGGGGCGGTAGTTGAGATCATAACTGGTGATGGTGCCATATTTTTTGGCACACTTGAGAGCTTCGATCACCACATCCGGAGTGGTATCAGAAAGAGCCGCGAAAATTCCGCCGGTGTGGAAGTGGCGGACCCCCTGCCTGCCGAAGAGATCTTCCCAATCGATGTCTCCTGCTTTCAGCTGGGAAACCGCCGTATTGCCCCGGTCGGAACATCCCACCGCACCGCGCAAACCGAAGCCGCGTTCAGTGAAATTCAAACCGTTACGAACCGTCCTTCCGGTTCCGTCATAGGTCATCCACTTGATAAGCGAAGTATCGACGCCGCCCTGCAGGATAAAGTCTTCGACCAGTCGGCCGACCGGGTTATCAGCAAAAGCGGTAACCACACCGGCACGCAGACCGAAACAGCGCCGCATACCGCGGGCGACATTGTATTCGCCGCCGCCTTCCCAGACATTGAAACTGCGGGTGGTGTGTATTCTTCCGGCACCGGGATCAAGGCGGAGCATCACCTCGCCCAGACTGACGATATCATAGCGGCAAACCGAAGCATCTTTATATTTCAGCATAGCAAAAAATCCTTTGATAAATTATAAAAAGAGTATTTGGATAAAATATACCGTAAAAACTATTTTTGTCAAGTTATAATACCTTGTAAAACAATAAAAATACAGCTATATTGTACCAGCACCATGGAGAAGTATATGAAAAAGTTCACAATATCGCTGGTCTTGCTTCTGGCACAGATCGCCGCTTTCGCCGCCCCGTACCGGGAAGCTACCGGATTGGAGAAGCGTCTTGCCGCCGCGAAACAGGAGTGTTACCGTAATTACGACCAACTGGAAGCCCATTTCAAATTTGCCGGGTTCCTCTACGACAACGGATGTCTGGAGAGTGCCTTTGCCAATGTGGAAACCCTGCTGAAAAATGCCGCCACCGGCAAGGTGATCCAATACTTCAACGATCATGCCCGGCGGAAATTGAAGCCGCTCCTGTCGGCCGACACTCCGGAGCCTCCGGCGAAAAGTACTCCGCAACAGCAGCACAGCCATTTTCAGGGAATAATCCGCCGCAACGCCTTTACCGATCCGGATGCCGCAAATTATCTGCGTTTTGCCGCTGATTCAGAAAAGTGGAACAGCAAAGACAAAGCTGATATTGCCTTTATCCGGGAAAAAATTCTCAAATCCGCCACCGACAGTAAATTGGCAGGATTGTTGGAATTCAACCTTGCTTCTGCGAATTATCTCTATCTGGCGGCGAAAGATTATGAATCAGCATTACCATTCTTTATCCGGCTCTATTTCCATGAACCGGATATCATGACGGCACTGGCGACTCCGGCAGGATTTACCATCAATGCGATGCTTCAGCGGATAACTCCGATGCGGCGCAACCGGATGGAGATATTGTCCCGGCGTGACCCGGTGAAACTGATCCTGAGTGAGATGCACACTCATCCCAGGACGGTGGAAAATTTTCTTATGGTCAACAAAAGCAGTATGGAACGGGAAAAGTTTGTAAAACTCTGTTTGCTGGCCTCGGATTCAGTCGATCTGCGGTTGCGTTCATTCGCTTTCGGAGAGTTGATGAAGCGGGATATTTCCTGTTTGCTCCCCCTGCTCCCGCAGTTGATCGACGATCCGGATTCCGGACGGCGGGCGGTTGCGGCGCTGCTGCTGCCGCACACGCTGTCTCCGGTTGAATTGCCGGAAGCTCTTGCAAAACTGGCAAAAGATCCCGATGCCGTTGTCCGTATGAGTGCCGAAGCGGTTGCCAAAGCACGGTGCGATGCCGGAAATTACTCCCGCTTCCGGGAGTTGACCGGTAAAAAATAACTCTTCTTCAGTTAAAATATAAAAATGGCTGTTGCTCACCTTTTTTAAGGTTTTGGGTTCAGGCAAGAACTCCGTTGTCCTTGAAAATCTTTCCGAAAGCAGCTTCGCTAAAGCATCCTAAAGAGTCGATAGCAGCGAAATGCTCTTCACCGATTTCAGAACCGCAGATCACAGTTACCGTACCATTTCCGGCGAAGGTAACGCTGTTTTCTCCGGCAGTATAGGTGCGAGTAAGTTCATCCCATTCGCCGTTGTCATCTTCAAACCACAGGATCGCTGTACCGTCGGAAAGTTGTTCAACCGTATCGTTGCCCCAATCGCCACCGAAGCAGAAAATATCGTATCCGCCGCCGCCGTGCATGGTATCGTTGCCGCTGCCGCCGGAAATGATATCATCGTTATTGCCGCCGATAATATTGTCATTTCCGGCATCACCGAAGATAAGGTTGCTGCCGGAATTCGTCCAAATAGTATCGTTGCCATCACCGCCGTATATCTCAATACCATCTCCGAAATATGTAAATCTCTGACTTGTGAAATCAATGATATCATCTCCGGCACCGGCATAAATTTTATCAATATAATTCACGCGCGAACTTAAATTGCCCACCCCCAGATATGAGTCAGAAAAAATATCATCGACAAAGAGAGCATCTCCATTATGGTCATCCGTCAAATAAAGTTCAGTATATTCTTCAGAACCGACAAAAACATCACAGATTTTGTTTTTTCCAAATAATTTAACCCGGTCTCCGGTTCCATTCCATTCCCCGACGATTCCCTGATGTTGCGCTTCAAATGTACTATTCCATATTTCAAAAGATTTAGCAAACATGACATCAAGAAAATTATCCGTTTCCCCGGCAACCATTTTTGGAACAGGGGCGTTAATTACCGATTTCAGGCGAGTCGCTTCAACATCCGGCTCAGCAATATAATTCCCTTCTGAATAATTATAAAGCACAACACCATTCATATCATCGGGTGTTGATATATTCAGAATAGAGTTGAAATCGTCAAAAGAGATTTGCAAATATTCTGCCTCAATACAGGCGGTTGTCTCAACAGCCAAATATTCCGCCGGCACAAATGTTGTGTAGAAAAGACAATCTGCAAGAACTTGCCGCGAATACCATCCGTCAGAATTCCCCCCCCATCCGACATTAATATGAAAAGTGTCATTGAGAGAATTATATCCATCAATCACTATCGCATGAGATGCGACAATCATATTGGTAACAGGCGCAGTTGATGCTAAAACAGGATGACCTGCAAGCAAATCCTCAATAAGTTTGTCTACCGGAATTGAAGATGTTTTTGGAGGTATATCCTGTCCTCCGAAAGCGCCGTTGGAATATCTCTGAACATTTAAAGCAGCTTCATTACCTATGTGTTCGTTGGATGTTTCTGTTCCGCGTGTGCCATATAGAGCTTTGGAATAAACTCCAACAGAAAAGCACAACGCCGCAATAAATTCTGTTGAATTGATATTTCCGGCTGCAATGATTTCGTTTACTTTGTCAAAAGGTAAGTATCCAGCTGCGGCAGCAGCAGCTTCAGAATCTGAAATTTCATAATATTGTGCTGGGCTGTAAGTCCCATCAGTACTGAAAGTGTCGAATGATTCGTATGAATTAGACTCATCAAGATAAAGGTATAATGAGTTTAAATATCCGAGCTTTATCCAATAGTATGCCACCTGCGAAGCTGCTGTACTGCCACATCCAGTCACACATCTCGCATTATTTATGGTTGGACAATACATATTATATGGGTAGTCCTGACGCCACAGTGTATTCAGCAACACTTTTCCATTATACTTACTGTCGGTGTCAACGGCAGTAAGTACAATGCTGAAACTTGACTGTTCCTTTTTATTGGATGTATTATCTTGAACTCTGGCATAATATGTGCCGGATTCAAGATTGTTTTGCAACAAATAATTTGTGTTTCGGGAAATAAGTTTTTGATTTTCATCATACAGCTCAATTCCAATATTATTGAATGCTTTGGCACTTGCATTTTGTGCTGCAATCAAAATAGATTCTTCGGAATCGAGAGTAAATTTAAAATACTTTTCTCCATCATCCTCTGCTGTAAATTCTACGGGGATCGACAAATCACCAAGTTCCAACGAATCATCCCACGAGTTATTTCCACGAACAACTCCCAAACCACTTTTTTCAATATGGAAAGAATCGATGATATCATCATCACAGCTGCGAATCGAGACATAGTAGGAGCCGGGAGCAAGTGTCCAAGCATCTTCTGCTGAACTTGAAAGTACATTTCCGGATAAATCATAAAGAATTATCTCGGCATCCCCTAACGCAGTAATATTCACCACCGGTGCTCCGCGTGTAACATCAAACTTGTAATATCGAGCCTGCTGAGAAATATTGCAAAAACTGACAAAACCATCAATACCGATGTATGCTGCCGAAGCAAAAGAAAAATTCTGAGAATTGTTGGCAAGAATATTCCCATCCAAATAACTGATTGACAGATCATCTGACACGACCTGTTCTCTCTCCGAACTGACTTCTAACAAATAATATCCAGAGCTTTTCAAATCACAACAATAGCCGTAATTATTTTGAAATACAGAAATTTCACCATAAATGTCAGGGTAATAACCTTCAGGAAAAACATTTGTAACTTTCAAACCGCTGTCAGAAGGCAGATCAAAACAGATCATTTGGGGTTCTGACAGATAAAACGAATAATATTTCACTTCATTTTTTTTGAAATATGTTCCTTTCAAAGAATCTTTTGAAAGCTCAGGTGCATGCGCAGGGTCAGTTTCATCTACTTCATCCAATTCTTGTAAAAACACTATATTACAGCGATTCAGCTGGTCAGATTCCACAGACACATAATAATTTCCGGCATCCAATTCAAACTTAATATCACCTGATTTTTGAAAAACATTGTGATATATTTTTTGCCCGCTCTCATTAAAAAAGGTTACGGTATGTGGTACATCTGCTTGCAAACGCGTTGTAATGACACTATCCTCATCAAGTGAAAAAGAATAATATTCCGGAACTGATGAAACCAACATATTTTCGAGATACATCACGTCTTTGATATTGCCCAGAGGAGAGGCATTCGACAAAGAGGTATTATCCTTGCATTCTTCCTGAATAAAATTCAATGTCACCTTGGTATCCGAGGAATTTAACTTCAAATAATATGTTCCTGTCAAAAATTCAGCATTGACGACCGATCCATCCCCCAAATCTATTTTATTATAATTTTCGTCATAGACCGTTATTTGCATCATCTTCCACTCTTGATTGGCCAATGCATTTATACAAAGTCTGCATTCTTTATCAATCGTAAATCGAAAATAGTCATCTTCGTATTGCTTTAAAAAAATCTGCTCAAAACTCATTTCGCCGGTAATCGTACCGAGATCATGAGCTGTTTCAATGCTATTGTTTCCTGAAATAACCTGCTCCAGTTCAAAGTTCATTGATACCATCATATCGTGTCCGTCGAGAGCAATGATATAAGTTCCCGCTTCCAACTCTGCAACGATAGCCTCCCCGGGAATTCCACTGCCAATATAGATAGCATCGTCATGATATAATGCTACAGACGGAGACATATAATCAGTTGAGGAATCAGCACAAAATGTAAGAATACCGTCCTGGGGCAACGTGAATTTGTAATAAGCAGTATATCCTTGCAAATAAACTCCGGAAAAACTGTTTTCACCTTCGATTTCACCGAGGTCGCAGGCGTTTTCAATGCTGTCATTTCCAGTTGCCAGAATATCTTCCGTATCAAAAATCAATTTGCCGCTTTGAAATCCAACAGGGTCGGTAAATATATAATACGTTCCAGGGACGAAGATACCATCCCCATTCACTCCAAGCATGAACGGATTGCTGTCTTCATCACAAACTTGAATCATACCGGACATAATCTCACTTGAATCTGTAATTTTCAGCGAGAGATAGCACTCCCGAGTCACAGTAAATGAAAAAATCGCACCACCGATCGACATCGACGAAAACGTCAAATCATCAAAAACCTTGTCTACGGTGATTGTGCCAAGATCAATTACACTTTCAAAATCAATCATATTCCCACCATTTTTACTTTTGCAATAACACTTGCTATTAATAGAGCACAAGAAAATACTTTTGTCAAAGCGTTATTTTATAATAATTTATTTTTTATCAGATATAAGGTAATTCACCACATACAAAACCACTTGCAAAAAAAGAATACCGGAGTATTTTATAAAAAACACAATCAACTTATCTAACACATGAAAAGTTATTAATTAAAAATTTCAGGGAGAATTTTATCATGTTCAATGTACCAGTCACCTATGTCCTCGCCGGAGAATTCGGCAGCGATGAAGTCCGCCGCAGTTCAATGGAAGCCTTTGCCGCCGCCGGAGCCAAGCATCTGGTTTTAAGCAACCATTTTATTTCTGAAATCATGCGCGATCACAAATACGCCGCACAAATCAATGCTGAAATGGCAGAATGCGGATTGACTTTCATGGATGCCCATTCTCCTTTCGGCGGCGTGTTGGATTTGAACTGCCCCGATCCATGTTTCCGGCAACAGATGCTCGCCCGGCACAAACTGGCGATCAACATCTGTGCTTTCATGGAGGTCAAAACCATCACCATCCACCCCGGAAGTGACCGCTTCTTTCCGGAAATACCGCTCGAAAAACACCTGGATCTGATGCGCGATGCCATCGACACCCTGCTGCCGGAAGCCGAAAAATGCGGAGTTATCGTCTGTATTGAAAACAGTATGTCCCGCGCCGCCTGTCCCAGACGGGTTACTGAACTCAAAGCGGAATACGATTCACCTTACCTCGGTTTGTGCTACGATTCCGGTCACGCGCATCAACTGGATGCGGCGAGGAATCTTGCCGATTCAGTCATCCATCAATACTGGCGTACCGTCGGAGTCAATGAGCCGGAATGGGACGATCAGGCGCTGGAACGCATGCTTCCGGAAATCGTCAACTGTCATCTCCACGACAACGATGCTTCGATCGACGGTCACCGTCTGCCGGGGAACGGGACAATCAACTGGCAAAAGGTCATTCCGCTCTTGAAAAGCGCTCCAAAACTGCAGGTAATTCAGTGCGAAGTTATCCAACGCCCCGGCGAAACAATCGCTGAAACCTGTCAGAAATTCGCGGAACTCGGAGAAATTTAAGGATCATTCACCTGTTGAATATTTCCTTCTGATTGCGGTCAACGGGAGCAAACATACCTCGCTTTTTTCGAAAAGGGGTGGGGTGGGGGGTGGGGAAAAGCTCCCCTCCCCACAATGCCATCTTCCCTTATCAGATAAAAAAATTGCCGGAGAAAACATTCCGTTTTCTCCGGCAATTTTTTTATCTCCGGCGGCTTGACTGCCGCCGGGAATCCAAATCATTTTAATTATTTGGAGTGATATTTGGTGTGAAGCAGGTGGTG
Organism: Lentisphaerota bacterium; assembly: GCA_015061805.1. GTDB lineage: Bacteria > Verrucomicrobiota > Lentisphaeria > Victivallales > Victivallaceae > UBA1784. The sequence goes on along the minus strand of SUVV01000017.1, from coordinate 13,957 downwards.
AGCCTTTTCACTGCCCGGGGTACCGAGGAACTCAGCATAGAGAGCCTTGATATCCGGGTTGTTGTGGGAGCAGCGGATGACTTTGCGTTCATCTTCGCTGTAGAGACCTTTCATGCGCTTTTCAAGCAGTTCGGCATCGCCGAAGAGGAAGGGCTGACCGCCGCCGTTGATACAACCGCCGGGGCAAGCCATGATTTCGATAGCCTGGAAGCGGTTGGGATCCTGACGGACCATATCCAGAACCTTGCGGGCGTTACCCAGACCGGAGCAGACCGCAACGTTGATGGTTTTGCCCGGAGCGATTTCGACCTTGGCTTCCTTGATGCCGTCCAGACCGCGGACAGCGCGGAAGTTGATGGCATCGCCTTCGAGTTCCTTACCGTTGAGCATGAAGTAGACGGAACGGCAGGCAGCTTCAAGCACACCGCCAGTGACACCGAAGATGTCAGCAGCACCGGCAGAAGCGCCGAGCGGGCTGTCATATTCTTCGTCATCCATGTTGGCGAGGTTGATACCGGCTTCGTTGAACATGCGGCAGAGTTCGCGGGTGGTGACGACGTAGTCAACATCGCGGACGCCGTTGGGAGCGAATTCCGGACGGGCGGCTTCGTATTTTTTCGCCTGGCAGGGCATGACGGAAACAACGATCAGATCTTCCGGCTTGACACCGATCTTTTCGGCGTAGTAGCTCTTGGCAATGGCGCCGAACATCTGCTGCGGGGATTTGCAGCTGGAGGGGATGTGGAGCAGATCAGGGTAGTTGTGTTCGATGAAGTTGATCCAGCCGGGGCAGCAGCTGGTCAGGATCGGCAGGTTCTTGCCGGATTTGATGCGTTCGACGATTTCGTTGCCTTCTTCCATGATAGTAAGGTCAGCAGAGAAGTTGGTGTCGAAAACTTTGTCAAATCCCAGAGCGCGGAGACCGGCAACCATTTTTCCGGTGACAGGGACGCCGGGGGCAAAACCGAATTCCTGACCGACCGCGACGCGGACAGCCGGAGCAGTCTGAACAATGACAGTCTTGGAGGGATCATTGATCGCCGCCCAGACTTTTTTCACATAGCTGATACCGGTGATGGCACCGACCGGGCAGACGTTGACGCACTGTCCGCAGAAGGTACAGCTGGTGTCAGCCAGCGGAATCATGCTGGCAGTACCGACTTTGGCACTGAAACCACGGCCGTAACCGGTCAGAGCGCCGACGGTCTGAACCTTGGAGCAGACGGTTTCGCAGCGGCGGCACATGACGCACTTGGAAAGGTCGCGCATGATGGCGTTGCTGGAGGTGTCAGCTTCAAACTTGTTGACTTCGCCTTTGTATTCGATTTCGCGGATACCGAATTCGACCGCCAGTTTCTGCAGTTCGCAGTAGCGGTTCTTCGGACAGACCAGGCAGTCCTGCGGGTGGTCGCTGAGCATCAGTTCAACGATGGTGCGGCGGGCCTTGAGGGCGCGCTGGCTGTTGGTGTGAACGACCATACCTTCCATGACCGGGGTGGCGCAGGCGGGAGCCAGGTTGCGGCGTTTCTCGACTTCGACCACGCAGACGCGGCAGCTGGCGGGCTTGTTGCATTCGCCGCTGCCCAGATGGGCGCAGTAGCAAAGGGTCGGGATGTTGATATTAAGCTGCTTTGCCGCATCCAAAATGGTATAATTGGCGGGAACAGTAACGGCCTTGCCGTTGATTGTGAGATTTACAGTTTTCATTGCTGATCTTACTCCATAACGATGGATTTTTTCGGACATCCTTCAATACAGGCACCGCATTTGATACACTTGCTCTGATCGATGACGTGCTTCTGCTTGAGTTCGCCGGTGATGGCGTCGACCGGGCAGTTGCGCTTACATTTGGTACAACCGATACAGGTGTCATTGATCTTGAGGGTGAAGAGCTTGCGGCAGGTGCCGGACGGACAGCGTTTGTCAACAACGTGAGCGATGTACTCATCCTTGAAGTAACGCAGAGTGCTCAGAATCGGGTTCGGAGCGGTCTGTCCGAGTCCGCAGAGAGCAGTATCGGTGATGGTCTTGGCGAGGTTTTCGAGATCGTCAAGCATTTCCATGGTACCGTTACCATCGCAGATCTTTTCGAGCATTTCCAGCATGCGGCGGGTACCGACGCGGCAGGGGGTGCACTTACCGCAGGATTCGTCCTTGGTGAAGTCGAGATAGAACTTCGCCATAGCGGGCATACAGTCTTTGTCAGACAGCACGATCATACCGCCGGAACCCATCATGGAACCGATCTTGGAGAGGTTCATGAAGTCGATGGGAGTGTCGAGGTTTTCAGCAGTGATACAGCCGCCGGAAGGACCACCGGTCTGAACCGCTTTGAATTCACGGCCGCCGGAGATACCGCCGCCGATTTCGTAGATGATTTCGCGCAGAGTGGTTCCCATGGGGACTTCGACCAGACCGACGTTGTTGATCTGACCGGCGAGAGCGAACACCTTGGTACCGGCGTTGCCGCTGATGGTACGGACAAAGTTGCCGTTTTCATCGAATTCAGCCTGCCAGTTACCGATCTTGCTGAACCATTTGGCACCATTGCGGATGATCTGGGGGATGGTGGCATAGGTTTCAACGTTGTTGACGTTGGTGGAGCAGCCCCAGTAGCCGCCTCCGATGTTGGCGGGGAACGGCGGTTTGGTGGTCGGTTCGCCGCGCTGACCTTCCATGGAGTGGATCAGAGCAGTTTCCTCACCGCAGACGAACGCACCGGCACCGAGTTTGATTTCGATATCGAAGCAGAAGTCGGTTCCCATGATGTTGTCACCGAGCAAGCCGAGTTCGCGGGCTTCGTCGATGGCGATCTGGAGGCGGTTGACGGCGAGCGGGTATTCAGCACGGATGTAGACCAGACCGCGCTGGGCGCCGATAGCATAAGCACCGATGGCCATGGCTTCGATGATGCTGTTGGGGTCACCTTCCATGATGGAACGGTCCATGAAGGCACCGGGGTCACCTTCGTCAGCGTTACAGACGATATACTTTTCATCAGCCTGGACACCGGCAGCGATCTTCCATTTGAGACCGGTCGGGAATCCGGCACCGCCGCGTCCGCAAAGACCGGAGTTGAGGACTTCCTGAACGACCTGTTCGCGGCTCATGTCGAAAAGACATTTGGCGAGGGCCTGATAACCTTCGTTGGCGATGTATTCGCTGATATCTTCGGGATCGATCAGACCGCAGTTACGCAGAGCGATACGTTTCTGTTTGGCATAGAAACTCATCTTGGCATAATCGGCGACGCGGGCTTTGAGCTGGGGTTCGACGAAAAGCAGACGTTCGACGAGTTCTTTACCGACGATGTGCTTTTCAACGATTTCGTCGGCATCTTCCGGAGTGACCTGAACGTAGAAAACGTTGTCGGGCATGACCTTGACGATCGGGCCCTGGGCGCAGAAACCGAAGCAGCCGGTCTGCACGACTTTGACATCATTTTCCAGACCGTGCTTTTTGATTGCAGCGGTGAGGTTTTCCATCAGTTCTTTGGAATTGGAAGCATGGCATCCGGTACCGCCGCAGCAGAGCAGTTCTTTTTTGACGGAGTGGATATCGTGTTCAGCGGTTTCACGCAGAACGAGTTTGCCTTTGCATTCGTTATAAGCGGCAATAAGACAATCTTTAGAAACGATCTTGTTCATAAGTTATCCCTGTTTCTTGTATTCATTGACAATTTCAACAGCCTTGGCGGGGGTGACTTTGCCGTAAACCTTGCCATTGACCATCATAACGGGAGCCAGACCGCAGGCACCGACGCAACGGAGAGCGGAGATGGAGAAAAGACCGTCTTCAGTGGGATGGGTATCAGCCTTGACGCCGAGAACGCGTTCCAGTTCGGAAAGGACCTTTTCGGCACCTTTGACGTAGCAGGCGGTTCCCATGCAGACGTCGACGCAGTATTTGCCTTTGGGCTCGGTGCTGAAGTAGTTATAGAAACTGACCACGCCGGAAACCTGTGCTTCGGTGAGGAAAAGTTTCTGCGCAACATACTGCTGGACTTCACGGGGCAGATAGCCGAAAATCGACTGTGCCTTGTGCAGTACCTGAATCAGTCTTCCGCGCCGCCGTTCATCATCACGGTCAACGCCGAGGGTTGCGATAAAAGCATCAAGTTCAGCAAACTTGGCTTCAGCTCCCTCCGACAATTTTTTGCAACAACTCATAATTTTCTCCCTGTTAATAGTTTATGGTCGAATTGCATTAATGTTAAAAATCTCCTTTGCCGACTAAAACAGAATTTTGATTTTTTCAACATTCCATTTTTTCTGCAAGGTACAAAACTACAAGGGTAAAATATAGCACCGTTTCAAATCAATTGCAAATCATTTTCCACCTATTTGATAAAAAAATATCAATGTCATCAGCAGCACCATTGCAAACATATAAAAAAATGCTTTTTTATGCTCTTTTTGATTGCAAATCTTCCGGTTCGCATCTACATTAAATGAAATGTATACTACTTTTTACGGAGAACAGATTGTGGGTAACGCGAAAAAATATCAAATTGATATGTGCCATGGGCCGCTTTTCAATAAAATTGTAATTTTCACCGTCCCGTTGATTGCCGCCAATGTCATTGCGACGCTCTTCAATTCAGCAGATATGATCGTGGTCGGACGTTTCGCCAGTGCAAAAGCCCTGGCGGCAGTGGGAGCTACCGGCGGTTTAACGATGCTGGTACTCAATCTCTTTTTCGGATTGAGTTCCGGAGTAAGCGTACTTTCGTCGCGTTTCATTGGAGCGCGTGACAACAAATCCCTTTCCCGGACGGTCCACACAGCCATGACAGTTGCGGTATACGGCGGTACAGCCATGGCGATCATCGGCATCATCATATCGAAACCGATATTGCTGTTAATGGGAACTCCGGCGGAAATCCTGCACAAGGCATGTATATATATGTGGATATATTGCGCGGGGATCCCCTTCGTTGTTCTCTACGCTTTCGGCAGTGCGGTACTCCGGGCGACCGGCGACACACGCCGTCCGCTTTACTATATGATATATTCCGGAATCATCAATGTCCTGTTGAATCTTTTCTTCGTAATTGTCTGCAAATTGGATGTGGCAGGCGTGGCGATCGCGACCAAGATCGCCAATCTGATTTCGGCGGTACTGGTCATTCAGGCACTGCGCCGCGCCACGGATGCGACCCATTTCTCCTGGAGACGGATGAAAATCGACTGGCAGCTTTTTATCCAAATGTTGAAACTCGGTGTCCCGGCTGGTGTGCAGGGTTCCTGCTTTTCCATCTCCAATATTATTATCCAGTCTTCGATCAACAGTTTCGGTGCGCTGGCAATCGCGGGAAATACCGCAGGATCGAATATCGACGGTCTGGTCTATATGACCGGAGTCTGTTTTTTCCATACTTCTCTCAATTTCGTGGGTCAGAATTACGGAGCAAAAAAATATCACCGGATAATCCGGGCGGTATTGCTCAGTGCGGTGTGCGCGGCAGTCAGTGATATTGTTATCGGCTGGACCGGATTGCTCTTCGGCAGAGAACTGCTCGGCATTTACTCCACCGATCCGACTGTAATTGAATGGGGTATGATCCGGCTGAAAATAATGATGGTCTTTTACTTCCTCTGCAGCACGATGGATGCCATCAGCGGAGCATTGCGCGGTCTCGGCTACTCTTTCATCCCGATGTTTGTAATGATTTTCTGCGTATGTATATTCCGGATATTCTGGGTATATATGATCCTGCCGCTCAATAATACTCTCTCCATGCTGATAAGCTCCTATCCCGTCTCATGGATAATTGCCATTCTCATCAATGGAACGATACTCTTTTTTGCCATAAAAAAACTTATTGCCAAAAGGAAACGGGAAATCGCTGTGGCAAAAAACGCCGCGTTGCAGAAGTAATTTGCCCGAGCAAACGGTGAAAAAAACGATTTTTTCGGCTTTTTTTACTGAAAACCATTTGACAATTATCAAAAACGGGCTATATTATGAGTACAACAACGAGCGAGTGTAACTCAGCTGGTAGAGTATCACGTTGCCAACGTGACTGTCGCCGGTTCGAATCCGGTCACTCGCTCCATTTTTTTGCCCAAATCCCCGGTACAGAGAGATGAACGACCCCAAATCCGCGTTTTTTGATGCCCGGAAAAACATTGTTGAAAAGTTTGTCGTAAGTTACCCGGATTTTCTTCCGATCAGTTCCCACATTGCCGCCATAAAAGAGTTGTGGCAGAAACACCAGTTGATAATTCTCGGCGGCGCCACCGGTTCCGGAAAAACCACCCAGCTTCCCAAAGTCGCTCTCGAACTCGGACGCGGCATCTCCGGCAGGATCGGCTGCACCCAGCCCCGGCGGATCGCGGCAACGGCAATGGCGCGGCGGCTCGCTCTGGAATTAAAAACCGAATACGGCTCCGGAGTCGGCAGTCAGGTGCGTTTTGAAGACCGCACCTCCAAAGAGACCGTTCTCAAATTTATGACCGACGGCATTCTGCTGGCGGAATTCAAAGATGATCCCCTGCTCCGCCAATACGACACCATCATCATCGATGAAGCCCATGAACGTTCTCTCAACATCGATTTCCTGCTCGGACTGCTCAAAAACCTGCTCCGGCGCCGCAAAGATTTGAAAATCGCCATTTCTTCAGCGACCTTGGATCTGGAGAAGTTTCAGGAGTTTTTCCCGGGTGCGCCGGTGATCACTGTCGAAGGGCGGACTTTCCCGGTGGAAGATATTTTCCTGATGCCGGAACTCGATGAGGAACTGCCGGAACATGTCGCCCGCGCAGTTGAACTGCTCTCCGGATTTGATTTCCGGGGCAATATTCTGGTCTTTCTCCCCGGCGAAAGAGAAATCCGGGAATGTACCGATATGCTCAACGGACGCAACTACCGCAATACCGAAGTCCTGCCGCTCTATGCCCGGCTCAGCAATGCCGATCAGCAAAAGGTCTTTCAGCCGAGTGCCAAACGGCGGATAATCCTCAGTACCAACGTTGCGGAAACCAGTCTGACGATTCCGGATGTCAAATTCTGTATCGACTCCGGGCTGGCGAGGATCAGCCGCTACAATCCGCGAACCAGGATCCAGGAACTGCAGATCGAAATGATTTCCCAAGCCTCCGTACGCCAGCGCCGGGGACGGTGCGGACGAACCGCGGACGGCATCTGTGTGCACCTTTACTCCGAAGAGAACTACAACCGGATGATGCCTTTTACCGATCCGGAGATCAAGCGCAGTTCACTTGCCGGAGTCATTCTTCAAATGGCGGCGTTGAAACTCCCGGATATTTACCGATTCCCGTTTATTGAGCCGCCGAAAAACAACAGCATCCGCGAAGGCATCCGCACCTTGTGCGACCTCAAGGCTTTCGATAAAGATTTTCATCTCACCCCGAACGGCAGAATGCTCGCCCGCTTGCCGCTCGACCCGGCTCTCGGCAAAATGCTGCTCTCGTCAAGTCAGTTGAAAGTGGTTCCGCAACTGCTGGTTCTCACTGCCGGATTGACGGTCGGAGATGTCCGGGAACGCCCTGCGGAAAAAACTCAAGCCGCCGATGAAGCCCATCGCCGCTGGAAAGATGAAAACAGCGATTTTATTGCCATGCTCAATCTCTGGAACGCCCTTTCGGATTGCACATCCAACAGTCTGCTCCGCAAATTCTGTCAGCAGAATTTTCTCAATTTCAAGCGGGTGCGCGAATGGCGCAATCTCGTAACGGAACTTGCCGATGCCATCCGCTTCCGGCAGGATTTCACCGCAGTTGACACCGCTCCATACGATCACATCCACGATGCACTGTTGACCGGGATCCCCCGCAATATTGCGACTCTGGACAAGGTTGAACGCATCTACCGGGGAACGGACGGCAAAAAATTCCACATTTTCCCCGGCAGCGGTTTGGCGGGCAAAAAAAAGAAACTCCCGGAGTGGCTGCTCTGTTTTCATCTGGTGGAAACCAGCCGGGTCTTCGGACGGACTGCCGCCGCGATCGATCCCGATGCGGTCGAACGCTGTGCCGGCCACCTCTGCAGCCGGGTCTATGATTCGGAACACTTCGATTCCCGCAGCGGCTATGTCCGCGCCAGAGAAAAGGTTGTACTCGGCGGATTGACCGTCCATTCCGGGCGGCAGGTCGATTTCGGCAGATGCAATCCGGAAGCGGCGCGGGAAATCTTCATCCGCGAAGGCATCCTCGCCGGAATGGTCATTCTGCCGGGAACTCCGCTTGCCAAATACACCTCCCGCCGGGATGAACTGCTCACTCTGGAATTGCGGATGCGCCGTCCCGGTCAACTCTACGATGAAAATGCCGCCGCCGACTTTTTCATCGCCCACATCCCGCCGGAGGTAAACTCGGTAAAATCGTTGAAACAATACATGCTCCGCCATCCGGATTCATTCGACATCGACACCGATGATCTGATGCTGGAGCAATTCATAAAATTCACTCCGGCAGATTTTCCCGGCCATCTGGAATTCAACAAGGTGAAGTTTTCTCTTTCTTACCTCTTTGAACCGGGGTCTGAATATGACGGGGTCACTCTTCTGGTAAAAGAATCGATGCTCAATATTCTGCCGGATCGGGTGCTGGACTATCCGATACCGGGCTACTATGCCGATTTCGGGGAAGCGATGCTCCGCGCCCTGCCCAAGGAACTGCGCCGGAAATTTGACGGTACCATCTCCCAGACGGCTCAACGTTTTGCCGATTATCTGAAAAATGATATATCTGCCCGGCAGTTGCCACCGGCGGAAGCGATGGCGGAATTTCTGCTTTACGATTCGGAACTCTCCATACCGCCGCGCGCGTTGGAAGCCTGCCGCATTCCGGAATACCTCAAACTCAAACTCGGCGTCCTCAATGAAAAAGGACAACTTAAAGTTCGTCTGCGTGAACTCCCCGGCAGAATGGTACGCAATTCCAAACTCTCGGCGGCGCTTCCCGGGGCCGCGCGCCATATCGATTCAGAACTCACCGACTGGCCCGATGATGCCGGAGCAATGCCGGAATCGGTCGAGATCCCGCCGGGTTCCGGCAGGATGAGTTACCCTGCCCTGGCGGTGGAAAAAGGAAAGGTTTCCCGTCAACTTTTCCTCAAGATCAGCGAAGCGCGCCGCCGCCACAAAGCCGGAGTGTTGAAACTGTTTATCATCTCTCACGAACAGCAGTTCAAATTCCTCAAGCGGAGTCTGAAACTCTCCAACGAGGTCAAAATGTCTCTGGTTCTGGGGGCAAACATGTCCGATTTTGAAGATCAATTGCTTTACGCCGCGCTGGAAAATGCATCGGACTGCGATTTATGGGAAGTCCGTTCCCGGCAGAAATTTGATGAGATATGTGAAACCATGCAGATGAACTGGGCTGATGAGATCGACCAGATAACAGCATCTCTGGAGCAGTATTGTACGGAGTATTCCAACATCCGGGCGCTTGCCCGCCGCGCCAAAGAGAATGCAGCGCCCATCACCGAACACCTTGATTTGCTCTTTTCTCCGGGATTTCTCCGCCGCCGTGCGGTAGTTACCGACTATCCGCGCTATCTGCGGGCGCTGAAACTGCGCGCCGAACGTCTGATCAACGCTCCGGCACGGGATATGCAAAAAGGGGAAGTGCTGGAAGATTATCTGGATAAATTCTACGCGGCATGGGAAACCGTCGGAGATATCACTTTCTCCGACGGCTTGTATGAATTCTGGCAATTGTTGGAAGAGTGCCGCATTGCCATCTTTGCTCCCGAAGTCCGGTGCAAGATCAAATCCCCCGTTGCCAAACTGGAAGATGCGTGGCAGAATATGCTGCTCTGATCTTTAACGGGAAACTGTAAGATCGTAAAACTCAGCCGGATTTCCGCCCGTCACCATCAAAGTTATTCTGCCCAGAGCCGGAATTCCGCCTTTGCCTGATACCGGAACCGTAAAAGTGTATTCTTTATAATCATCGCTATCGGCAAATTTTTCAGACGCGCCCAGCCGGATGTAACGGCTTTTGGCATCGTAGAAATTGATACCGACCGCACCGGTTTTACCTTTGACATGCAGCCGAACTTTGATGACCTCCCCCGGCTTCACAGCGAAAGGCGCACAATATATCTGCATTGCCGCGCCCGGTTGCGGAAGAAGTTTCACCGCATTGCCGACCGTGCTTTTTGCCGCAGAAGTTTTACCGACCGGTTTCATTCCCTTGTTGACATACCACTGCCGGGGCAGTTGACCGCCGATGAATTTGCCATTGACATTGATTCTGCGGGAATCAGCATCACGTTTGGCTTCCAAAACCGCCTTTTCTTTGGCGGTAAGACCGGGGAGTGCGGTGTGGATGATCTCCAGAGAACGCAATTCGCCGTGGAAGAATTTCAAATCTCTGCCGATACAGTTTTTATCCAACTGGTTGAAGCCGCCGAAACAGGCGGTCGCATAGTTCCCGGGACGTTTGCTGAAGGGGAAAATTGCGGCTTTGCCGTTGACGTATGCTTTCAAATACTGATAATTGTAACTGATTTCGATATCGTTCCACTCCCCGGGTTTCACCTCAAGACCGGTTTCAAACTCATGGCTGAAATTGCGGTAATTGAGTCCCATGGAGGTGTAACCGAGTTTAAGTTTACCGTTTTCGATCCAGCTTTCAATCGAGGTCGGGATGTATTTGGCGTGGCGGAAAAGCACCATATTGCCCTTGCTCTGCGGCTTGCAGGAGAATTTGACCGTAAACGCTCCGGCTGGAAGAGCATCCACCGGGAATACGATATAATTCCCTTTGCCGTCAAACTTCAGTACGCCGTCAGCGATCGTCGGAGCGCACGTTACCGCATCTTTGGGCAACCGGCCGTGCCACATGGGATAAACGTACCGGAAACCGGCCCCCAGACGACCGTCAAACTCCGGATAATTACATTTGAAAACGGTTCCAAGTTCGCGGTTGAAAGTATATTTGAGATGCTTGATCTCATTGCCGGGAACCGAAACATTGCAGACTTTTCCATCATTGACCGAATAAACCGGGTGCGAAACCGCTTCGCCTGCCGCTCTGCGGACAATGGGAGCGGAGCGGAAAACTTTTCCGCTTGCCGTAACAGCCCGGACGTGGAAAACTCCGGAAAGAGCTTTCACCGGGAAAGAAAATTCGGCTTTGGTACTATTCAGTGCTTTCGGATGATCAGCGAGATAGTCGCGTTTTTCCAGATAAACGTGGCAGAGCATACCCATTTCCGCACCGTAATTACCGTTTTTGCGAATAGCGGCAACCGGGACACTCACCTTTTTACCGGAAACTTCAATATCGATTTCCGCAGCGGCAGCATTTTTGGGAATTCCCAGAAGCAAAGACGCACCATCATGCCATAAAAGCAGCTCTCCGGCAAGCGTATTACCCTGCGGAGCAAGTTTTCCGAAACCGCTGTATGGTGCGCCCCACGGCTGAAATTTCAAGCTGTCAACATTTTTTGCGGTGATTTTCACCGGATGGGTACCCTGTTTGCGGGCGCCGAACTTGACCAGGATGGTATCATATTTGACCGGATCGATCAAGGGCATATTGTCAACCGCAAAGAGTTCACGGTCATCGTGAAGCAATTCAAAGGATTGCAGCATCTCTTTGCCGCCGTCAAACGAAGCGGAGATCTTTTCGTCATTGTATGCAACTTCTGCATGAGATTCCGGAATGTCCCGCAAAGCGGTACGAACCTCTTTGTAATCCCATCCGGCAGAATTCTCCAACCGGGTAAAACGCAAAGTTTCCCATTTCGAACTCTTACCCTGATAAACGATCTCAAGGACCGGGGCGACGGTCTTATAATTTGCCAGTTTTTCGCTTGGAACCTTAAAGGTTACACTGGCAAGTTTGCTCCGGTCAAAAGTTTCCGGAGGAAGTTCCAGAATCACCTGATTATTTTCATTGACCAGTTTCGCCTTGACCGAATATTTTTCACTTTGTTCCACATCGGGGATATTGAGCAATTCGAGACGGTACATCTCACCGAGTTTCACCGTCCGCCTGACCGAAACGGCAAGCGGCGGAATAGAGGTATCATCTCCGGCAAGGGGAGCGGCTTTCTGTCCCTTGAAAAAGCGGGAATAGTAACGGACGAGCCGCATCAGCACTTTACCGTTCAGAACAGTGGGCTGGAATGAGGTATTTTCATTGGCTTCATTCCACTCCACCAGCGAAATAATATCGGGATTGTAGAGCATGGCGGTATCGATAGCTTCGCGGAGCTGAAGAGTTCCCTGCTCGGCTTCGACGACACCGCTCATGTGCCCGACATAACAATGCCGGACATTGAATCCGAGCAATTTGCCGGCAAACTTCGGATCAGAGAAAACTTTTTCGAACATCGGCGCCAGATATTTCTTATCCAGGTCAGGGTAGAATTTCACCGACAGGAAGTAATCTTTGGCAGGATTGCGGTACATATGGCTGTTGGTAAGTATAACACCATCGAGATATCCCAAACGGGCTTCAAGGGCTTTGCGGGCATTAGCGAGGTGTTCCGCCGGGAGGATGCCGTTGCGGTATTTGTTGTAGACATCCAGCCAGATACCGCCGAAAAGCAATGAATCCTGCCAATTATTTTTTTTCATGAATTCACGGTAACTTTTCACCGCCTGATATGTCGCGTTGCCGTAACTGAAAAAGGGAACTTTCCCGTTGATGCGCGGAGTAAGTTTGCTTTCAAAAGCCGATTTGAAGTTGTTGAAATCCCGTTCGCCGGGAGTCGGCCGCCATCCCATCCCCGGCATAAATTTGAATCCGGGCACCGGAGGATTTTTACCGATGAGTCTCAACGCATCCCGGTAACGGGTCCCGTAGGCATTACCCAGCATAGTGAAACCTTCGATCTCATACTCCATGGCGGCGCGCATATCCTGATGAAATGCCTTGACCACACCATCAACTTCAGTACGCCACGCGGCATTGTGATAGAGCGGACGGTCGATCCATTTGTCCAGATAATTTCCATAAAGGTTATAAGGCTGGATCCGTCCGTAGATCAAGGTATGCGGCGTCTGCCGGGGACGGGAACCGGTGATCATTTCACTCTGGTAGAACTGCCGTTCAAAGGGAATTTCTGCAGCGGCAAAAAGTGAACTTGCCGCCAGAAAAAAAGACAACACTCCTGCTCTTTTCATAATACGACTTTCCTGAAATTATTACACTGCCGAAACCGGTCACGGCAAATGGCGCTGCTGGGAAACGACATAACGTCCCCCGGTTTTGATCAATTCACTGACTGTAACCGCATGTCCATCCATGGCAATGGCATTGATCATTTTTTTGTGCCTCCAGGACAGACGCAAACTGGTTCCGCCCCGAATAAAGTACGCCGTATTCTGTGAATCATAACTGGTCTGTCCGTTGGAATCGATCGCCTGTACCACCTTGGAAATATTCTTGAACATGCCACGTTTTTTGCACCAACCGGCAGTATCCGGCTTGTTGTCATAGTACGCAGAAAAACTTGCGCCCCACGGCATAGCAAAATGTTTCCAGCTCAAATTGGACTTTATTGCAGACGGACAGGTAAATGCCTGCGGATAATTGGCAGTCGTAGCTCCGGCATTGATCTGACGGACGAACCAACTGTCAGTAGCAAGCCAGTGGATCGTACTGCCGCTGCCGGTGCCGGGCGGACGGAAAAACTCATAAGGCGGCACGATATCATCGAATGAATCACTGTAAGTGTTGAAAACTCCGCTGATCTGCTTGAGATTATTGAGACACCCGATTCCTCTGGCGCGTTCACGGGCGCTCTGCAGAGCCGGCAGCAGTATCGCCGCAAGAATGGCGATAATGGCGATGACTACAAGAAGTTCGATAAGAGTGAAGTTGTACAACTTCACTCTGCCATGGCAGAGTGAAGTTGTACAACTTCACTCTGCCATGGCAGAGACTTTTTTCCATAAATTACACTCCTTTGAATTATTCAGCGGTTGTATTTTGAGTTACAGTATATATATCGGATGCAGACGGAGCCGCCC